>NZ_ASCA01000032.1 GCF_002760245.1 Streptococcus suis YS161 | reverse complement strand
GCCTTGGCAGCCACCAGCATAGCTGGTGGTTTTCTTGTTTTTCTCTACGAGAAAAACTGGCTCGAAGCCATAACGAAAACAGCCGACCAATGCCGACTGTTCTCTAGGAGATTATATGAAAAAGAAAAGTTGTTTGCTATTTCTAGCTTGAATATAGTATATAGCTACAAACTTAAACGAAACTGAAAATTTTCTTAGCCTTATCTTAAATTGATTCTTGTTTTGAATACCTATACTGAAAAAATAGCACCCCTGCTCGGAAGGCATTATCTAAAATCGTTGCAATCCAAATGGCTGACAAACCGATTTTAAAAAATGTTATAAGTAAATAAGCTATGCCAATCCGCACTAGCCACATACCGATAGTTGTGGCATAAAAGGGTAATCTAGCATTTCCCAAACCTTGCCAAAGAGCTGTCATAATAAGAGTGCCTGCTGTAAAGGGAACTCCCAACATGGCATAAAATAATACTGTTTGACTAGCTTGTACCGCTTGAATATCCTTAGTATAAAGACTGATTAGGAAAGGCCCCGCAAAATAAGTCACACCAGCCACAAAAAACATAAACAGCAAAGAAAGGCCAAAGCTTGTTCGAAAAATATGTCGGACCATAGCCTTATCCTGTCTGTGTTTCGCTGTAAGGATGATTGTCGCGGTAGCAATCCCTAAAGCCGGCATATAATTAAACTGCGTCAGGGTTTCTCCAATCGCATTTCCAGCTACCGTCGCTGTTCCTAAGCTGGTAATCAAAGCTACGACTACCACATCTCCCACCCGCATCATCAATCGTTCACCAGTTGCTGGCAGGGCAAGTCTAAGCAGTTCTTTATCAAAGAACCAGGTCCATGGTTTTAAAGAAATTGGTAAGCGAGACCAAAGCAGGCTACAACCAATCAATCGCGATAATACCGTTCCAATCGCAACCCCAGCTACACCTGCATGAAGCACAAAGACTGCAAATGCTGAAAATAGTGCATTTAAAATGTTAGAGAGCAGGCTGATATACATAGGAAAACGTGGTTCCCCCAAGGTTCGTAAGATTGCACTCAAACTTGTCATAAGTCCCAAAAAAAGCGCTCCCCCACCAACCAATATCAAATAAAGACCACCAGCCTGTACCACTTCTGACTCTGCCCCCAAGCTAGTAAGTACTATTGGACCTGCCAGAACTGAAAAAATCCCTAAAAGGAGACCGATAAAAACTGTAAACTTGACACTTTCACTAGCAGTTCCTCCAATGCCTTCTGAGGCCTCTTCACCCAAAGACTGAGCCAAACGAGAAGACACCGCTGCTGCCAGGGCAATAAAAACCGCCTGATAGACGGCTAAAATATTATTAGCAAGGGAAACTCCAGACAAAGCCACGATGCCAATACTGGCTACTAGATAAGAGTCTACTACCCCCATTAACATCTGGAGAAGGTTTTCCCCCATGGCTGGAAAGGCAATGGTTAAAATTTCTTTATAGGTTTGTTTGTTCATAATCTCTATTTCAACTGTTTAATATCTACTATTTTATCACAAACAAGATTCAATAGCTCTTCATCGTGAGAAATTAACAAAACCAACTTATTCTTCATTTTTAAGTCTACTAAAGCAGAAGCAACTTGTTGCATTCCTCTCAAATCCAAGCCGCTCGTCGGTTCATCAAAAATGAAAATTTCCTTATCTGCCAGTAAGCTGGCCACTATCATCACGCGCTGTTGTTCACCACCCGATAAACTAACCGGATGCCTCTCCAACAACTCCGATAGACCAAAACGAGCTACCAAATGTTCATCGACAGCTCTATTTTTCCTTCCAAGAGTAAGTTCTCGCTTAACACTTTCCGCAAATAATTGGAGTCGAACATCCTGCATAACAAAGGCTGTTTTTTCCAATCTCTGGCGACCAGACAAGGTTTGACCTTGCCAAGAAATCCTACTCTTCTTATCTTCCGCTAAACCGACCAGATAACGAGCAAGGCTTGTTTTTCCAGAACCATTCGATCCAACTAAACCCACCACCTGTCCTGGTGCCAAGCAAAGTTTTTCAATCTCGTAGAGAGTATTCTCTTTCTGACTTACCGATAAATTTTCAACAAGTAAACCCTCTTTATCATTAACAAACTGGTCTGCCAGCTCCGCTATTGCCCGCCCATAAGGCTCCGAGTCATAACAACGCAGTCCCATATCCTGACGGCATTCTTCTGTCCGACTTAAAAACTCATCTGCTAGATAATCCGTCACCACTTGCCCATCTTGAAAATATAAATAGCGATCTGCCAACTGACTGAGATAAGACAGTCTATGCTCGGCAATAATGATGGTCTTTCCTTGGCTTTTTAAAGTTTTCAAGATGTCCTGTACAATCGCAATCCCTTCCTGATCTAGGTTGGCAGTCGGCTCATCTAAAACCAAGACACCTGTCCCTTGCATAGCTGCAACGGCCAAGGCTAGACGTTGTTGCTGACCACCTGATAGACTGGAAATCGTTCGCTGGCTAAGAGAAGCCAAACCAAATAATTCCATAACCCAAGCCAGGCGATTCTCGATTTCTTCTCTTGACAAACCCTGATTTTCACAAGGGAAAACCAATTCCTGCAAGACCTGACTATGAAAAAATTGAGTAGACGGATGCTGAAAGACTGAAGCAATGTGCCGAGATGTTTCTTCCAGACTAGATTTTTGTAAATCCAAGTCCCCTAAGAAAATTTGTCCCGAAAGCTGAGCAGGATAATATTCTGGCGTCAAACCATTCAGTACCTTGAGAAAACTAGACTTCCCAGAGCCACTCTGCCCACATAAAACAACACACTGGCCTTCTGGAATGGTCAAATCCTCTATCTGCAAGGCTGGTTTATCTGCCCCTGAATAAGTTAATGCTACATTTTTTACCGTCACAGCCGGACGAGAATCAGAAAACCGAGACAACATAAACAAAGACTCCAATCTAGCACGGTCCAAGACGACCGAATATATGCAGGTGATTTCGTAGATACAGCCAAACCTTTTGTCAGACTGGCTACTGTCAGTTCCTGAGCTGTTCGCAAGAGAGACATCATCAAGGGAACCAAGAAAAACTCCATGTACTGGAGTGGCTTACAAACCACATCTCTCTTCCGTAAAAAAATTCCTCTAACCTTCAAAGAGGCACAAATCGTACGAGCATCCTGTTTAATGGCAGGTAGGAAACGAAACATTACTCCCAACGTCAAAAGAAATACCTCTGGCAGGTGCCATTTCCGCAAGCCATGAATGAGTTCGTAACCACTTGTCGTCATCAGTAATAGATGTCCTGCCAAAAGCGGAGGCCATGTATAGGTCAATACCAGCAACAAATGCGTCAGCCATTCTGGTAAAAATGTAATATAGGACAACAGACAAAAAATAGAATAGGCTATCGGACTCATTATAGCCATTTTCCGCTTTCCAGAAAACCAGAAAAGCAGGCTAAGGCCTAAGACCAGCACTGCATTTTCTAATATTGTAAGCCTCATCCCATAGGTAAAACTAGTGAAGATGACGAGAAGAATTTTTGTACGAGCATCTAATTTCATGAAAGATAACCTGATTGTTTAAAATAGCGCTGAAGCATATATTGACCAAACAAACCACTGATAAGAGCTGTTAAGATAATGGTCGTTGACAACCATAGCACATTCTCTGGAGTGAAATCAAGCATGACACGAGCGATGTATTCTGCTGATTTTCCACGTGCCAATAGACTAGCTTCATAGGCATCTCGCATGAACCACATAAGAATAATAGGTCCTAAGTTTCCAAAAGAGAAAATGACATAGCTAAGAAGATTGGTCCATTTTTGTTTATAGCGACCTGACTTCGCTACCATTTCTGCCAAAAAACCAAAGGTCAAACTTGGGAGAAAGGCCGCTGTCATATAGCCTGATAGGAAAAAGAAACATGCCATTACTGCTCCAACCAGACTAATTGAACCAAATTTATCAACCTTGGCTACCAATAACATATAAACAGGTCCTGCCAAAAGGGCTGCTCCAGCAGGTGCATACATCATATTACCCGAGCGATCAAAAACCAAACTCAACAAGGTTCCTAGACCAACACAAACAAAGTAGAGGGCAGCAAAAGCCCCTGTTACCATCAGATCTTTTACTTGTAATTTCTTCATTTATTTTTCCTTTACTAATTGTCCGTCTTCCAAGCGGAAAATAACATCCGCACAGGCCATGGTCGAGCTTCTATGAGAAATCAAGAAGACCATGCCCTGACAATGTTCCTTAACCAGTTGGATAAAGCGGGCTTCATTGAGCGAATCTAGGTTACTAGTTGGCTCATCAAAGATATAGCAGTCTGCATTTTTGAGCAAGGCCCGCATGAGTTCCAAGCGTTGCCCCTCTCCTGCTGAAAAATCACTGGCCTCCACAAGCGTATCCAAGCCCTGCGGTGCTGCCAAAATCCGTCCTTTCATGTGGCATTTTTCTGCCAAGTCCATGATGGTTTCATCCGACACATCCGTACGACCCAAGACAAGATTTTCTCGAATGGTCTGTCGGAAGATTTGTGGCACCTGTGGTACATAGGCAAACGCCCCCTGCAAATAAGCCTTATCTACCTGCCGACTATCCAAGCCAGACAGGCGGATTTGACCTTGCTGCCAATCATACCAACGCATGATCAATTTCATCAAGGTGGATTTTCCTGCACCAGACTCACCAACCAAACCAATAATACCACCTTGTTCAAACTGAACAGACAGGTTCCGATAGAGCCCTGTTTCTCGGTCATCGTAGTCGAAGTCCAGTTGCTCAATAACAATGTCTGTCACGCTGACCTCAACAAGCTCACCTGTTCGCTCCGCTTCTTTTTCATCCAAAAGAGCATAGATATTGCGACCAGCATTCATAGCCCGCTTGAAACCAAGCGGCAGACGGCTGAGCTCCAAGAAGGGAGCAAAGGAGCTAGTGAAAGAAACTAGCAGGGCTACTCCTGTCGCTAAGTCCATGTTTTGACTGCCCACCAAGTCAAAGGTCAGCCAGGCAAAGCCCATGATAGACAAACCCACCACCAAGAAGGATACGGCATACTGCATGAAGTTAGTCTGGGCGACCTTTCGCTCCTGACCATTGACCTCTTGGCTTTTCTGCGTCAGCTTGGCAAAACGAGCATCTGTCTGCTGGAACTGCATCAGGTCCTTCATGCTCTTAAGACTTTCAATAAAGTAGGAAACATAGCCCTTACGGCTAGCATTTTGCTCCTTGAGCAAGGGCTGCAGCTGCTTGGCAAACTGATTTGGAATAGCAATTGCCAACAGAGCATAGGTCACCAGAGCCAGCAAAGCCAAACCCCAGCTAGATAGACCAAAATAGACTGTCAGACCAAGAGCCACCAGAATCCCTGTACAAATCGGGGCAATGGTATGGGCAAAGAAAACTTCCAAGGCCTCAATGTCCTCCCCAATCATCTTGAGCAGGCTACCACTGTCCTGTCGGTCCAGTTTCCCAGGAGCCAGGGCCCGCAGTTTTGCGAAAATCAAACGACGATAGGCCGCCAGCGTATGAAAGGCCACATAGTGACCAAAGTAATGCTCACCATAGCGGAAGGCACCACGTAAAAGAGCTAGAAGAATAAGGATTCCCAAGGTCCATAGCGGAGCAGGATTGCCAGTAAGGGCTGCAAAAGCCAGATAGACCAAGATGACTGGAATAGCAATGGTCACCACCTGTCCCAAGACCGCAAAGCAGACCGCCACCGCAATCCGTGGCAAGAGGTGCTTCATGGACTGCAAGAGTCTCGGAATCAGCACCAGCGTCGGCATTTCTTTCTTATCCATAAACGGCTTCCTCCAATTCTCTTTGTTGATCAACCAGCTGACCATAAGCCAAGCTAGTCTGATAAAGCGTGGCATGGTTGCCTGTCACAGCTCCCTCCGCAGACAGGAAGAGGATGTCATCTGCCTGCTCCACCTGTTTCATCTTATGGGTAATGATGATGACAATGGCATCTTTTGCTACCAGATTTATCAATTCGTAAATCAAACCTTCATTGTCCTGATCGACGCTGGACGTCACCTCGTCAAAGATATAAAGGGAGCGTTTTGCCAAGACCGCACGGGCACAGATAACCTGCTGGCGTTGACCAGGCGACAAGAAAGCACCGTCATCGCCCACAATCGTGTCCAACCCGTCTGGCAGATTCTTGACAAACTGCAAGACCCCATGCTGATCTGCCCAGGCCAAGATGTCCTCCTTAGACCAGTCGCAAGCCATGCGTAAATTCTCATAGATTGACTGGTTGAGCAAGGTTGACTGGCCCGACACATAGAGGACCTGCTCATTCAGAGATAACTGACTAACACCTGAAATCTCCTGCTGACCCAAGTAAATAGCTCCCTTATCCGCCCGCAAGCGTCCCAAGAGCAGCTGGGCCAAGGTCGTTTTCCCCTGACCAGACTCGCCCGCCAAAGCATAGACCTTTCCAGCCGTCATGGTCATGGAAATATCTTTCAAGACTGGCTTTTCTCCGTAGGCAAAGGCCAAATCTTCTAATTTTAGACTGTCAAAAGCAGGCACATGGACAGAATCGATTTCCCGCTCCGCTGTCATACTGTCCAAGAAACCAAAAATGCGATCCGCCATCTTGGTATTCATCATCACCAAGTGCATGCCGTAGCCCTGCTCCCGTATGGGTGCAAAAAACTCCGTCGCAATGAGGACAAAAAAGAGCATACTAAATAGGGACAAATTGCCTGCCGCTAGGCTATTGACCGCAACAAAACCAGACAAGCCAATCCCCAGATACATGACCGCATCCATGTAGCCTACCGCTTGCAACTGAAAGCTGAGTAGCTCCATGGTCGCATCGCGGAAGTCCTCGGCCTGTTCATTGAAGGTCTTTTCATAGGTCGCATCTGCCTGATAGGAATAGAGGGTGTTGAGCCCCTTGAGGTCGTCCAGGAAAAGATTGCCCACATCCATGTAGGAGCCCCAGTAGCGATTCATGATCCGCTTGGACCGCTTCTGCATGGCGATGATGGAAATGGGAATCAGAGGCAAGGCCAAGATGAAAATGACCGCACCAAGCGGGAAAATCAGAAAGACCAGCAAGAGAACGGTCGCACAGTTGAACTGGGTCCGCAAGGAAGAAGCCATGTAGTAGGAATAATATGTATCCAGACTATCAATCCCCTGGGAAGCGATGTTAAAGACATCCGCCGCTGTTGCCTTTGATTCAAACTGACCGTCCTTGGCCAAGAGAGCCTCGAAGAAAGACTGCTTGAGCGAATCCCGAGCAAACTGAGACCCTATTCCTTGTAAGCGTTTGGCAATCAGAGCCACACCATATCCAAAGGCATTGAGACCTAGCAAGATGAGGACAAACTGTACTAAATCAACCTGTCCGCCCTCATAGTAGGTCACAAAGCCCTGAGCAATCAGATAAAAGGAAATAATCCGCATCAAAAATTGGACCCAGGATAGAAAGGCTGCCAAATAAACCAGTTTCATCTTGGGTTTGATGCGTTCTTTGAGCCGCTTCAAGAGGGCTTTTTTCTTTTCTCTGGAGATTTTCTCCTGTTCTTGTGCCATACGTCACCTCATCTACAAGTATTCCTATATAGTATACCATTCTTTGAATTATCTGTAAATTTTAATTTAAACAGCAAAAAGAAAACAAACTGTTCAAAATGAGCAGTTTGTCATAAAATGAATCGAAATTAAACACTCAAATAACGCTCTACCTCAGCCTGCATATCGGCAGCTGCAACGACGGTATTGTGGCGGACAGGTGCCGTTTCCAAGCCGTCCACAGCTGGTGGCAAGGCTACACCTGAAATCTCATGCAATTTTGCCAGGGCTTCAAAGTCGGTCAAACCTGACTGACCTGTCACAGCCTCAACCACAACCACAGGGAACTTATAAGGACTTGCTGTAGAAGCAATCACTGTCGGAGTTTGGTCACCTGTTTGCTCCACATACTGTTTATAGACAGCTGAAGCAACAGCCGTATGTGGATCTTCAATGTAGTCTGACTCGTCATAGACTCGCTTGATTTCTGCAGCCGTTTCTTCTTCCGTCGCAAAGGCGGCAGCAAAGAGAGAGAGGATATCCGCGTCAGCCCCTTGAATGTCATACTGACCAGCTGTGTTCAAGGCTTCCATCAGCTCGGCTGTTTTTGCAGCGTCATTGCCAAAGAGATGGAAAATCAACCGCTCCAAGTTAGAGGACACCAAGATGTCCATGGACGGACTGGTGGTCACGCGGAAGGTACGGTTCTTGTCGTAAACGCCTGTCGAGAAGAAGTCGGTCAGAACGTTGTTCTCGTTGGAAGCACAGATGAGCTTGCCAACTGGCAGACCGATTTGTTTGGCGTAATAAGCCGCCAAGATGTTCCCGAAGTTACCTGTTGGAACGGTGAAGTTGACCTTGTCGCCCACCGCAATCTCGCCAGTCTTAACCAGCTGAGCATAGGCATAGACATAATAAACAATCTGTGGTACCAAGCGGCCGATGTTCATAGAGTTAGCAGATGAAAATTGGAGTTTCTTGGCCGCCAATTTGGCACGGAGGGCCTCATCGTTGAACATGTGCTTAACATTTGTCTGGGCATCGTCGAAGTTACCGTCAATGGCCACCACGTGGGTATTAGCCCCTGTCTGCGTGGTCATCTGCAATTCCTGAACCTTAGACACCCCGTCACGTGGGTAGAAGACAATGATTTGCGTGCCAGGAACATCCGCAAAACCAGCCATAGCCGCCTTGCCTGTATCGCCTGAAGTCGCTGTCAAGATGACAATCTCATTTTCCAAACCATGTTTTTTCGCCGCAGTTGTCATCAAGTAAGGTAGGATAGATAAAGCCATATCCTTGAAGGCAATGGTTGACCCTCGGAAGAGTTCCAAGTTGTACTGACCTTTTAGCTTAACCACTGGGGCAATAACTGGCGTGTCAAACTTGCTGTCATAGGCATTGTTGATACAGTAGTCCAGTTCATCTGCCGTGAAATCATCCAAGAAAGCCGACAAAATCAGTTTAGCAACTTCTTGATAAGAAGCGTCTTTCAAAACAGAAAAATCCAAGTCAACTGCTGGAATAGAAATCGGTGTAAACAAACCACCGTCGGTCGCCAAGCCCTGCAAAATCGCCTGACTAGCCGATACAGTATTTTTAGCATCGCGTGTTGATTGATATACTAATGTCATGGTATCCCTCATAAAAAATCTATTTTTTCTATTCTACCATAAAACCCACCTAAATTGACAGAAAATTGGCAAGATAAACCAAAAAACCGAACGCTAGGCCGGTTTTGGCTCTTACCTTCTCTTACGAAATATCAAAACACCAGCCTACTACATGTAAACTGGTGTTTGAGAAAGCTTTGGAGGCTAGTCCAATTGTTTATACAAGGATTATTAAGAAATGATTTGTTAATAAACACTTACATGTTCATTTTGAAATCAGTTTTTCCAAAAATCATCAAGAGATGATTTTCTAAACGAGACAAGGCAAAGCGACGTAGGCATAACTAAAGTTAGGCAAGGAGCTTCAACGATGTATCGTGACGAAAATCCTTACTTGATGCGACCTGGACGTTCTTTGTAACCGTAGTAGGCATCCTCAATGATTTCTTGCATGTGGTCAACCATTGCTAGACGTGGGTTAGCTGGGGTACATTGATCTTCGTAGGCAAGAAGAGCCAATTCGCGAGAGTGTTCTTTGAGTTCTTTCTCGTCGATACCTTGTGCTTTCAAGTTCATTTGGATACCGATGCGTTCACCGAGGTCGTAAACTGCTTGTGCGTATGCTGCAACAGCTTCTTCTGGTGTTGAGCATGGCAAGCCTAGAAGACGAGCGATGTCTTGGTATTTTTCATCTGCTTTATAGTAGTTGTACTTAGGCCATGTAGCTGTCTTAGCTGGACGAGTACCGTTGTAACGGATAACGTACGGAAGCAAGATAGCGTTTGTACGACCGTGAACGGTATGGAAACGTCCACCAATCTTATGAGCCATTGAGTGAGAAATACCTAGGAATGCGTTGGCGAAGGCCATACCTGCCATAGTTGATGCGTTGTGCATTTTCTCACGTGATACAAAGTCAGCATTCTTCACTGAGCTTTCAAGGTTTTCAAATACTAGTTTGATAGCTTGAAGTGCTAAACCATCTGTAAAGTCGTTTGCTACTGTTGAAACGTATGCTTCTGTAGCGTGAGTCAATACGTCCATACCAGTATCGGCAGTAACGTGAGCAGGTACTGTCAATACGAGTGCTGGGTCAACGATTGCCACAGTTGGTGTCAATGAGTAGTCAGCGATTGGGTATTTACGGTTGTTTGCTTTATCAGAGATTACGGCGAACGGTGTTACTTCTGAACCTGTACCAGATGTTGTTGGAATCGCGATAAACTTAGATTTCTTACCAAGTTCTGGGAACTTGAAGGCACGTTTACGGATATCCATGAATTTTTGAACTAGGTCATGGAAATCAACTGTTGGTTGTTCGTAGAAGAGCCACATAACTTTGGCAGCATCCATTGGTGAACCACCACCGAGTGCGATGATTGTATCTGGTTTGAAGGTACGCATCAATTCTGTACCTTTATAAACCGTTGTGATGTCTGGATCTGGCTCAACGTCTGAGAAGATTTGGTAAACAACTTTATTACGACGAAGGTCCAATTGTTCGATGATACGATCTAGGAATCCAAGTTCTACCATGGCACGGTCTGTAACGATCATGACACGTTCAACGTCACGGCATTTTTGGAGATATTGGATAGAGTCACGTTCGAAGTATGTTTTAGAAGGAACTTTAAACCATTGCATATTATTTCTACGTCTTCCTACTTTCTTGATGTTGAGCAAGTTCATAGCACTTACGTTATCACTGATTGAGTTGCGTCCGTAAGAACCACAACCAAGTGTCAATGATGGCAAGAATGCGTTGTAAACATCACCAATACCACCGAAAGTAGATGGAGAGTTCCAAATAACACGGATAGCACGTACGATTGTACCAAACTCTTTCGCCAATTCTGCGTCTTCCGTATGAATAGCTGCAGAGTGACCGAGACCGTGGAATTCAACCATTTGGCGAGCTGCTTCAAGACCTTCTGCACGACCATCAACTTTCAAGACGGCAATGACAGGTGACAATTTCTCACGAGTCAATGGTTCTTTCTCACCGATTTCAGCAACCTCAGCTGCCAAGATGTTTGTACCTTCTGGAACTGAGAAACCAGCTTGTTCAGCAATCCATGCAGCTGGACGACCTACGATGTCCGCATTCAATTTGCCTTCTGCACAGTTCTTGCTGTTGGCTTTTACACCGAAGCAGTATTCTTCAAGAAGAGCTTTTTCTTTCTTATTAACGAAGTAAGTTTTGTAAGATTTGAACTCTGCTACAAACTCATCGTAAACTTCTTTATCAATGATAACTGCTTGTTCTGACGCACAGACCATACCGTTGTCAAATGACTTAGACATCACGATGTCATGGGCAGCTTGACGGATGTTTGCAGATTTTTCAACATAGGCAGGAACGTTGCCGGCACCTACACCAAGAGCTGGTTTACCACAAGAGTAAGCCGCACGCACCATGGCGTTACCACCAGTTGCAAGAATAGTCGCAATGCCGTCATGATTCATCAATTCAGAAGTTGCTTCCATAGATGGTTTTGTTACCCACTGGATACAGTTTTCTGGAGCACCTGCTGCCACAGCTGCTTCATAGACAACACGCGCTGCGTGAGCTGAAGATTCTTGAGCAGATGGGTGGAAGGCAAAGACGATTGGGTTGCGTGTTTTCAAGGCAATCAAGGATTTGAAGATAGCAGTGGACGTTGGGTTTGTTGTTGGAGTAATACCACAGATAACACCAACTGGCTCGGCAATCAAAGTCAAGCCCGTAACGTCATCTTCTTCGATGACACCAACTGTTTTTGTATGACGCATATTGTTAACCACGTGTTCGCAGGCAAACAAGTTTTTAGTTGCCTTATCTTCGAATACACCACGTTTGGTTTCTTCAAAAGCGTGCATTGCCAATTCACCGTGCTTGTCAAGAGCAGCTACCGAAGCCTTAGCTACAATATAGTCTACTTCTTCTTGACCAAGTTTACGGAACTCATCAAGAGCAACCAAACCTTTTTGAACAAGCTCATCAACGTGCTTGCGCGCTTCTACCAACTTTTCTTCTGGTGATACTACTTTTTTATCAGCCATTGTGTTCCTCCAAATATACTCGCTAACTATTTGTTAACTTTTTCACAATGTTATTGTACTATTTTTTATTTTATTTGTAAAGAGAAATTGTTAATTTTTTCACATTTTTCTGTTTTGTTTTGGAAAACGCTTACTTTTTCCTGTTTTCAGAAAACATTCAGATTTGTTTCTGCTTTGTTTGGTCGAAAAATACATAAAGTAAGACAAATCTTTATCATTTATTCTTTCTCTAACATTTACGATACTAGTTTATCAAGAAAACGCTTCCATGTAAATAGATTTTTTTGAAAATTTTGTAGTAATTACGTGATAATTTTCAATTTTATATTCATTTGTTCCTCCTTCTCTACTCTTGCATTTTTGTTCACATTGTGATATTATTAACAAGAAAATATCTATATTAACACATTCAAAAAATGTGCTGCAATAAATAGGAGGTCTGCCATGAAAGCAGTTGTTGTTAATCCAGAATCTACTGGTGTTGTCGTTGTTGAAAAAGAACTTCGTCCACTTGAAGCTGGCGAAGCTTTGGTCCAAATTGAGTACTGTGGTGTTTGTCACACTGACCTCCACGTTGCCAATGGTGATTTTGGTAAGGTTCCTGGTCGCGTTCTTGGTCACGAAGGAATCGGTATTGTTACAGAAATCGCTCCTGATGTGACCAGCTTGAAGGTCGGCGACCGTGTCAGCGTTGCTTGGTTCTTCCAAGGCTGTGGTATGTGTGAATATTGTACAACCGGTCGCGAAACTCTCTGCCGTACCGTAAAAAATGCAGGCTACTCTGTTGACGGTGGTATGGCTGAGCAATGTATTGTAACAGCAGACTATGCAGTAAAAGTTCCAGAAGGTCTTGATCCAGCTCAAGCAAGTTCTATCACTTGTGCCGGCGTTACTTGCTACAAAGCGATTAAAGAAGCTCACTTGGAACCAGGTCAATGGATCGCTATCTATGGTGCTGGCGGACTCGGAAACCTTGCTGTACAATACGCTAAAAAAGTGTTCAATGCCCACGTTATTGCTGTAGATATCAATAATGACAAATTGGAATTAGCCAAGGAAGTCGGTGCAGATGTCACCATCAATGGTCTTGAAGTGGAAGACGTACCTGGCTATATCAAGGAAGTAACTGGTGGCGGTGCTCACTCAACTGTCGTAACGGCTGTTTCTAAGGTTGCCTTCAACCAGGCTATTGACAGCGTTCGTGCAGGTGGCTACGTAGTTGCAGTCGGTCTTCCATCTGAATATATGGATCTCAGCATTGTGAAAACTGTACTAGATGGTATCAAGGTTGTCGGCTCTCTGGTTGGTACTCGTAAAGACCTAGAAGAGGCCTTCCACTTCGGTGCTATGGGACTAGTTGTTCCAGTCGTTCAAAAACGTCCTGTCGAAGATGCCGAAGCAGTCTTTGATGAAATGGCAGCGGGAACTATTCAAGGCCGCATGGTCTTAGACTTCTGCCACTCACACTAATGCGTTCTCCACTATTTTCAAGAAGTGATTATCCAATCGCTTCTTTTTTGCTTTCTAAAATAAAAAGAAGCAGCTTAGACTACTGCTTCTCCAATTCTTCTAAAATGCTTGCAAAATCTGTTTTGAGTGCTTCCAGGCTTGTTTCAACTTGACTTCTTGTCTGGTTATTTTTAACCACAACCTGTCCAGATTCAATTTCACTACCACCCAGGGTAATGATGGCCTTGGCTCCAAAGACATCTGCTGACTTAAACTGGGCCTTGAGCTTGCGGTCCAGATAGTCACGCTCTGCACGGAAACCTTGCTTGCGGATGGCTTGAACCAGCTCAAGCGCTCCGCTATTGGCCTCCTGACCCAAAACCGCGATGTAAACATCTAACTGGGTGTCGAGAGGGAGCTCGATGCCTTGCTTTTCAAGTACGAGAATCAGACGTTCAATCCCCATACCAAAGCCAAAAGCTGGCGTTTCTGGTCCACCAAAGTAGGTCACCAAACCGTCATAACGGCCACCGGCACAGATGGTCAGGTCGTTACCACCCACTTCTGTCATAAACTCGAAAATGGTGTGGTTATAGTAGTCCAAACCACGCACCATGTTGGTGTCAATGGTGTAAGCAATGCCTAGGCTGTCCAACATGGACTTGACTGCTTCAAAGTGGGCTGTACTTTCTTCATCTAGATAGTCCAAGATGGACGGTGCATTTTCCACAGCAATCTTGTCTTCTTTTTCCTTGGAATCCAACACACGCAAAGGATTTTCTTCTAGACGGCGCTGGCTATCCTTGGAAAGCTGGTCCTTGAGCGGGGTCAGATAGTCAATCAAAGCCTGACGATAAGCGGCACGGCTCTCGGGATTTCCCAGACTGTTGAGGTGGAGGCGAATGTCCTTGATTCCCAACTCTTCAAAGAAGTGATAGGCCATAGCAATGGTTTCTACGTCTGTCGCTGGGTTATTGGAACCGAAACACTCCACTCCAATCTGGTGGAACTGACGGAGACGACCTGCCTGCGGACGCTCATAGCGGAACATTGGACCCATGTAATAGAATTTAGCTGGCTTTTGTACTTCTGGGGCAAAGAGCTTATTTTCTACATAAGAACGAACAACTGGTGCCGTCCCTTCTGGACGGAGGGTAATATGACGTTCTCCCTTGTCATAGAAATCGTACATCTCCTTGGTCACAATGTCCGTTGTATCGCCAACCGAACGGCTGATCACCTCGTAATGCTCGAAAATCGGTGTGCGAATCTCAGCGTAATTGTACTGTTTGAAAATGCTGCGGGTAAAGTTTTCCACGTACTGCCATTTGGCAGAATCCTGCGGTAGTAAATCCTGTGTTCCTTTAGGTTTTTGTAGTTTCATAGGTCTTCTCACTTCTCTATATCTTGCCCCTTATTTTATCATATTTTAGTCTTTTTTGGAAATAGCAGAGCAGACAAAAAGGGAGTGGGAAAGAACTCGACCATTCATAGAAGAGTTCGTCTTCCCACCCCCGCACAGTTGATTAGGTCAGATTTGGAGTGTAAAACACGAACAAATCTGCCAATCAACCACTGCGCTGAGATGTTGACACTAACTTTGATAAGCGGTGCTGGGCTTGAGTCCAGCCTCCTTGTTTAAAAAAACTATTTCTTATCCACAATCTGGAAATTCAAGTCTGCAACTTCGATTTCAACCTCAAGTTTTTCTTCGGAGTTGAGATTGAGGAGGTTTTCTAAGGCTGTTTCTGCAAAGGCCGCTACTTTTTCTATTTTAACCCTTCTCAATAAGCATTACCATTCCAATAACGGTAAAAGAAATCATTAAAAATTTCCCAAAACTGTCGGAATAGAACAAGCTTTTCAATAATTTTGGCAATCCAAAAAAATCTTCCTACTGTCATAGTAAGAAGATTTTTTCATTTTAGCCATCTATCCTTGTTTGCGTCTTCTTGCACTTACAAGACCAAGACTAGACAATACTGTCAGACCTGCGAGTGCCAACAGACTTGTTTGCTCCCCTGTGTTTGGCAAGGTCTTAGCACGTTCTACACGTGAGTATGTCACTTTTTCCCCAGTAGCTGTTTGTGTCACGGTGACACTTGCTTGTGGGTTCGTCACCACAACCTTACCGTCAACAACTGTTACATCTTGACCTTTAGTAATAGCGTCTTTGACTGCATCAATGTTGATAGCTGGTTTTTCAACAGCAGTTGGTGCATCTTTTGGTACTGCAACAACTGTTCCATCTGGAAGAGTAGCAATGATGTTATCTTTTGCTTTGTCTTCAAGTTCTTTGATGACTTCGTACTCTGCTTGAAGTTCTGCCAATTTAGCTTTTTCTTCAGCAAGTTTAGCAGTAACCGTTTCAAGTTTAGTTTGTGCAGTTTCAGCTTTAGCTTGTGCTTCATCAAGAGCAGCTTGTTTTGCTGTGAGAGTTGCTTGTGCGTCAGCAAGGCGTGCTGGTGCGTTCAAGTAACCAGCAAGTTCTTCAGCAAGTTCTTTTGCTTCAGTAACCAAGCGGTCTTTTTCTGCAAGAAGTGCCTCACGCTCTTTGTTCAAGCTATCAAGCGTTGCTTGTTGGCTTGCAAGGTTAGCTTGAGCTGTTTTAAGAGCTTCAGCCTTAGCGTTTGCAGTAGCTTGTGCTGTAGCAAGGTCAGCTTTAGCAGTATCAAGAGATGCTTTCTTTTCAGCAAGATTTGCTGAGAAGTTGTCAACAGCCTTTTGAGCGTCAGCCTTGCGAGCCTCAGCGTTTTGAAGAGCAATGGTTGCAAGACGCAAGTTATTTTCTGCTACCTGTGTTTGAAGCGGTGTAGCAGTAGCATCAGCAAGGACTTTCTCTGCCTGTGTTTTAGCTTCAAGTGCGGTAGCGTAATCTGAGCTTGCTTGAGTCAACTTGGCTTTAGCTTCATTAGATGCAGTTTGGGCTGCTGTAAGAGCTGCTTGAGCTTGAGTAAGGTTTGCTTGGAGTGTTTCTGGGTCATTTGGGTTTGTGATTGGGGTGCCAGAATTTGCCAATACAGCAACGAGCCAGTATTGACCGTTGATGTTTGCAATTGAAAGACCGATACCACCGTTAGCATACATGTTTGGAGTCAAGTGATTCCAATTGGATTTGCTATCATCAAATGATGTTGCAAGGAATGCTTGCCATGCCGCATTTTTGATATCTTCAACAGTTTTAAGAGTGTCAATTGAACCAAGACGTGCAAGGTTTTCAATTGCTCCTGGAATGTGACCAGTTGTTACTGGGTCTGTTCCACGCTGTTTATATTGGTTGGCACGATTTTGTGCGATTGTGATAGCATTGTCTGTGACAGTAGCAACTGTTTGAATACCAAGTTGTTTACGCAATTGGTTTACAGCATCAACGTAGATGAATGACATATCCAATTGGTTGTCTTTAGTCAAGTTGTTAACGTCAACGGCAGATTTTGCGTCATCAGTTCCTACTTTAATAGTTGAAGCTGAAATTGAATTGAAACCTGAGTCTTTCAAGAAATCGGCATTGTCTTCAGATGGGTCTTTTTTCCAGTTATCCAAATCAGATTTGAAGTTTGAATCAACGTTAACTGTTACAACATCAACATTTGCCAAAGCTTTTGTTGCAGTTTTGACAGCGTCATTTGTTTTATTGAGTGCGTCAGTTGTTGTTTTAGACTCATCTTGAGCAGCAGTCAATTTTGCTTTTGCTGTATCAACAGCGTCTGATTTTACAGCAACCTCAGTTTCAGCAGCTTTGATTTTTGCATCGCGGTCTGCGTCAGCTTTCTTAGCGTCTTCAAAGGCTTGGGTTGCAGTATTAACGTTAGCTTTAGCATCTGTAACAGCTTCGCTTGCATTATCAAGGTTAGCTTGAGCTTCAGCAAGACCAGTACCAGAAATAGCGTCTTGTGCTGCTTTGACGTCAGCTTCTTTAGCAGTTACGTTAGCATCAGCTGCGTCTTTTTCTGCTTGGGCAGTATCAACAGCAGTTTGAGCATCAGCGACTTTATTAGTTTGGTCTGCAATTTCAGCGTTAACTTGGTCAGTTTCAGTAGCGTTAGCAGTTTGGTCTGCAAGGTTAGCTGCTTGGTCAGCTTGGTTTGCTGCAATATTAGCAGGTGTTGCATTGGCAGCGTTAGCTTCTGCGTCAGATACAGCTTGTGTTGCTGTGTTAACGTCTGCTTGAGCAGTGGTAACGTCTTGGTTAGCTGTGTCTGCATCAGCTTGAGCGTTAGTTGCATCTTGAGCAGTAGCGTCAACAACAGCTTGTTGAGCTTCAAGAGCTGGTTTGACATCAGCTGATGTTTTAGGTGCTTCGACAGCAGTAGTTTCCGCGGCTGGTGCTTCAGTTGTAACTGGAGTTTCAACAGTTGATGTTGCCAATGATGCTTGAGCTTCTTCATAAGAAGAGTAAGTTCCATTTGGTTCAGATTTTACAATTTCGCCTGTGGCGTGGTTAACAGTTTGCCACTCACCAGTCACACGGTTTAAGAAAATACCATATTGTGTGTCTGCTGATACGGTAGACGCACCAACGGTTGCAAGGGTGATGGCAGTAGTTGCTGCGATTGTGCCATATATATACTTGTTCTTTTTCATTATTTCCTCCTGTTTAGGCTAATAGGAAGGGCTTGGCCGAAGTGTCAAGCCCTGCTATACTAGTATAGCAGGCATTTTGTCAAGTATTTTGCATGATTTTTAAGAATTTTGTCAAAAAATTTGGGGGGAAGAAAAATTAAGTGCAATACTTAAATAAAAATAGGAAAATACAATTGAACAAATTTTTTCAAAAAATCTGTCAAGTAACTTTACTTTACAAAAAACTTTTGTTATACTGTTAAAGTTGACGAAAGTCATACGCACTATTTTAGATTGAAAAAGGGCTGTGCCCTTATATTTAACGGAGGAAGAAAGAAATGGCAGTACCTGCACGTCGCACTTCAAAAGCGAAGAAAAACAAACGTCGTACTCACTATAAAGTAGCAGCTCCAACTGTGAAATTTGATGAAACTACTGGAGATTACTCACGTTCTCACCGTGTATCTTTGAAAGGATACTACAAAGGACGTAAAATCGCTAAGGCTGCTTCAGCTGAATAATAGAAGGGAGATACCATGCGCGTAAATATTACACTTGAACACAAAGAATCTGGTGAGCGTTTGTACCTTACTTCAAAAAACAAACGTAACACTCCAGACCGTCTTCAATTGAAAAAATACTCACCAAAATTGCGTAAGCACGTGATTTTTACTGAGGTTAAGTAAGGTTTCATTACATTTCAGTACACGCTGAAAACCTTGATTTCATGCGATTTTTGAAAGATGAACTTTCATTACATTGCAGTACAAATCAGTCGAATCACTACCTTTTTTAAAAATAAGATTTTGATTCGGATAAGTAATAGACCCCACTGGCTAATTAAAGTCAGTGGGGTTTTTGAGTGATTGGGAAAGAGCAAAGTTACTGATTAACAAGATCCACAACGATAATTTCTGGGCGATTAAAAAATCTTGGTACTCGTGTAGATTCTTTGGCCAGACCCCTGCTTACAATAAAATGCGAGTTTTCAAATTCATATAAACCACCTGCATATTTCGGAAAAAATCCTTGATTAGGCGCAAATACACCATTAACCAAATAAGGCACTCTCCATTGTCCTCCATGTGCATGACCTGATAATACTAAATCAAATCCATACTTTTGATACGTCTCAACTAGTTCTGGGCGGTGCGCTAGTAAAATTTGAAAGTCGGTACTTATTTGCTTCCCTTTTATGTCTTCAAGTTGGTCTAGCAAATTCACACTAGTATCATACTTTTGAAAATATTCAGGATCGTCAATGCCTGAAATAGTGATTGACTGCCCCCTTATATCAACTCTACTAGTATTTCCAGATAATATGGTTACATTCTGTTGTCGCAGATGTTCCAGCATCTGTTCATATCGATTACTCCATATTTCATGATTACCTGACACATAGTAAGTATGATTAAATTTGCTTAGCCCGCTCAATAGTTCTAGTGTCTTTCTGTCAGAAAGTTCATCATCAAAAATATCTCCACCTAATAAAATGATATCTGGGCCTTCTTTCTCTAATACTTCCAAGATTTGTATCTGATTTTTACCATAATTTGATGAGTGTAAATCAGTAATTAGAGCAAGTCTGATCGGTTGAGATATTTTGGGACTAACAAGCCTGTAATGAGTTACTTGAAGCCGACTGTCAAAACCTAAAGCAAGAAAAATTAGGATACAAATAAGAATAAACCATCGTGGCTTACTATTTTTTAGTTTTTTCATCATATGAACTATTTTACCAAATTTCTGTAACGAGCAAACATTTTCAAAAGTTTACTCAATAATAATATCAAATTGTTTTTTATCAACTTCTTTTGGAGCGACGTAACTAATATTTCGTTTGGCATTGAATATATCAGATTCTTCCAGTGATGTAGAGAGTCCGCTCCAAGGTTCTAATGCAATAAAGGGACTCTGATTTGTAGTTGACCAAATCACTAAATATGGAAAATCATCAAATGCAATCGAAAGAGTCTTCTGATGATTTTTAGATTTCAAGGTTACCTTTCGCGATGCTAATTGATCCAATGTTATGGCATCGTGCTCAAACAGTTGATAGGACAAGTCCAATATCTTTTGATTTTCCAAGAATGGCCGACGATCTCGCAGATCAAGTAAGCCAGTTTCTGGAAAACTTCTTGGAACTGTACAAGATTCTACTTTTTCAAATTCTAAATAATAGTCTTCATAACTCTCACCATCCAACAAAGGACAATTAAAACCTGGATGACCCCCAATAAAGTATGGTAGCTTTCTATGTCCTTCAAGATTTTTAACCCGATATTCAGTTCGGATTGTATTGCCAAGTAATGAGTAGTTAATGGAAAGTTCAAATTCAAATGGGTAATGTTTTACGGTTTCCTCATTTGATGAAATAGAAAATTCCAAAGAATTTTCAGTTCTTCTTACATTTTTGAACATCATTTTTCTCACAAGTCCATGCCTTGGAATTGTGCCTGTAAATGTCGGTCTTTCTGCCGGTTCAAAGATAGCCCAATCATTTCGTAAACTTCCGCAAATCGGAAATAGAACTGGTGCTTGACCGCTCCAATAGGTCGGATCTCCTTGCCAAAGATACTCGACACCATCATTGTCTTTTATCGAAGTAATTTGCCCACCTAATTCAGAAAATTGTACTGTTAAGTTCTCATTTTTTAATTCGAACATAAAAACTGCCTCCCTTATATGAAAACAAGGATGCTAACTTGAGCTAGGCATCCTTGTATTATTTTTATTCAATAACCTGTGTTTCTGCTACTTTTTTATACCAATAAGCACTTTTCTTTGGATAGCGTTCTTGGGTCTCAAAGTCAACATAAAACAAACCATATCGTTTCTCATATCCATTTGACCAAGAAAATACATCCATCAAGGACCAGATGAAATAACCTTTAACATTGGCACCATCTGAGATAGCATCTGAAATCACTTCTAAATGCTTTTTCACATAATCAATTCGACCATCGTCATAGACTGTACCATCTACAAATTCATCTTTATAGCCTAGACCATTTTCAGTGATGTAGATTTTCTTATAATTTGGATAGTCATTTTTCACACGCATAATTTGGTCATAAAGACCTTGTGGATAGATAATCCAATCCCAGTCCGTTTTTGGAATATCAACTGGGGACTCTCTACGACCAACTCCTTTGATTTGATACTTAGAACTTCCCTTTTCACCTTTGCCATTATGGATAATTTCCGTTTCTCCATCATGAGCTCTCATCCAATCACTCATATAGTAATTGATGCCCAAAAAGTCGTTCAAATCTTTTGCGGCATCTAAGGCAGCAAAGTCTTCATCACGAAGGTCTAATTCCCCACCATTTACTTTCAGAATATGGCGAACACCTTCAAGTGTCTTTTCAGAATAGTAACCCAAGTATGTTGCATCTAAAATAAACTTGTTATGAATAATATCTTCAAGTTCAGCTGCACGGACATCTTCTGGATTTGTTGGATCATAAGGGTATTTCGTTGGCAATGCATGTACAACACCAATTTCTCCACTATAACCAGCATCCTTGTAGAGCTTAACAGCCTTGGCATGTGAAACCATCATATTGTGGTGAGATTGGAATACTTTAGCTAAGTCATACTGAATACCTGGCGGGAACTTCCCAACAAGATACTGACCGTCACCAATTGGGCCGATTTCATTAAAAGTAGTCCAGTAATTAACTTCAGGGAATTCTTTGAAGCAAAACGCTGCGTAATTGACGAAGTGTTCAATGTTATCTCGATTTAGAAAGTCACCATTAGAATGAAGCGTTTCTGGTGTATCAAAATGATGAAGCGTTACAAATGGTTCTACGTGACGTTTATGGCATTCCGCAAATAATTTATGGTAAAACTCTACTCCCTTTGGATTCACTTCTCCAAAGCCTGTTGGGAAGATACGAGACCAAGCAATTGAAATACGAATGCCGTTTACCCCAAATTGTTCACTTAGTTCTAAATCAACTGGATAACGATTATAAAAATCAGAAGCTGGTTCCGCAGTATACCAGTAATTATCCTCTAGATACTTATCCCATGCAACACGACCTTTTCCATCTGTCTTTGTGGCACCCTCTGCTTGATATGCAGCAGTTGCTCCACCAAATATAAAATCTTTTGGTAATGTTTTAACCATATGCCTACCTTCTTCTATCAAAAATAAATAAAGGGGTAGGAGTTGGAGATTATAACTCCCTCCCCTTTTGATTAAGAACCTGTATTCACAAGTGAAGTGCTTGTATATAAGAGATAGTTTTTCGCTAATCAAGGCAGTTTTTTGAGGGAATACTGACTGCATTTTGAAAAAAACTAACGATGAGTAGCTGAAAAACTAGCCTTAGATGGAAGTGCTGAACTGTGAATACAGGTTCTAGAACTGTTGTTTGACAAAGTCAAGAGCACCTTGACCATCACGTGTGAGTTTAATGTATTGAGCCCCTTCAGTTTTGGCGAGTTTAATGCCCAATGCATCGGTTTCTTGTTTAATGTCCTCGTAGTTTGATGCCACCTGAGGTGCAAGGATAACTAATTGATACTCTGGTAAAATCTCGCGGTGAGCTCCATAACTTCCTGCTGTCGCTGTTACTGGAACACCGTATTCTTTGGCAGCTTTAGTTAAAGCGTTAGCAAGCAATCCACTTGTACCACCTCCTGCACAAAGCACTAAAACGTTGGTTTGTTCAGAAATTTCGGTATCGACTGCTGCTTTTTCAAGGATAGCATCCGCCTTGGCTGTATTGAAGTTAGCTGCCACTTTCTCTTTCAAGCTATTTTCAACTTTCCCTGATTGTTCCTCAGCAAGAATTTGCTCATCATAAACTTTCAAGAATGGATAATAGATAAGAACATCGACAACGACCAACAAGACAGCTAGTGCAAAGGCAAGTGGAGCAAAGTTTGTTCCCATTACAATCCCCAATGGTCCTGGAGTTGTCCATGGTAAGTAGACGCTGAAGCTGTTCATTTTTAGCGTATCAACAAAGAATTTGAAAATCCATACGTTAGCAATTGGAGCTAAAATAAATGGAACAAAGAATACTGGGTTAAGTACAAGTGGTGCACCGAACAAGATTGGTTCATTTACACCAAAGAATGTTGGAACAACTGAAGCACGTCCAATTGCTTTATTTCGTTTAGACTTAGTCAACCACATAAACATGAATGGCACAACCAAGGTAGCACCTGTACCACCCATTGTCACGATAAACATTTGAGTACCTGAAGTCAGGATTTTGTCCGCGTGTTGACCCGCCTGTAAAAGTTGGAAGTTGGTTTCAATGTTGGCATAAGTAATGGCTGCAATTGCTGGCTCAACAATTGATGGACCATGGATCCCTACAAACCAGAACAAGGCATAGGCACCAAAGATAATGGTAATACCCACATAACCGTCTGCTGCTGTAAATAGTGGCTCAAATAATTTCAGAATAGCCTCAGCAACGTTTGTTCCAAGGAATTGACGTGTTACAAGATCGATTCCATACAAGACAAAGATAGACAATGCATATGGAATCACATCTTTAAATGCCTGGGATACGTTCGGTGGAACTTCGTCTGGCATACGAATGGTAACATTATTTTTCACACAGACCTTATAGATATTAACTGTAATGAAGGCTGCTAGAAAGGCTGTCAAAAGTCCTTTAGTTCCCATGTAACCATTGGCAAACCCACCTTCAATACCATCAGAAGCCAGTAATAGGAAACCTGAAATTGAGGCAATCATAGTTGAAATGAAGTTGATTTGATTGGTTTTTGGCAATTGACGGTTAAAAGCATCTGTCAAAGATTTTGCGGTCGTTCCTGCAACTAGGACAGCTACAATCCCCATTGTGTAACCGTAAGGTTTCATGATAGCCGCAACTGCTTCATCAGACCAAGTAAATCCAAAAATATTAGGCACGAAAGCTACCAATAGGAAGATACTTGAGAACAAAATAACTGGCATGGCTGCGATAAAACCATCACGGATAGCCCTTAAATAAGGGTTTCTCGAAATCTTTTCAAAGAAAGGCTTCCCTTTCTCAATGAATTCAATCAATTTATTCATTACTTATCACCTCGTTTATACAATTCAATCATATGACTCATCATGTCTTTCAATAACAATGTTGTCATGAGATGGTCTTGACCATGCATAAGTGTCACACTAAAGGCTAAATCCTCACCAGCCGCTTCTTTTTGCAACAAACTAGTCTGAGCATGATGGGCTTCAACAATACAAGCATTGGCAGCTTCAACTAGTTCTTCTGCTTTTGCATAATCACCTTTTTGAGCAGCAGCCAGTGCCTCCATCAATCGAGAACGAGCATCACCAGCGAACGCAACAATCTCAAAACCTAATAACGTAATTTCTTCTCTGTTCATAATATGAACCTCCTTTTAAAATTGAATTGATTTACAATAACCGTTGAATATGTAACACAATATAGAACCTTTCACTGTCATTTACAGGTACATCAACCAATGTTGTGATCATCTCAAAAATCTGACTTCCAATCAGGTAAGCTCTTGGATTCTGGAGCTTGATGTACTGTTCCAAACTAGCAATCGATTCATTTGACTGATGGGACCTATCTAAGTAATTCAGAAAATAGGACAGATGAATCATAAAGCGATCATAAAAATTGCTATTTTCTTTTGTGCGTTTAATCCCATTCTCCGTCAAGATTTGTTCAACATATGCTATAATTTTTTTGCTGATGTCCTGTTCTTCACTTGTGGGATGAATGGTTTCACCCTTTGCATTAATTAAGTGAAGGGCAATTCTACCAATCTCATCATTTGGAAAATCTTTTAGCAACTTTTCTCGAAACATAGCTAAAGCTTCACGCGCCATTTTATATTCCAAGGGATATTCGGCTGAAATATTAGGTAACCTACTTTCTTGATAGGTATTCTTTAAAACTGCCTGATAGGCACAATAGATATGATCTGTCAGTGTCACATAGAGATATTCTTGTACAGGGTAATGATAGGTTGCTACTAGATGATTGATAACCGTGTAGGTTGCCGAAATAAAATCTAAGGGAATATCTTTTAATAAGGTTAGAAAATTTTCTTTGGCCTCATCATTTTTTAGCGAAAAGATATTCTCTATCTTATCCTTAACAATTAAATCTCCCTTTTTCTTTTGAAAGGTTATACCTAATCCCATCACGACTGCCTGTTCCCCGTGTTCATTTTTCACCAGAGCAGCGTTATTATTTAGTGACTGTATAATCCTAAACATATATTCCTCCTATATTTTTAAGCAAAAAAAGACTACAAACAAACCGAGAATATCCTACTCTCAAATCCATTTGTAGTCTTGCCTAATCGAATTAGTTACAATCCACTCTATTCTTGCTGATGAGATTATTATAGCATATTCTCAGAAAATGTAAACCCTTTCTTTAAGAAAAATGGTTATTTTTTATAAAATTTTTCTACCCAGGATGTTGCAGTTTGAGACAAGACTGCATCAAGCCCTTCAATATTTTCACGACCAACAGTTCGTAACCATTCACGTGCTGCTTCTTCTCCTTGTTCGATGTAAACTGGCACAACACCTGCCCATGTTGCACGACCGCAGAGAACACCATTAAATTTAGCACCTGCTTCATGTGCAAATACTAGAGTATCTTGGAAGAGTTTTGCAGAAACACCTGCACTTAGATAAATGTATGGCAAATGAGTTGATGCTTCCTGTTGACGGAAATATTCGGCTGCTTCTTCTTTTGTATAAACGACTTCCCCTGTTCCAAAGCCTTCTACAAAATTCATGTTCACAGGTACTTCTACCTTGAGAACATCTACTCCAAAGCGTTCGTCAGAAAAGACTTTCATGGCTTCATTTACTTTTCGAGGTTTAACTTTCGCAAATTCAACACTAGCATTGTCCTCAATCGTTTCATCATAGCTCAAAATCTCCAAGAAGAATGGCAAACCTTCTGCCTGACATTCTGAACCTAAACGTTCAATATAAGCATGTTTTTGAAGATTAACGTATGGATTACCATCAACGTCATAGTAGAGTAGAAACTTAATGGCATCCGCGCCCTCTTCTTTTAGTCGTTTTACAGACCATTCTACCAGGCAATCTGGCAAACGACTGGTAGAGCTGGTGTCATAGCCAGTTTTTTCATAAGCCAAAAGCAATCCACATTGCTCATCGCGAGCGCGTGAAGCTGGTAAGCCAAACTCTGGATCTAAAAGAATAGAAGAAGAAAACTGTGTTAACTCTTCAGATACTAGAGTTTTCAACTTTTCCATTTGCTCTACAGTTGGAGTTTCTGTCTGATGTTTTGCCATCATTTTTTTCAAGGCTCCACGTTGGTCGAAGGCAAGAGCTGAAATGACTCCTGCTTCATTGCTGACTTTTTCCATATATTTTCTTTTTTCTGCTGTTACTACCATCTTAAACCTCCTCGACTTCAATTTGAGAATACAATACTTCTGAATGTTCTAAGTTGACATAACCTGTCTGTTCTTCCTGAGCATTTAACATGCCCAAAACGTTTGCTTTTTTTAGTAGTTCGACATCAGGTAATGCATGTTTCAAACTAGCTGCAATACCTGCAACGGTTGAATCACCCGAACCTACTGGATTAACGACATTTATTTTTGGAATTTTAACACGATAGAACTTGTCATTGTGCTTAGCAAAAGCCCCCTTTGCCCCCAATGATACGACTATCCATTCAATTCCTTGGAATAATTGACCAGATAGAACTGCTTTCAATTCTGGAATATCATCTGTGACATTTTTGCCAATTAACTGTGATAACTCTTCTGTATTTGGCTTGATAACCGTCGGCTTCTGCTGACTTTCTAAAACGTTTTTCAGCGCCTCACCAGAACAATCCAGAACAACAGCCACTCCATATTTTTTACAAAGTTCAATTACCTTAACATAGTAGTTGCTAGCAAGTCCTTTAGGCAAACTTCCTGAAATAGCAACAACATCTACTTTGTTCAGGATGATTTCAAGATGTTCGATAAAATTCAAGGCTTCATGTTCTTGAATAGTTGGTCCTTGTTCTAAAATCTCTGTCTGTTGACCATCGTGAAGGACCGCAATGCAATTACGTGTTTCGCTCCCAATTTCCACAAAGGAATTTTTAATATCATTTCGAGTGAGTTGTTTCTTTACATAACTTCCAATCTCACCGCCAATAAAGCCTGTTGCTACAACATCTTCACCGATTTGTTTCAAAACTCGTGTGACATTGAGCCCCTTGCCACCAGCTGTTTTTTGAACTTTTTCTACTCGATTGACAGTATCCAATTGAAAGGTATCCAATTGATAGGCAATATCAACCGACGGATTTAAAGTGATCGTCAAAATCATGTGAGCCTCCTAGTCGTGGTATTCTCCACGATCCCACTTTTCAAGAAATTCTGTAAAGAACTCTGGATTAGCCTGCTCTTGATTGAGCGTTTCAACTGCAGCAATCTTTTCAATTAAGCGTTTGTTTTCTTCAGTTGGTTTGTATTCTGCTTTAATGAAGGCTTCAATGATGTCGCACATAAGCAACTCACCTGTAATTTTCCCACCAAAACCAATAACGTTGGCATTTAACTCTTCCTTAGCGTAAAGTGCTGAGGTCATATCTCGAACCAAAGCTGATCGAACACCAGGAACCTTATTTACAGCATTGTTGATTCCAACACCTGTTCCACAGATACAAATGCCCAAATCTGCTTGTCCGCTTGCAACAGCTTCACCAACTTTTTTACCAAAGATTGGGTAATGTGTACGGACATTATCATAAGTCCCGAAGTCCAATACTTCATATCCTTGATTTTTCAAATAATCTACCACAGCGATTTTTTCATAGGTTACAATGTGGTCACAACCGATTGCAATTTTCATCTCTTATTCTCCTTTATCTGCAACAATTAGCACATTTTATTTAGCATATCCACACGAATTTGGTGACGGCCGCCATCATACTCACCTTCAACAAATCCTTTAACAATATTTTTAGCAATTCCTTCTCCTACAATCTCACTACCGATTGTAATAATGCGCGAATTGTTGTGTCCTCTTGTCATATAGGCAGAACGTTCGTCTGAAACTTCTGCAGCGATCATGCCTTTGACTTTAGTTGCGGTCATAAATGGACCAACACCATAAGCATCAATCACAATACCAAGATTTCCTTCCTCTTGATTGACTGCTGCAACTACTGCCAAAGTTGTATCAACAAAATCACTTCCATCACTGACATCTTTAAAGTCATATGATTTTTCTTGTAAATAATCTTTAATAACGTCTTTTAGTTTTGAGCCCGCTGGATCAGCACCGATAATGATTGTCATAACCTATCTCCTAACAAAAATAGAAAGTTGTAGCCATATGTGGCAGAAAATCTTTGTTTTGCAAAACTTAGAAAAAGCGTTTTCGCTTTTTATGTTTAAATTATACAACCAAATAAACACAAAGTCAACATATTTTGTTTTATTTTTGTTTATTTTTTTCGTATACAAACAAAAAACCAACATTTTACTGTTGGTTTTGATAACTTTATGATTTTGTAGAAATAATTTCAATGTGCTTACTTAATAATTGATAATTTTCATCCTTTGCATTCATATCTGTCACTAGAGCAGTTACATCCTTCAAATCACAAAAGGAAGTAAAATCATCTTTTCCAATTTTCGAGGCATCTAGCAGTAGATATTTTTCTAAAGAATGTTTAATAGCAATATTTTGCGTATAGGCTTCAGCGAGGGTGGAGGTCATGACATCAGTTCCCTTAAGTCCGTTACCTGAAAAGAAAATCTTGCTGAATCGCATTTTTTCTAAACTTGTATTGGTAATTTCTCCTACAAACGATTCTGTCACTTGGCGATATTCTCCCCCAAGAAGAAAGACTTGAAAATCCTCTGTCTTCTTTTGAGATAAGATGGTAAAAACAGGCATACAGTTTGTGATGACAGTTAGACGAGGATTTTTAATAGCTTCAGCCAGAAAGGCCACTGTTGTTCCTGGACCTAAAAATACCGTGTCTCCATCTTCTATCAGTTGTGCAGCTCTTTCTGCTATCTCTTGCTTGGCTTCCTTATTTTGAATGTGTTTCTCAGAATGGGAATATTCCCGGTATTGAAAAGCCTTATTACTTCTAGCACCACCGTGTATTTTAGTTAAAATGCCTTGCTCTTCCAATTCGATAAAATCACGTCGAACAGTCATATCAGTAACATTTAGCAATTCAACAATCTCAGAGATTCTAACTGTACCTTTTTTGTTTACCAATCGTGTAATTTCTTCTAGTCGTTCTCGTTTATTCATGTTTAATCCTTTGTTGTTTTTTTACATTATATCAAAAATAAACAAGAATATGTTGGAATTTTGAACAGTTGTTCTAGGTGAATTGAAACTTCTTATCAAAATCTCAGTTCAGAATTTTTTTACATCATTAAGATAGAACCAAGCCCTTCTTTGATAAAGGTTACTAAAATTTCACCAAAATCACCTGATTTTGGTGAAGGAACACTTGGTAATTTATTTTCATTTAAATATTTAGGAGATTCTATCCCCATTACATATGTCATATGTTGTAATTTTTCATCCGAACAATAATTTCTTCTGAATTGTTTTGCCCAATCTTCAAAAATTTCTGGTTCATCTTGAATGTCTAAATGAAAACCTCAATCTGCTTACCTTTATCAGTAATAATAGGTTCTTCTTGAATTAGATACTGCATATAACTATACATCGTTTTCATTACTTTTACTCATCTCTCTCAACCTTTCCTGTCCCAACTTCAACATCTCTTCCTCGACCTTGCTCCACGCTCCGAAAAGGTAGTTTTGAAGAACTTCTGCTGCGGAACCTTCATCTGTTTCAGAATCATAAATGCAAGTCCTGTCTCTTTGATAAATCTGAATCTGGTCAAAGAGTTGCTCTCTTTCTAACTCCCTTAGGTTATCAACCAAGTTCTCTACAATCCCATCATGGTGTTCTTTGGGTGTTGCTCTGGCCTGAGTCGGATCGATGGCATAAAGCTCTTCGTAACGAATCAAGGTACTGAGATAGGACAGTTCTGGTTTGGTACCAATCACTGCTAAGGAAACTTGGTATCCTTTCAAAGCTAATAATTGAGCAGTCTGACGAGGAACTTGAGTGGTTCGTAAGGTTCCTTCAATCAGCAAATGATAACCTTGTGTGCTGAGTTCGTCAACCAGATGCTCTACCATTTTTCCTGCAAATCCCTTGGTATAGTCCACGCTGTCCTTGCCATACTTTTCTTGCAGGGCTAAGTAATTGGGATGCTGAGAACGGTAGCTGTCACCATCGATGATAATGATATTGCCTTGAAATTCCTTTTGCTTGATACGATGAATAGTCGTCTTACCTGCTCCGCTTTGTCCACCAAGCAAGATAGCTTTCGGTTGATCTGGAATCGTCTTTCCTCGGGTTAAAGCCCGAATGGTTCGCTGCAAGGCCTTCTGAAAGTCAGCCTCACTAAATTCTTCCAACCTCATTGAGCCACCACCTGATGATGCACCATCTCTAACATCCGCTCAATACCGTCTAAATAACCATTGTAACGCTCAATCTCATCGAAAGTATCGACAAGGTAAATTTTCGTATGGATCAATTCAGCCAAATCATCACTCATCAAAATCCAAGGATTGGCTTCATCATCAAAAGCAATATTCTGACTATCCTGGTATCTATAAAGCTGTGATAAAATGGCTGCTCCACGTTCTTTTATCACTTCTATTTTTAAAGTCAGTTGGTAATCTTCAACAGGTGTTAGCATCTTATCCTCCCCGACAATATCAACATAAGAAACATTAAATTTTTGACAAATACGGTCGATAAGTTCTGTTGAAACTTTACTAGTTCCATTCTCATAACGACTTAAGCTATTGCGTGAAATACCAACCATTTTCGCAAATTCTGGTTGTGTTAAATCGTGTGTTCGGCGTAGTGATTTGATATTGTCTCCAATCATAGATAAAGACCTCCTCATATTTAATTTCATTATAGCACAAAAATCAACGACGCACCATTTTTGGTGCATTCTTTGTTTTCTTATTTTTGGATTAGCCGTCTGCAAGACCCCTCGGAGAGCGTTTGTAGTTTTGATGGACTACAGGTCTGTCAAAACTACAAAAACATTACTTTTTGGCAAAAAGTAACAAAAGGCTATCTAGAATCGAAGTCAGTCATTTTATTGGTTAACAAACAGAAAACTTCGCTCATCTGGGCGAAGTTTTTTGATTATGGCTTCGAGCCAGTTTTTCTCGTAGAGAAAAACAAGAAAACCACCAGCTATGCTGGTGGCTG
>NZ_ASCA01000031.1 GCF_002760245.1 Streptococcus suis YS161 | reverse complement strand
TTAGACGTCGCTGGAGAGAAACGGCTTATAGCCGGTGTACAAGCCACCCGTTTTCACGGGTGGTTATGACTAATCTAAAACAAGCTTAGTCTTTATACCATCCACATCAACAAAGGCTGCGCTATTGTCTAGTCTTTGAAGGTTTAGGTTTGCAGCTGTGGCGCGTTCTAGGGTTGCTTTAAAATCTGCTGGGCTAGAGTAGATGACTGTGTAGTAGGCAAGTCCTGGCATACCTTCTATTCGTGTTTGGAGATGTTTTCCGCCCCATTCATTGACAGCTAGGTGGTGATGGTAGTCGCCTGAGGCTAGCCAGGCTGCAGATGGGACGGAGAATTTATCCTCGACAGCTAGGACTTCTTGGTAAAATCGGCTTGAAGCGGAGCTTTCTCGGACAGATAGATGGACATGACCCATGCGACTGCCAGCTGGCATCTGATAGGCTGCGTCAGCTTTTTTCCCTAAAGCATAGATCGTTTCAGCATCCATAGGCTCAGTGATGCCAACAATTCGTCCATCTGGGCGGACATCCCAAGAGTCTTGCGGGAGGTCGCGGTAAATTTCGATGCCATTGCCTTCGGTGTCGGCTAGGTAAATGGCTTCGCTGTAACCGTGGTCGCTAGCGCCTTGGAGGGGAATCTTATTGTCGATAAAGTGGCGGAAAATGGTCCCTAGGTCCTCACGGCTAGGTAGGACAATGGCCAAGTGATAGAGTCCGTAGCTGTGGCTAACTTCACCTTTCTGCTCTGTTTGAATAAGTCGAATAAGGATGTTTTTTCCAACGCCAAGATCAATCTGGTTAGAGTTTTTAGTCAGAACTTGGAGGCCCAATACCTGCTGGTAAAACAGGCTTTGGAGTTCCAGATTGCGGACATTGAGGGCAACATGGCCCAGCTCAAATTGGGAATTGTACATAGGAATACCTGACTTTCTGATACAATTTATAGGAATTTTCGAATTACTTAGTATCTTTTGGTGAACTAATATGTGACGAATAGACTTTTGAAAATTGATTTTTATCTCATAGCTTTCTCAACAAGTGCGCTATCTACGATTTGGATAAAGTGTGTAATTTTATTTTCAGCATTAAAATCGTAAATATGGACAAAATCTGCTTGAAAGGATTTCTGAGTAAGGTTGTAGCTCCCCTTGTAGTAGCCATAAACCATGACACGGTTTCCTGAAAAGGCGTAATCAACAGGTGTGGCACTATAATTGGTCCATTCAGAACCTAGTCTTGCATGGACGTTTTCAATCACGGCATCTGGACCGATATAAGTACCGGCATAGGGAAAGCCTGCAGCTTCTGTCCAAGAGATATCAGCAGCCAAATGGCTCTTGAAATCTTCTATTCGACCTTGAGCAGTAGCTAGATAAGTCTCTTCTAAAATATTTTTATATAATTGATTTTTTGACATAGGTATTTTCTTTTCTATTGAGCAACTGCCTCTTGGAAATTTTTTTCCAAATCGTCTACTGTGCGAACTTGGTTAATAAGGTTAAAGAAGTTCCCGTCTTTTTCAAGTAACAAGGTTGGGAAAGAGGTTGCCCCAATTTCATAAGCCTTGATAAAGTCTGGGTGTAGATTTTCTGGTTGATTCAAGATGCTTGATAGTTCTTCCATAGCCTTTGTAGGTAACTGATAGCTACCAATTAGGCTGGTGTAACTGTCTGCTTGACTGAGGTCTAACCCATCTTCAAAAAATAAGGCTTGAATGTCTAATGTTAGCTGAGCATGGTTAGGTGTCTCAACATAGTTTTTCAAGACTGAGTAGGCTCTAGCAGGACCAAGGGAGTCCATGGTAAAGTCCTTATCCATAAACAATTGATTGTAGTTATCGCCAAAAGACATTTGGTAATAGCTTTCGATTTGTTTGTTGATGGTCTGTGCCTGCTGGAAATCAACCATTTTCTTTTTGTTATCTCCGACAAACAAGCCTCCGTTAATGACCTCTATTTCTATGTCAGGATGGTCTTGCATGAATTTTGTGAAAATGTGGTTAAAGCCATAGGTCCAACCACAATAAGCATCGATGATGTAATATAGTTTCATTTTAATTTTCTTTCATCTTATTTTCTTGGTTTTTGATTAGAATTTACCATTGCTATTGGAAGTTTTGGAATCTTCCTCGATTGGTACAACAACATCCCAGAGTTCTGCAATTTTATCAACTTCAACTCGATAAAGATCATAGAAGGATGTATATTGACCTGTAGAATCTAAGCTTCTAACAAAGCTTGAGCTTGTGCTTGCAGACTGGCGATGGCTTCCTCTGACAATACCAACTGTCCATTTCCCCATGCTTCTGGGTTGACGGTAGTCCCTGTGAACTCGCCTACAACTTGCATACGAACAAATGGTAGGAGTACATGGTAGCTAGCGAACATTGGCTCGTGTCCAGCATTGGCAACAGATGACACGGTTACAACCTTATCTTGGAGAGCAGATGGGCCACGTGTTTCTGACAAGTCTAGGGCACGGCTGAGCCAGTCAATCAAGTTCTTCACAGTACCAGGGATTGCAAAGTTGTATACTGGTGAGAAAATCCAGATGGCATCTGCAGCCATAATCGCATCGCGTGCAGCTTGGACAGCTGGCAAGACTGGTGTTTCAAGGTCTTGATTCATAAGCGGGATTTCTTTATAGTTAAGATAAGATACAGTTGCTTGACCTTCTAAGATGCTTTCAGCTTGCTTTGCCATTTGGTGGTTGAATGAACCTTCACGTAGTGAACCGACGATAAATAGAATGTTTTTCATGTTTTTTTCTTCCTTTTTTGTAAATATATTTTTGAAAACTGAGATTAGTGACATAGGTACTCCTTTGTATTATATAGTGCAATTGATATTCATTGTATCACTCCTTTTGAGAAAATACTTTCCTGCTCTCGCAGTTTATGGTATTATTGTAACAGGTACTAAAAAAATACAAGTACGATTTTTTTGAATAGTCACTATCTTTTTATGAAGTAATGTGTAGTATCAAGGGAAAATAAAGGAGAAATTATGGCAACTTTCACACAACATACAGTTCCGGAGTGTCCTTATGTGACCACTCAGAGTGTCTTATCAGGGAAATGGAGTATGTTATTACTACATCATATCGAAGAAGGTCCCATTCGGTTTAATGAATTGCATCGTCGATTAACAGGGATTTCCCAAGCAACCTTGACCAAGCAACTCCGACAATTAGAAGAATATGGATTGATTACGCGTAAGGTTTACGCCCAGGTTCCACCAAAAGTGGAGTATGAACTAAGTGAGATTGGGCAGGAATTTAAGTTGGTCTTGGAGCAAATTGAAACATTTGGAGAAAAATACATCAACTTTGTCAAATCAAAAAAATCTGAATGAGCTGTTCATTCAGATTTTTACGTTTTAGAGTTCGTCATCCTTAACTGCATCTAACCAATCGGCAGCAGCCTTAGCGGTACTTTCGAGGGCACCTTCTTTGAACGGTGATTGGAGGTTTGCGGCTTCAACCACTTGCAAGAAGGACTTGGTGCCGCCCAAATCACAGATGCGGATGTAGTCTTCCCAAGCATTTTCATCGTGATCTACTTGCGTACGTTTCCAGAATTGGAGGGCACAAACTTGGGCCAAGGTATAGTCGATGTAGTAGAATGGACTAGCAAAGATATGACCTTGACGATACCAGAAGATACCGCGGTTAAGAGCTTCTGACTCAGAATAATCACGGTCTGGCAGGTAGAGGTCTTGGAGTTTTTTCCAAGTTGCCTTACGTTCTGCTGGTGTCAATTCTGGATGTTCATAGACTTCGTGCTGGAAGTGGTCCACCAAGACACCGTAAGGCAAGAAGAGTAGGGCACTTGCCAAGTGGGTGAATTTATACTTATCGACTTGTTCCTTGAAGAAACGATCCATCCAAGGCCAAGTCATAAATTCCATAGACATGGAGTGGATTTCACAGGTTTCATAGGTTGGCCAGACAACTTCTGGACTTTGGATCCAACGGGAACGATAGACTTGGAAGGCATGACCAGCTTCGTGGGTCAAGACATCAATATCACCGCTGGTTCCGTTGAAGTTAGAGAAGATGAATGGGCTCTTGAAGTCAGGGATGTAGGTGCAATAGCCACCGCTGTTTTTACCTGGTTTTGCGACCAAGTCTAAGAGTTCATGCTCAATCATGAAATCGAAGAACTCGCCTGTTTCTGCGGATAATTCGCGGTACATATCTTGAGCTTGGCTGACGATAAAGTCAGGATCACCTTGAGGAACAGCATTTCCATCCAAGAACTCAAGGTTGAGGTCGTAGTGCTTGAGGCTTGGAACTTGCAAGCGTTTGGCTTGGCGTTGACGCAAATCTTGTACAATCGGTACGATGTGTTTGAGGATTTCTTCACGGTAGACCTTGACCATGTCACGATTGTAGTCGAAACGGTTCATCTTGAGGTAGCCGTATTCCACATAGTCCTTGAAGCCGAGTTTGTGGGCGATTTCTGTGCGGACTTTTACTAATTCATCATAAACACGGTCAAAATCAGCTTCCTTGCTTTCAAAGAAGGCAGTTGTGGCAGCAGATGCAGCCTTGCGGACTTCGCGGTCAGTTGATTGACCGAATGGGCCCATTTGTGCCAGGTTGTAAGTCTGACCTTGGAAATCAATTTCTGCACCAGCAATCAATTTGCTGTACTCATCGGTCAATTCATTTTCCTTTTGGAACAAGGGAATCACAGCAGATGAGAAGGTCTTGAGCTTGTTTTCTGCCTGCATGAAGAAGGTTTTAGGCAAGATGTCTGACAACTCTTCCTTGTAAGGGGTCTGAACAATGACACGGTAGTAGTTGGTGGTCAATTCTTCAAAAAGTGGTGAATATTCATTCCAAAACTTGGTTTCTTCATTGTAGAACTCATCGTTCATGTCAATAGTATGACGGATCATCCAGAGGTTGTACTGGGTATCGACCAAGTTGAGTAATTTTGTAACAGCTGCCACAAGTGTACGAGTTGTTTCCAAGTCATTTGCCTGAGCCAACTGGTCTGTCAAGTCAGAAAATTGAGCCTTGATAGCTTCATAATCTGGACGGACATAGGTATAGTCTGAAAATTTCATATGATTCTCCTTTTGTATTGCTACCTTCTATCTTACTCTTTTTGAAAACGTTTGGCAAATCTGGACTCGTCCATGTTCACATTGGGCTTTATTTATGGTAAAATATAGGAGATTATTAGAAAAAATGAGGTTGTAGACATGTCTAAATTTTTAGTTTTTGGTCACCAAAATCCTGATACAGATGCCATTGCATCATCGTACGGCTGGGCTCACTTGGAGCGTGAAGTGTTTGGTCGTGATGCGGAAGCAGTTGCACTTGGAACGCCAAATGAAGAAACAGCGTTTGCGCTTGACTATTTTGGTGTTACTGCACCGCGCGTGGTCGAGTCTGCTAAGGCAGAAGGCGTTAGCCAAGTCATCTTGACAGACCACAATGAATTCCAACAATCAATCGCAGATATCAAGGATGTGGAAGTGGCAGCTGTTATTGACCACCACCGTGTTGCAAACTTTGAAACGGCAAATCCATTGTATATGCGTTTGGAGCCAGTAGGTTCAGCATCTTCAATCGTTTATCGTGCCTTCAAAGAAAATGGTGTGACGCCTCCAAAAGAAGTAGCAGGCCTCCTCTTGTCAGGCTTGATTTCAGATACGCTCTTGCTCAAATCACCAACCACTCACGCAACAGATCCACAAGTAGCAGCTGAATTGGCGGAAATTGCTGGTGTGAACTTGGAAGAATACGGCTTGGCACTCTTGAAAGCAGGAACCAACCTTGCCAGCAAGTCAGCAGAAGAATTGATTGACATCGATGCCAAAACATTTGGCTTGAATGGAAATGACGTGCGTGTAGCCCAAGTCAACACAGTGGACATTGCAGAAGTCTTGGAACGCCAAGCAGAAATCGAAGCAGCTATGACAGCAGCATCAGCAGCAAATGGCTACTCTGACTTTGTTTTGATGATTACAGACATCGTTAACTCAAACTCTGAAATCCTTGCTCTTGGTAGCAACATGGACAAGGTGGAAGCGGCCTTCAACTTCAAGTTGGAAAACAACCATGCCTTCCTAGTAGGTGCTGTTTCGCGTAAGAAACAGGTGGTGCCACAATTGACAGATGCTTTCAACGCCTAATAAATTTTTCTACCGACCTCGAACCTGAAGTCGGTAGGAAGGCCTTACCTAGCACCTTCGGGTGCTTTCTTTATTGAAAGGAAAATCATGTCTTATACAGTAAATTTTAAAGAAGTCGAAACGACAGGCTTGGAAACTAGTCCAGTCGCAGAAGTCTTGGCAGGTCTGCGTGCCAATGAAGCCCGCTATTTCTGGAACAAATACAAGCAGGAGTTCGTGGTCTATAGCCCAGAGGAGAAGCCTGAAATCCTGCCCTTCATCGAGAAGGTCTTGGCAGAGCGTTTTGTGCTTTGATAGTCACTCCCCTGACTATCAAACTCCCCTACACTCCTTCAACCCAGCCCAACTTTTATAGTCTTTCAGTTTGCTTTTAGTACTAGGCAACGAGCTGCAGGCAGTACTGGAGTACGGCAAAGCGAGTTAACGCAGTAATAAAAGATAAACTGAATGACGATATGACAATGGTCTGGCTGTCAATGTCCTCTATACACTGGAAGAAGGAGGCAAACGAGCGGTCGGTTTCAAATTGTCAGACGGCATTGAAATACCAAAAGAATTTGAAGGAAAATTCAAGTTTGCCCGCCAACGCTCTAAACTAGCAGGCGAGATTCGTGGCACTTTTTTTGTTGTCAAGGGTGATTATTTATAGGGTAGTAAATCTGGGGAAACCCAGATTTTTTCTCACATACTTGACTTTAAGGTGTATAATAGACATACAAAACTAAGGGAAGATGAATATGAACATTAAAGAAGTTTGTGAAGTGACTGGTCTATCAGCTGATACCATTCGCTACTATGAGCGGATAGGGCTTATTCCCAAAATTGCAAGAAAATCTTCTGGAGTAAGGAACTTTTCGGAAAGTGATGTAGCCATTTTGGAATTTATCCGCTGTTTTAGGAGTGCTGGTATGTCTATTGAGCGCTTGATTGAGTATATGGGCTTGGTGCAGGCAGGAGATAGTACAGTGGAAGCTCGGATTGATTTACTAAAAGAGGAACAGGAAGAACTGCGGTCACGCTTGTCGGAAATTCAGCAAGCTCTAGATCGTTTAGATTATAAAATAGAAAATTACCAGACTATATTAAGAGGTGCAGAGAATCAATTGTTTACAGACGGCGGTAGTTCATTCAAAAAAGGCAGAGGATAACTTCTCTGCCTTTATACTTCATTATTCATTTTTTCTTATAACTTGTTTGGGTTTAAATTTCTTCTTTAGCCCAATTTGAACCAAACGTAGTCCAAGAAAACCCGTCGCACTTGCCAATATGATGGCAACAAAAACAGGAATGCCTACGGATAGATAGACATAACTAGCGATGACTGTTATCAAACTAAAAAATGCGATATTAACAAAAAACAACAATTCCTTTAGACGTTCTTTATTGGTATTTTTTGCCTGATAGGTTTGAAAATTAGCCTTTTTCTCTTTCGGGATATACTCTTCGTACTGGTACTCATGGGACTGATAGTGTCTTAATGCCATATCGTCTCCTTCTCTGCTCCCTAAAGAATACCATAACATTGCTGAATTTTTATGTCATTTATATTACAATAATGTTACAAGAGAAAGATTAGAAAAGTCTGAATATTAAAATACAGGTAGTCACTTATCAGATATTTCTCTTTTTGATATAATTATCTTTATGGAAAAAATTATCATTACAGCAACAGCTGAAAGTATTGAGCAGGTCAAAGAACTGCTTGCAGCAGGAGTTGACCGTATTTATGTTGGGGAAGAGGACCATGCCCTTCGCATCCCAACAAATTTTACCTATGATGAACTCAGGGAAATAGCAGAGCTAGTTCATAGCGCTGGGAAGGAATTGACGGTCGCTGCCAATGCCCTCATGCACCAAGATATGATGGACAATATCAAACCGTTTATGGAGCTAATGAGGGAAATCAAGGTTGATTATCTGGTTGTCGGAGATACTGGAATTTTCTATATCAATAAACGTGATGGCTACAATTTCAAGCTAATCTATGATACATCTGTCTTTGTGACTTCCAGCCGTCAGATTAACTTTTGGAAAGATCATGGAGCAGTAGAGGCTGTTTTGGCAAGAGAGATTCCATCAGAAGAACTCTTTGATATTGCTAAGAACTTGGAAATGCCAGCGGAAATCTTGGTCTACGGCGCCTCTGTTATTCATCATTCTAAACGAACCTTGTTACAGAATTACTACAATTTTACAAAGGCTGATGAGACAGATTTGTCACGTGGACGCGGACTTTTCTTAGCTGAGCCGAGCGACCCAGATAGCCACTATTCTATCTTTGAGGACAAGCACGGTACCCATATCTTTATCAACAATGACATTGATATGATGACCAAGCTGTCAGAATTAGATGAACATGGTTATCATAATTGGAAACTTGATGGTATCTATTGCCCTGGTCAGAACTTTGTTGAAATTGTTAAGCTTTTTGTTCAAGCAAGAGATTTGATTGAAAAAGGCGAATTCACTTATGATCAGGCCTTCCTTTTGGATGAACAGGTTCGCAAGCTCCATCCAGCTGAACGTGGCTTGGATACAGGCTTCTACGAATTTGACCGCAATAAGGTTAAATAAGTTTCAGTTTAATCATATATTTATTATTTTACTTACTCTATCCTGGCAGAGTTAGCTCTGCCCTAAGTTTCCGAATGAAACAACATCGTTATTCTATCCTGCAAATAGAAAGAAGTTTATTATGTCAAAAACATTAAAGCGTCCCGAGGTCTTGTCACCTGCTGGGACTTTGGAGAAATTGAAGGTAGCCATTGATTATGGTGCTGATGCTGTCTTTGTCGGTGGCCAGGCCTACGGTCTGCGTAGCCGTGCAGGGAACTTTACCATGGATGAGATGCGGGAAGGGATCGAATATGCCCATGCCCGTGGTGCCAAGGTCTATGTAGCTGCCAACATGGTCACCCACGAAGGCAATGAAGAAGGAGCGGGAGCTTGGTTCCGTGAACTACGAGACATGGGCTTGGATGCGGTTATCGTTTCCGACCCAGCCCTCATCGTTATCTGTGCAACCGAAGCACCGGGTCTTGAAATTCACCTGTCAACCCAGGCATCATCTACCAACTACGAAACCTTTGAGTTTTGGAAGGAATTGGGCTTGACCCGTGTCGTTTTAGCCCGAGAAGTGACCATGGAAGAGGTGGCTGAAATCCGCAAACGCACAGACGTGGAGATTGAAGCCTTTGTTCACGGAGCCATGTGTATTTCCTACTCAGGCCGCTGCGTCCTCTCCAACCACATGAGCAAACGCGATGCCAACCGCGGTGGCTGCTCCCAGTCTTGCCGCTGGAAGTACAACCTCTATGACCTCCCATTTGGCGAAGAACGTCGTTCGATTAAAGGGGAAATCCCAGAGGAGTTCTCTATGTCTGCGGTGGATATGTGTATGATCGACCATATTCCAGACATGATTGAAAATGGGGTCGATAGCCTGAAAATCGAAGGCCGTATGAAATCTGTCCACTACGTATCAACCGTAACCAACTGCTATAAGGCGGCGGTTGATGCCTATCTGGAAAGTCCAGAAAAGTTTGAGGCCATCAAACAAGACTTGATTGACGAAATGTGGAAGGTTGCCCAACGGGAATTGGCAACAGGTTTCTACTATAGCCCGCCGAGTGAAAATGAGCAACTCTTTGGAGCCCGCCGTAAGATTCCAGAATACAAATTCATCGCCGAAGTAGTGGCTTTTGACAAGGAAACCATGACTGCAACCATTCGTCAGCGTAATGTTATCAACGAAGGTGACCAAGTAGAGTTTTACGGACCAGGTTTCCGTCATTTTGAAACCACTATTCAGGAACTTCGCGATTCAAATGGAGAAAAGATTGAACGTGCCAACAAGCCGATGGAACTCTTAACTATTAAGCTGGACCGTGAAATCTATCCTGGTGACATGATTCGTGCCTGCAAATCAGGTCTCATCAACCTCTACCAAGAGGACGGGCAATCCCTAACTATTCGTGCATAAAATAAAAAGGCCGAAATTTCAGCCTCAGAACGTAGATAAACTCTTAGAAACATTGATATTTCGATGTTTCTGAGAGTTTTTAATTTTCAACATAAAGAAAAAAGATTGAAGAAAATTGTCCAAAATGGACTTTTTCTTCAATCTGCAAGGCCGAAATTTCAGCCTTTTGTTTGTTGTTGAGAAGTCTTGATGCTATCTGGAACCAAGGTAACTTTTTTGATGTCCTCGATTTTTATAATGCTGGTAACCTGACGTTTGAAATTTTTCATGATAATCCGTTGGCGATCGGTATCATATTTTACAATGTCACCTGTGAAACTACGATCACCATAGATGACATGGACTGCAGCTTTTTTATATAAAGCCAGCTCCAAGTTATTCTTGATATCTTCCTTGCTATCTGGCTCAATAGACTTAGGAGCTTTGCCATGTTCTAAAAAGACGGTAATCTGCTCGAAAATAACTTCTAAAAACCTCTTCATGGCATAATCCTTTCAAACTTGATATAATTATATTATCTAATTTTTATAAAAATGACAAGCTTTTTCGAATAGATAAGTGAGGAGGTAACAAATGGCAGAATTTACATTTGAAATTGAAGAAAAATTATTGGTCTTATCTGAAAATGATAAAGGATGGACCAAGGAGCTTAATCGAGTATCTTTTAATGGAGCACCAGCCAAGTATGACATCCGTACCTGGAGTCCTGACCATACCAAGATGGGGAAAGGGATCACTCTTAGCAATGAGGAATTTCAAGTTCTACTCGATGCGTTTGCTAATAAATAAATGAAAGAAGCCTAAGAAAAATAGGCTTCTTTTTTGGTGATAGGTTGCAATAGGCGGTGGCATAGAGTAACAATGGAAATTTTGACCAAGTCTGGCAGGATAAAGGGAAGGACTGTCCAGGCTAAGGTATCTGACCAGCTCGCTCCTGAAACTAGCTTAAATACAAAACAGCCGAGAAGGAAACAGATACTTGTTCCAAGTAGACAGGCTAGAAAAATTGTGACTGGTGAGGAGTCTGATTTAGTGAGGGCAGAAGTGATGATAGTGTAGAGTAGAAACCCCCATAGAAAGCCAGATGTCGGTCCTGTGAGTGCAGCAAAGCCACCAGAAAAACCAGCAAAAACAGGTAAACCGATAGCGCCTAGAGTTAGATATAGCATCAAACTTGCAATTGCTTCTTTCGGATTATATAAACAAGCTACTAAGCCGATTGCCAAGGTTTGCAGGGTAAAGGGAATAGGCCCGATAGACAGACTGATTTGCGAAAGAGTGGAAATTAAGGCTGTTCCAATAGCGATATAAACAAGTGATTTGATAGAAGTTGTTTTCATCTGTTATCCTCTTAAAATTTTATGGTTAACAAAAATTATAGTGAGATTGGATAAGAAAGTCAATGCTCTTTCATCGGCTGTAACAACTCTATAGGTGATTTTTATAACAGCTAATAAGAAACTTATATAGTAAAAAAACAACAAATTATATGCAAAACAACCTATACCTATGCTAGAATAATAAAAAAAGAAAGTGAGAATTTCTATGACAGAATTACTTGATATTTACCGTACTCTTAAATCTAAAACTTGGGTAGACTTGACTCACCAAATCAATGAAAAGAGCCCGCATTTCCCTGCGCTACCAGCTCTCGAAAAGAAAGCCCTATTTACTCATAAGGATGGTTTCTTTGTCGAACAATTTACGGTTGTGGGGCAGTACGGAACCCATATTGATCCTCCGATTCATTTTGTAGAAGGAGCTCGTTATCTTGATGAGATTGATTTGAAAGATTTACTCCTGCCACTCTACGTTATTGATAAATCATCTGCTGTTATAGCAAATAATGACTACGAGATAACTAAGCAGGATATTTTAGACTTTGAGGCTGAATATGGTCCGATTGCGCCAGAATCTTTTGTTGCCTTTCGTTCGGATTGGTCAAAGCGCTGGCCCAGTCAAGATGCCATTCGTAATCTAGACGAAGATGGAGTTCAACGTACACCAGGATGGAGTCATGAAGCTCTAGAATATTTGATTGAAGAATGTCAGGTGAAAGCAGTTGGCCATGAAACTTTGGATACCGATTCAGGAGTATCTGCAGCCAAACACGGAGGAAGTTTACCAGAAGAATACTATCTCCTATCAAAAGATATTTATCAGTTGGAAGTATTGGCAAACTTGGATCAGGTACCACCAACAGGTGCATTGATTTCAATCGCTTTTCCTCATTGGGAGAAGGCTTCGGGTTCACCAGTGCGAGCAATTGCTATATTACCATAAGAAAAAGTCCAGACAGTGCTGACCTTCATGTCTGGACTTTTTCAATTGAGTTAACGCATAGTGACAAATTCTTCAGAACCTGTCGGATGGATGGCGACAACGGCATCAAATTCTTCTTTTGTAGTTCCCATTTTGATAGCAACTGAGAATCCTTGAATCATTTCATCGACACCATAGCCAATGCCGTGCAGTCCAACGACTTTTTCATTTTCTCCTACAGTTACTAATTTAAACTTAGCCATTTGGCGATTGTTTTCTAGGGCAGTGTACATAGAAGTAAAGGCTGAAGTATAGACTTTTACATTGTCCTGACCGTATTGAGCAATTGCTTCGTCCTCAGTTAGACCAACGGTTCCGATAGCGGGGTGAGAAAAGACGACAGTTGGGATGGTTGTGTAATCCATTTTTGCGGTTGGTTTATTGTTAAATAAACGTTCTGCCAAAAGGCGACCTGCCTTGATTGCAACGGGTGTTAATTCTTTTTCACCAGTTACATCACCGAGGGCATAGATGCCTGGTACAGCTGTTTCTTGGTATTCATTGACAGAAATATGTCCTGAAGAAGTAAGTTGAACACTAGTTGCTTCCAGGTTGAGTTTGTCAATATTTGGTTTACGTCCAATTGCCCAAAGGACCTTCTGAGCAATATGGTTACTACCGTCAGCAAAGTTAATCTGGATTTGTCCATCATCAGTTTTTTCAAGACTGACAGGAGTTTTCCCGGTATGGAGTGGAAGGTTGGTTCGTTGCATTTCTTCCATCAAGGCATCAACAATGTAGGTATCAAAGCTACGAAGAGGGCGATTTCCACGAACAAAGAGGTCAGTTTGGACACCGAGTCCATGTAGGAGACCAGCCATTTCTACAGCGATATAACCAGCACCAATCACAGCCACAGAAGAAGGTAATTCCTCCCATGCAAAGACATCGTCAGATACAATCCCTAGCTCACTGCCAGGAATAGCAGGGACTACCGGTTTGGCGCCAGTTGCGATGACAATGTGTTTTGCACGAATCAGTTCACCATTGACTTCAACCGTTTGATTATCCACAAAACGTGCGAAACCCTGGATAACTTCTACTCCGTTATTGTTAAAAGTATTACCGTAGGATGCGCGTGAACGCTCAATATAGGCTTCGCGATTTTTACGCAAGGTGGCAAAATCAAAGGTCACTTCTTGGCTAGTAAATCCATATTCAGGTCCATAGTGGTGAATGGCTTCTGCTACCTGAGAACCGTACCACATAATTTTTTTGGGTACACAACCAAGGTTAACACAGGTCCCTCCTAGATAGCTTCCTTCGATCACAGCAGCCTTAGCCCCATAGATAGCAGCACGGTTCATAGTAGCAATACCGCCGCTGCCCCCACCAATGGCAATAATATCAAATTCTTTCATGAGTTTTTCTCCTCTAAATGATAATTATCTTCATTCTATCGTTTTTTTACTTATCAATCAAAAATCCGCTACGTTACCTTACAAAAATGTAAGTAGGAAAAATACCGAACTTTTTGTAAAATGATTAAGAAAACACTTGCAAAAAAACGTGTATTTGTGTATTATAAAGACAATACAAAATAAATATGTTTTGAATTAGAAAAGGAGTATCATATGTTAAAGACAAAGAAAGCTAAAATTGCTTTGTTCAGTGGTCTCAGTGTTGCGGCTGTCGCCTTAATTGGTGGTGCCTTGGTATTTGGAGGTGTATTAGGTGGTTCCTCACCAACTTCTACAGAGCAAGTTGCGACCAGTTTGACCTATACAGTAGCTAAAGAGGGATCGATTGCTTCATCGACCTTATTGACAGGAACGATTTCTGCAGCAGATGAACAATACGTTTACTATGATCCTTCAAAAGGAGATTTGAGCGAGGTCTTGGTTGAGCCAGGAACTCAAGTTGAGGTAGGAACACCTTTGATTCGCTATGATGCAACAGAATTACAGTCTGCTTTGGATACTGCTGTTCGAGGACGGGATAAGATTGGGCGTCAGATTTATGATTTGAGAAACAATGGTCAGACTGTTCAAACAACTGGTGATGCTGCAACAGATGAAGCGGCAACAGCTGCAGCTCAACGTTCAGTAGATATGCAGTTGGCAGACTTGAATGATTCGTACGCAGATGCACAAGCTGCTGTGGATAAAGCGTATACAGCCTTGCAAGAAGCTACCGTTACAAGTACAGTAGCTGGTACAGTTGTGGAAGTGAATAAATCTGTCTCAAAAAGTTCAACTTCTAGTCAGACCGTTGTTCATATCGTCAACCAAGGTAGCCTACAAGTGACAGGAAATTTGACAGAATATGATTTGGCAAATATTGCAGTTGATCAAGAAGTGAAATTAACCAGCAAGGTATACCCAGATAAGTCATGGACTGGTAAGATTACCTATATTTCAAATTATCCAACAACAGATCAAACCGCAAGTGCAGTAGCAGGTGCAGGTGGTGGTTCAGGTGCCAAGTATCCTTTCAAGGCTGCCTTGACCAGTGAATTGGGCGAATTGAAACAAGGTTTTACTGTGAATATTGAAGTGGTTAATACTACCAATCATATTTTAATTCCTGTAACAGCAGTTGTTCCAGAAGAAGATAAAAACTTTGTATGGACAATTGTGGAAGGGAAGGCTAAAAAAGTAGAGGTTACCCTTGGAAATGCAGATGCTCTCAATCAAGAGGTGACAACAGGTATTGCAGCAGGAGATCAGGTCATTACTATTCCAACTCCAGACCTTGAAGAAGGAAAAGAGGTTGAAGCCAATGAAGAACCAACTTATTAGATTAACTAATATCAACAAATCCTATAAAAATGGCGACCAAGAACTGCGTGTCCTTAAAGATATCGATTTAGAGGTGGAAGAAGGAGAATTTCTTGCTATTATGGGACCCTCTGGTTCAGGTAAATCAACCCTGATGAACATTATCGGGCTTTTAGATCGTTCCAGTTCAGGGAACTATTGGTTAGAAGGTGAAGAAGTCAGTCAACTTTCTGAGAAAAAATTAGCTCAGGTTCGGAATGACCAAATCGGGTTTGTCTTTCAACAATTCTTCCTGCTATCAAAACTCAATGCTCTTCAAAATGTTGAGTTACCTTTGATTTATGCAGGGGTTCCAGCCAATCAACGGAAAAAATTAGCTAAACGTTATTTGGAGAAAGTGGAGTTGGCTGAGCGGATGACTCACCTGCCATCTGAGCTATCAGGTGGACAGAAACAGCGGGTTGCCATTGCGCGTGCCTTGGTCAATACACCAGCTATTATCTTGGCGGATGAGCCAACAGGTGCCTTGGATACCAAGACAGGTGAGCAAATCATGGAACTCTTGACAGAGTTGAATAATGAAGGAAAGACCATTATCATGGTTACACACGAACCTGAAATTGCTGCCTATGCCAAACGTAAAATCGTTTTGCGTGACGGTATCATTACCGAAGATAGTAGAAGGGAGGAGGTATAGATGGAAAATTGGAAGTTTGCCTTAAAATCTATCCTAGCTCACAAGATGCGTTCTCTCTTGACCATGTTGGGTATTATCATCGGTGTGGCCTCTGTTGTGATCATTGTAGCAATGGGAACAGGTATGTCTAAGAGTATTGAAAAGTCCCTGGCTGGTGATCAGAATAACGTTCAGGTCTACTTTACTCCTTTTGTTGGAACAGAAGAACGAACCCAAGGTGCATTTACGTACACAGTTCCTGGCGAGGCTTCTGAAGAACAGGAGCCAGATGTAACGGACACAATGTTAAAGGGGCTTTTGGAAATCGATGGGCTCAGTGGCTACTACATTAGTGCTTCAAGTACCTCTACTGTAGCAGCGGGCAATGCGCAAGCTGATAATGTCTTTATTACTGGTGTTAGTCAATCCTATTTTGACATAAAGGCATTAGAAATCTTGGCTGGCCGTCGTTTTACTGCTAACGATTACAGCCGATTTTCCCGTATTATCATGTTGGATGTTGCCTTGGCTGAGAAGCTTTTTGGTTCAACCGATGCAGCCCTCAACCAAATCGTCAGTGTCAATGCCAATTCTTACCTTGTAGTTGGTGTTTACAAAGATCCCAAAGCAGGTACTTCCCTCTATGGTTTCAACTCAGGCGGAAATGCCATTATGACCAATACGCAACTAGCTGCTGAAATGGGTACCAAGGAAAATAGTGGGCTCTATGTCCATGTAGAAGATGTGAGTAGAGCTGCTGAGGTTGGTCAGGCTGCCGCAGCATACTTGACCAACATTACAGGTCTAAAGGAAGCCCGTTATGATATCTATGATATGTCAGCTATGTTAGATGATTTTAAGAACCAAATGTCAGGTGTCACTACGTTTATCGGTGCTGTTGCAGGAATTTCACTTCTTGTAGGTGGTATCGGTGTTATGAACATCATGTTGGTATCTGTGACTGAGCGGACACGTGAAATCGGTCTTCGTAAAGCTCTGGGGGCAACCCGAGGAAATATCCTTATGCAGTTCTTGATTGAAGCCATGGTATTGACCACTTTAGGTGGAGCAATCGGTTTAGCTATCGCTCAAGCCATTGTGTTTATTCTCAACGCCACAAAGGTTATGGGAGAGATGACAGCTGAAATATCAATACCGGTTGTATTAGGAAGTTTAGCCTTTTCAGCAGCAGTCGGAATTGTCTTCGGCGTTCTTCCTGCTAATAAGGCTTCTAAGCTTGATCCAATTGAGGCATTACGTTACGAATAATATGATGAAACGATTAGGTTTTCCTAGTCGTTTTATTTTGTGAGCAAAGCTCTTGACATTATCACTAGTTAGAGATAAAATAATACCATCAAATAAGTAAAATATGTAAAGGAGAACACATCATGGTAGAATTAGGTATTTCAACATTTGGCGAAACAACTCCACTAGAAAAAACAGGGGAAACTTACAGCCACGACGAGCGGATTCGCCAGCTAGTCAAAGAAATCGAACTAGCTGATGCTGTGGGGCTTGATGTTTATGGGATTGGGGAACATCACCGAGAAGATTTTGCGGTTTCTGCACCTGAGATTGTGCTGGCAGCTGGTGCCGTCAATACCAAGCATATCAAGTTAACATCAGCAGTTTCAATCCTTTCCTCCATGGACCCTGTAAGGCTCTATCAGCAGTACACTACCATTGATGCTTTGTCAAATGGCAGAGCGGAAATCATGGCGGGGCGTGGTTCCTTTACCGAGTCCTTCCCCTTGTTTGGCTATGATCTCCACGACTGATATGTAAAGCCCTTTGTCAAGTAAAAACAATCGAACTGATTAAAAAATGAAAAGTATCTAGAAAGA
>NZ_ASCA01000030.1 GCF_002760245.1 Streptococcus suis YS161 | reverse complement strand
CATAAAGAAAAAGTAGTGACTACTCTCTCCCGTCGGAGATTTCCTCACTACTAATCTTAGTATGTTTTTGACCAATCGAGTTCTTTCCCACTCCCTTTTTGTTATGGATGTCTATGGTGAGAAGATTCGTTCATTTCTTGCTTAATAGCACAGTCGCAGGAACAATCTCCGCAGGATTCTTTTCCTTTGATGAGACTGCGAATAGCAAGAGAAAATAAGATGACGATGATGAGAAAGAGGATAAGTGTGGGCATTAATATTCTCCTTTTTCTAATGTTTTTAGCGTGACGATTGGAAGAGTGTTGGTTGGTTTTTTCACTAGGCTGTAGATGGCTGTGATAATTAGAAAGATAGCGATAAATGTCCAGACGGTTGGTAATTGTCTGTAGATAAGTACAAGACCAACCTGATAGATAACCAAACTACTTGCATAGGCTAAACCTGTTTGGAAACCGATAGCAATCCATGTCCACTTGGCTTCTCTCATTTCACGGTGAATAGCACCAATAGCCGCAAAACAAGGGGCACAGAGGAGATTGAAGACTAGGAAGGAGTAGGCTGATAACGCTGTATAGTCTTGTTGTAAAAGCCCCCAGAGTTCGGGATTTTCTTCGGTTGTTTCTCCTAATTTATAGAGGATACCAAAGGTGGCAATGACGGTTTCCTTGGTTAAGAGACCTGTAATGGCTGCAACAGTTGCTCGCCAATTTCCGAAACCAAGTGGGGCAAAGAGGAGAGAAAAACTGCGTCCAATGGAGGCTAAGATACTCTCATCTGTTTCTACCATTTGTAAAGACCAATTATAGGAACTGCTGAACCAAATAATGATGTTAGTCACAAATATAATGGTACCAGCCCGTTTGATAAAACTAAGTGCCTTATCGAATGCATATCGGAGAACCGTACTGAGTTTCGGTAAGTGATAAGATGGTAATTCCATGATAAAGGGGCTTGCGACTCCACCAAGTTGCTTGGTCTTTTTTAGTGCCATTCCGGATAGGACGATGGCAGCCATACCGACAAAATAGGCGCTTGGAGCAATCCAAGGATTGTCAGGAAAGAAAGCACCGGCTACCAGCGAAATGATAGGAAGTTTGGCAGAACAGGGCATGAAGGTTGCTGTCATAATGGTGATTTTTCGGTCCTGTTCATTTTCAATAGTCCGGCTTGCCATGACTCCAGGAACGCCACAGCCTGTGGAAATCAACATGGGAATAAAGGATTTGCCTGATAGACCAAAACGCCTAAAAATCCTATCCATGACAAAGGCGACTCGGCTCATATAGCCGATGTCTTCCAAGATTCCCAAGCAGACGAAGAGGACGAAAATTTGTGGTACAAAACCGAGGATGGCTCCGCATCCTGCAATAATGCCATCAAGGACCAGGGATTGTAGCCAGCCAGCGATTTCAAATCGATCTAGATTTTCCTGAATAAGGCCTGGAACAAGCTCTCCGAAGAGGACATCATTCACCCAGTCAGTCCCCATTGTACCAACCGTTTGAATAGACAGGAAGTAGGTCAGCCACATGACTGCCGCAAAGATAGGGAGGGCAAGAAAACGATTGGTAACAAGTCGGTCGATGTTATCAGACAGGTTAAAAGTCTTATCGCTGTCTTTTGTGACCAGTTCTGTGATTTTCTCGATAAATTGGTAGCGTTGATTGACGATAATGGCTTCCATATCGTCTGCGTAAATTTTTTCCAAAATGGCAATGATTTCGGTCAAATCAAGCATGTCTTGTGCATTGAGTTGCAATTGGTCTAGAATGGCTTGGTCTTGTTCGAGTAGCTTAATGGCGTAGAAGCGTTTTTGATGATTTGGGATGGAATCCGATAATAGGTCAATAACTTGGGCGAGGCCAGCTTCAAATTGTTTGTCATACTGAGGATAGATTGGCTCAGCTTGTTGATTGGTAATTTTTTCTACTTCATGGAGGAGCTGGGATATACCTAGCTTTTTTAGTGCACTGATAGGCTGTACAGGAACTCCCAGTTGATAGGAGAGCTGGTCGCTGTTTATTGAGCGACCTTGACTTTTCAGGGCGTCTGTCATATTGAGGGCGATAACAACAGGAAGGCCCATTTCTAATAACTGCAAGGTCAGATAGAGATTCCGCTCCAAGTTTGTTGCATCAAGGACGTTGAGGATAGTAGCTGGTTGGTCCGCTATCAAATAATCTCTGGCAACCCGTTCTTCTGGTGTGTAGGGAGACAGCGAGTAGATACCTGGTAAATCTTGAATTAGTAAATGTTTTCGCTTTTTGATCGTTCCAGATTTTCTTTCAACGGTGACTCCGGGCCAGTTACCAACACGTTGGTTGGTCCCTGTTAGGAGGTTGAAAAGAGTTGTTTTTCCGCTATTTGGATTTCCTGCAAGGGCGATGTGTTTTGTCATTTCCTCACCTCGCTTGTGATTTGAACACCAATCATTTGCGCTTCGGATTTGCGTAGTGTCAGCTCGTATCCTCTCAAGGTAATTTCGATTGGATCGCCCAGGGGAGCGACTTTTTTGAGAAATAGCTGCGTGTTCTTTGTAAGTCCCATATCCATGAGGCGACGACGGAGTGCACCTGTTGCATAGATGTCCATAACCTTAGCTGAGCTACCAATAGGTGCCTCAGATAGATTGATTATTTCCGTAGCTGACTTTTCTATTAAAACCAGAGATTCAATAATTTCTCTGTCTAGGGCTAGACGGCTTGCCTTGACTTGGAAAATTGCATTGGTCTTGGTTTTTGAAATGATGCGAATCTCTTCTCCGACTTTTAAACCCAAGTTCGCTAAGTGTTTACGAATATCATCTTGTGTTAGACAATCTTTGACTAAATAAGATTGTCCAACTTGAAGGTTTTGCAGTTTCATATCGTTTCCTTTGTGATTTTTATAACAATAGTATAGCACAATTCCTTAAAAGTGTCAGATAATTTTTAGAAATGGCTTATTTTCTCTTTATTTTTGGTAAATTCTCAAAGTAAGTTCTAGTTCTCGTCCTTCCAGAAGTTACTTTGAGAAAACTGGCTCATTGTCAACTGTAGTGGGTAGACGAAAAGCTAACACCTAGAGAGGACGAAATTCGTTCTCTCATTTTTGATGTTCAAAGCAATATATATCTTGGTTTTAAAGTTCGTAAAGTTCCTAAAGCCGAACGCTTGCCTCTTGATGTCTTTGATGAGTTTATTGGTCGCTTCCAGCTTAGCGTTGGAATATGGAAGCTCCATGGCGTTCGTGATGTACGTTTTATACTTTAGAAAAGTTTTAAAAACAGTTTTAAAGGCAGGATTGACAAGATCCAAATTGTCTTCTAGAAGCTCGAAGAAATATTTCGAGTTCATCTCTTGGAAATGGAAGAGAAGGATCTGGTAGAGTTCGTAATAGAATTTCAATTCATTTGAGAAATCCAATGTCTTCTGGACAACCTCTCTCGGTGTTACTGTTTGCCCAAAAGTGCGGGAATAGAAGCGATTTCGAGACAGTTTTCGACTATCTTTTTGGAGAATACGCCAGTGATTTTTCATGGATCGATAAGGTAGGGAACGCGTATCGAAAGTCTTCATAATATCAATTCTAGTCGTCATCATAGCACGGCTCAGGTGTTGGATAATGTGAAATCTATCAAGGACAATTTTAGCTCTTGGAAATAGTTTTTTGATGATGGGAATATAGCTACCCGACATGTCCACTGTTACGACCTCGACAGTTTCTCTGACCGCCCTAGGATACTTGCAGAAATAGTTCTTGATGGTGGTTTGGCGGTTGTTGTCAAGAATGGTCACAATCGATCTCGTCTCAAAATCCTGAGCAATGAAGGCGAGTTTTCCCTTGTTCCGACTAAATTCATCCCAGCTCAAGACTTTTGGTAATTTCGTAAAATCATGCTCAAATTGAAACTGAGCCAGTTTCCTCTGGACGACCGATACGGAGATATGTAGTCTCCTAGCGATGGCTATATTGGTCATGTTTTCTGTATGGAGTTGTGTCACTTTCTCCCAAATAGGTTGGGAAATCTGACAGTTTTTCTTGACTAGAGTTGTCTCAGCTACAGTCACTTTTTGGCAAGATTTGCATTGAAACCGCCGTTTCTTAAGCAAGAGGAGGGTCGGAAGGCCCTGACAATCCAAAATCGGAATCTTTGACGACTTTTGAAAGTCGTACTTGATACACTTTCCTTGGCAATGAGGACAACCGGGGCTGTCGTAATCTAGCTTTGCCCTGATTTCTAGATGGGTCTGATGTTTCAAAACGAAGAGAATTTTGATGTTTTTGTCTTTGATTCCAATTAGTTCTGTGGTATGATCTTCGCTTTTTTATTTCTAGGCTCAGGAATCCAGAGTCACTTCCCTGACTCTGGATTTATTCCATATGAGTCTTTCTAATGTGAGTGTGGTTGCTTTTCATTATAGGTTATATGGGACTTTTTGTATATACTCAAAAAGGCTCCATAATCTCTACAGTGGATTTACCCACTACAGAAATTATAGAGCCAGAAAACTGCATAACATCAACAGAATTTAGTCTCAGACTAAGTTCTGTTTTTGACTAAAAATGTTGATAATAGTGAGTTTTAGGGT
>NZ_ASCA01000003.1 GCF_002760245.1 Streptococcus suis YS161 | reverse complement strand
TGTTGATGTTGTGCAGTTTTCTCAAAGTAACTTCTGGAAGGACGGGAACTAGAACTTACTTTGAGAATTTACCATAAAAAATTAGCAGGGAATACATACCTGCTAATTCCGACTATCCTACGACTGATGGTTCTTCATCTCTCCATAGATTACCTACAAAGTTTTGGTCTAATTCCTTAATGTATGAAGGAACCACTTTTTTTACAAAACGTTCCTTTTTCAATTTTAATATGGTAGCTTCTACTAGTTCTTGGTCCATATACACCAAAACATATCGCAAGCGTTTGGAATGGTAAACAATATCTCCATATTGGCTGAGTTTACGTGCATCACGATTGTAGTGTAAATAGACAGTTAAGCAAGTGCGATTTTTCTTCTCAAACATGTCTTCTCCTCTAAAAATTCTCTTTCTATATTATACCGTTTTCAATGATAAATGAAAAGCTCCAACTACCTGTAAAAGAGTTGGAGCTAATAGGAATAGTCAGTGTTATTACATATTTGTCACTGCTTATTTGACTTTTGTATTATCCATAATCTGGTCAATAAATCCGTAAGCCAAGGTTTCTTCAGCTGACATCCAGTAATCGCGTTCGGCATCCTTGTGGATTTGTTTCACTGTCTTACCTGAGTTGTCTGCCAAGATTTTTTCTAGCTTATTACGTGTTTTTAATAGGTGTTCTGCAGCAATGGCCATATCCGTTTGCTGAGTACCGCCACCAGTTCCACCCATTGGCTGGTGAATCATGTATTCCGCATTTGGCAACATGAAACGTTTGCCCTTGGCACCGCTTGATGCAATGATGGTTCCCATGCTCGCAGCTGTTCCCATAACGATGGTTTGAACATCAGCTTTAATGAAATTCATCGTGTCTACAATAGCTAGACCAGCTGACACAGATCCACCAGGTGTGTTTACATAAAGGTAAATATCCTTGGTTGGGTCTTGGGCATCAAGGAAAAGCAATTGTGCAATGATAGAGTTTGCCATGTTGTCCTCAACTGGTCCTGTCAACATGATAATACGGTCTTTCAAAAGGCGTGAGTAAATATCATAAGAACGCTCACCACGGCTAGTTTGTTCAATAACTACTGGAATCATAAAATTACTCCTTTTCGAGGTTTTCTGTACCCATTATATATGAATAGTCAAAATTGGTCAAATAAAAAACACGATTTAAGAAAATGAAAAAGAAACCAGCTAAGCTGATTTCTTAATTATTTTGTACCGAACAAGCGGTCACCTGCATCTCCCAAACCTGGTACGATGTAGCCTTTTTCATTGAGTTTTTCATCCAAGGCTGCCGTATAGATATCAATATCTGGATGTGCTTCTTGAAGAGCTTTTACACCTTCTGGAGCTGAAACAAGGGCAACAAATTTAATATTTGAAGCGCCACGTTTTTTCAATGAGTCAACTGCAAGAATAGCTGAACCACCTGTCGCAAGCATTGGGTCAACTACAAAAATATGACGTTGATCAATATCTTCTGGTAATTTTACAAGGTACTCGACTGGTTGAAGTGTCTCTTCATCACGGTACATACCAATATGACCAACCTTTGCAGCTGGCACAAGGCTAAGCAAGCCGTCAACCATACCAACACCTGCACGAAGAATTGGTACAATAGCCAATTTTTTACCGGCAATTTGTTTTTGAACTGTTTTCGTAATTGGTGTTTCAATCTCCACATCTTCCAGTGGCAAGTCACGCAAAACTTCGTAACCCATTAGCATTGCGATTTCATTTACCAACTCACGAAAATCCTTAGTAGAAGTCGATGTGCGACGAAGGATTGACAACTTATGCTGAATGAGTGGGTGTGAAATGACTTGGAATTTACCCATGATGATAAAACCTCTCTTTTTTGTTTTTTCCATTTTACCAAAAATTCATGAAAAAAGCATGGGAAAAGAAAAGGAATTTATTTTTTGAGAACGATTGCCTCATACGGTCTTAATAATTGTCTATCCAAAAATGTAGCTTCATCGTAATTATGCATAAACAATGAATACCCTTCGCTTGATACGTCAAATGCTTGCTCATCACTGGTGAAATTTACCAGAATGAGGAAATCATCCTGATCATCATATTTACGGTAGGCCATTACCAAGCTATTTCCAGTCTCCATCACTTCATATTTTCCTTCAGACATACAAGGATACTCTTTCCGAAGAGCGATCAATTTTTGATAGGTATAGAAAAGCGATTGTTTGTCTGCAAGTGCTTTTTCAACGTTGATGTCTTTGACAGTATCTCCCAAAGCCAGCCAGGCTTGAACTGTACTGAAGCCCGCTCCTTCTGCTCCTGTCCATTGCATTGGACGGCGAGCATTATCACGACCTTTGGCATTTATAGAAGTAATCAATTCCTCCTTGGTAAAGCCATTTTCAATCCGTTCTGCATACATGCGACGTGTTTCGATATCGTCCGCTTGGTTAATATCTGTAATCGGCGTATTAATCATACCAATTTCCTCACCTTGGTAGATATAAGGTGTCCCTGACATAAAATGAAGATAAATAGCCAACATTTTACCACTTAACTCACGAAATGCAGGTCGATCATCACCGAAGCGAGAAATTGCACGAGGTAAATCATGATTATTCCAGAAAAGAGAGTTCCAGCCTTTACCAACCAGTTCAGTCTGCCATTTGGATAGAACGGTATGCAAACGAGCTGGATCAAGCGGTGCCAAATCCCACTTTTCTTTTCCTTCCTGCTGATCAAGTCCTACGTGTTCAAATTGGAAAATCATCGAAAATTCTTTTCGGTCAGGATGCGAATATAACTGAGCATTTTCTGGATTGGCACTCCAGGTTTCCCCAACAGTCACTAAGTCGTATGCACCAAAGGTTTTCTCATTTAATTCCTGAATAAGAGGATGGAGAGTCGGTCCATCGGCTGTAATTAATTTTTCCGGTTCTTTTCCAATCAAATCAATCACATCTAGCCTGAAACCGCCGACACCTTTTTCAATCCAAAAATTGATCATGTCCCAGATTTCTTGTTTCAGAGCAGGATTTTTCCAGTTCAGATCTGGTTGCCTAACAGAGAATTGGTGGAGATAGTATTTGTTCAGATATGGAACGTATTCCCATGCAGAGCCTGAGAAGGTCGAACGTAATTCATTCGGCTCATCAGCCCAAACATAATAGTCATAATAGGGATTATCTGGTCCTTTGAGGGCTTCTTGAAACCAGAAATGTTCATCCGAGGTATGATTGAGCACCAAATCCATGATTATTTTGATATTGCGCTTATGGCCTTCTGCAATCAGCTCTTCCATATCTTCCATGGTCCCAAATTCTGGAGCAATTCCTTGGTAGTCACTGATGTCGTAACCATTGTCATCCATGGGTGACTGATAAACAGGACTGAGCCAAATAGCATCAATTCCCAGCTCGTGAAGATAATCTAATCGGCTGATAATCCCTCGAATATCCCCTACTCCATCTCCATTTGAATCTTGAAAACTACGAGGGTAAATTTGGTAAATGACGGACTTCTTCCACCAATCTGTCTTTTGTATTTCTGGCATTTGATTGATCCTTTCTGTACAATCTTATTTACGTAAGAAAAAGGGGAACCCCCCTCTTTCTATATAATCATATTATAACTCAATTGTGGTAATTTTGCCCTCTTCTATTTCAACAATTTCAAAGGTTTTTTCTTTTAGGTTTGTTGTTAGACGGGCAGACACCCCTGCATCTTGATTGTTCCAGACAATTTCCATGCTTGTTTCATCCAGCATCTTAACAGAGAACTCTCCGTCGAAAGCTGGACTTGTATTGCGGAATTTAAGGAGTTTGAATAAGGATTGTACAACTGGCCGTTGTACTTCGTGCTCAATTTCTTCCAAATCATAGTAATGGCGATTGATATTGCGGCCTTCCTTAGTTGATTCTAAAAGTTCAATATCATTCTCACCTGCAAGTAAACCAACATAGTAAATCTGTGGAATACCTGGTGCAAAACATTGAAGAACACGCGCTAATAGGTAAGCTTGATCGTTATTGCCAAGAGCAGAATAATAAGTACAGTTAATCTGATAAATATCCAAATTATTATAGGCTTCTGTACTATAAATTTTCTTCACATTGGCACCTTGTGCATACAAGGCTTCACGCGTTTCCTCTGTCTCCTCATCCGTCAGTAAATCCTTAACATCCACAACACCTATTCCATCATGGGTATCAAGAGTTGTAAATTGCTTACGAGGGCAAATCTCCATCCAGTGAACCAGACGATTGACATGACCAGAATACAAAGCGTGGAGAACCAGCATTGGCAAGGCAAAGTCATAAACATAATAATCCTGTTCCGCAATCTTTTGCTGAATGGTGTAGTGCTCATGAATTTCTGGTAAGATTTCTACATCTTTTGGTGCTAATAACTGACGTGGAAAATGGAGCATTTCCCAAATATCAGGCTCCACAAAGAAACAGTTGGTTCCTATTTTTTTATTGGCATAAGCAAAGGCGTCCAAACGAATAATCGAAGCTCCATGTTCTGCCAACTGTTCCAAATTTTCTTGGATGAACCGACGTGTTGTCTCTGTAGTTACATCCAAGTCAATCTGCTCTTCATCAAAGGTACACCATACCTTCTCCTCGCTACCATCAGCAAATGTTGCAATACGATATGGCGCACGAGGTTTACGCTTATAGATCAAATCAACATCTTCTTGCGTTGGCTCACCATTTGGCCAAAAGTTTTTATAGCGAATGAACAAATCCGCATAAGCTGATTCATCTTTCTTTTCAAGAAAATCAAGGAAATACGGTGACTTGGCTGAAATATGATTGATCATAAAATCGAACATCAGATAATAATCCTTGCTCAATGCTTCAATATCTGACCAATCTCCAAATACAGGGTCGACCTTTGTGTAATCCATTGGTGCAAACCCACGGTCACCTGATGATGGGAAAAACGGCAAAATATGGATACCTCCCACAACATCCTTTAATGGACCCTCAAGAACTTTTTTCAAATCCTCAAGATTCTTACCTAGACTATCAGAATAAGTAATCAACATAGCTTGATTTTTAATTTTCATCAATATTCTCCTTTGTAAGCCTTTTCTTTTTTAGCTATTTGAAAAGGTTGGACAAGTCAACCTTCAGAGTTATTTGACTGAACCACTCGTCATACCAGAAATAATATGTTTTTGGAAGACAAGATAGACAAGTAAGATTGGAATAATTCCCACCACATAGGATGCAAATGATGGTCCATAATCACTGAAATACATGCCTTGATAGTTGTATTGGAAAAGTGGTAAAGTCCACATGCTTTGATCACGGTTCAATACTAGTAAAGGCAAGAGGAAATCGTTCCAGACCCAGAGGGCATTGATAATCAAAACCGTTGCATGCATGGGTTTCATGAGTGGGAAAATGATTTTCCAGTACATGGTAAATTTATCACAGCCATCAATAGCTGCCGCCTCATCCATTTCTTCAGGAACAATGGTCTTAATATAGCCGACATAGAGGAAGAGGGCCTGAGGAACTGCATAGGTCAAATATAGAATAATCAAACCGACAATATTATTCAAACCAAGGCTTGACATTAATTTGGTCATTGGGAGCATAATCACTTGGAAAGGTACAAAAATCCCAATAATCAAGAAAAAGTAGATAAAGTTAAACACTGTCTGGCGTTTCATTTGACGGGCTACGGCGAAAGCTGCCATTGGAATAACAAGTAGAATCAAGCCAACAGCAACAATCGTAATCAAGGCAGAATTGCCAAAATATTGTACAATCCCATCGTTAAACAAGCGTTCGTAGTTATTTAAGGTGAAATTTTCAGGAAGACCAAAGAAGTTGCTCGTGATTTCCTTAGTTGGTTTGAACGAACTTATAATCGTCACAAGTAGCGGAATAAACATGAAGAGAATACCGCTAAAGAGCACGAGATAGACCCACCAATTTTTCTGTTTTTGAGTATTCATGACAGTCCTCCTAAATTTCAAATTTCTTCGAAATTCTCATCTGAATCAATGAGATGACAATAATGAAGATGAAGAGTACTACAGCCAATGCATTGGCATAAGAGAATTTGTTGTCTACAAAGGCATAGTTATAAACGAGTAAACCCAAGGATTCTGTTTTGCCATCTGGTCCACCACTTGTCAATGCAAAGATAAGATCAAATGCTGTCAAACCTGATTTCATAGCCAAGATGAAAACCATACTGATAGATGGTAATAAGAATGGAAGTTCAATATTGAAGAATTGTTGAGAACGAGTAGCACCATCAATCGCTGCTGCTTCTTTCACATCTTCTGGAATACTTTGTAAACCAGATAAGAAGATGATGACTGGCATCGCCAGCCCTTGCCAGAGAGCCACAAAGAGTACGGCTGGAATAACAGTATTTTCTTGTACCAATAAATTTTCCATCAACCAATCAATATGTAGTAATTCTCCAATTTGTGTAAAACCATAGTTGAACAATTGAACAAAAATCAAGCCTAAAGTAACGGTTGAAAGAACTGCAGGGAAGAAATACCAGGTTCTAAAGAAACCAACAGCTTTAATCTTACGATTAAGGAGACTAGCCAACCAAATCCCTATAACAATTTCTCCGATGACCAAACCAATGGTGAAGATAATGGTAAAAGTCATAGATGTATAAAAATCAGGATTCTTCAAGATATCTAGATAGTTTTGAACGCCAATCAAGTTGAAATCAGATGTCAATCCATTCCAATCCGTCAAGCTATAATAGATACCCGTAAATAAGGGATAGAAGAAAAAGATTAACTGTAGGCCAATTGGTATGGCAACAAATAGATAGGGCCAATATTTGGCAATAAATCCTTTTTGATTCATCATGGTACTCCTTTTTTCTATAATGTATAGTTGCTTAGGGACAGTTTGAATGGAGTGGTTAGGGGGTATTCAAACTGACCCTAAGCAACTATAAAGAAGAGCTAGGCTGTTCTAGCCCTCCTTATAGTTTTCTTGAATTATTTTTTCATCGGATCAAAGAATGCGTTCAGTTTTTTCACTAATTCTGCTGAGTTAGGATTTTTAACCATTTCAACAGTAATGTTCCAGAACTCATCTTCTGATTCCCATTCAGATTGCAACCAAACTACATGTTTGTCAGTGAAGGCATATTGTGTCACTCCAGCAGTTTCTTCAAACTTACCTTCTGTATCTACACCTTCAACTGAAGTTGGTGAGCCATCTACATCATAGTATTTCTGGATAACTTCTGGACGAGAAAGGTATTCTAGGAATTTTTTAGACTCTTCTGGGTGCTCTGTATCTGCTGAAATAGATAGAGCAAGGTCAGCTGCACCGATGGTATAGTCGCCACCTTCTTTATCGCCAGGGAATGTAAACATACCATATTCAAATTCTGGTTCTTGTTGGTTTACAGCTGTAGCTGCCCATGTACCTTGTGGAAGCATGAGAGCATCACCTGCTGCAAAGGCTGCCACCGCATCTGCATAGAGCGCGCCTGTCGCCCCTTTTTGTCCATTGTCTTTCAACAATTGCAAGCGTTCTAGAACTGCTTTTGTAGTCGCATCATCTTGAATCGCTCCCTTTGCACTACGAATCAGAATATCTTCTGCACCATCAAATCCACCCGCAACAGTTACCCAAGCTAACTGATGGTAGCCGTTCAACGACCAAGCATCGTTCAATGAAAGAGCAAACGGTGCTGCACTGCCATCAGCCTTGATTTTGTCTACCAAAGCCACAAATTCTGCATAGGTAGTTGGAACTTCAAGACCCAATTCTTTGAATTTATCTTTATTATAGTAAATACCATAGGCATTTGCTGTCAAAGGAAGGGTGTAATTTTTTTCATTAACAAGATATGGCGTTACAGCACCATCTTTTAGATGACTGAAACCTGCATCATCACCAATTTCTAAGAAACGACCATCCGCTGCGTATGCTTTGAAGTCCGCATTTTGTGGATAAATATTGATGACATCTGGAGCTTCGTTATTTGCCATACGAGTTTTCAGAACAGTTCCTGCATCTGGTACATTTGAAAATTTAACATCAATCGTAGGATTTTCTTTTTCAAAATCATTAATAATTTCCTGAAGAGTAGCCTGCATTTCAGGTTTTTGTGAGAAATATTCAATTTCTACCTTATCGCTACTACTTGCATTCCCACAAGCAACCAAGAAGCTAGCAAAAGCACATACTGACGCACATTTTAAAAATGTTTTCATTTTCATTATAAAATCCTCCTAGATTTTGTTAAAAATATATTGTACACTAAAATAATCTTTTTGAACATGTGGCATTGTAAGACCAATGTTCATCAATTCATCCCCGTAGAATGTTTCTCCTAATTGAGGGCATTCATACAAGGCATCTGGGTCTAGCCCCTTCAACCGGACATGAAGCAATGGTGCCTCCGGTTTAGCAAGAATTTTTACAAATGTAAAGACCGCTTGATTCTTATCTTGACTAACATAATTGGCAGCCCAGGTATTGCTCGTCTTTTTCAGACGGTAGAGCTGACCGAATTGTATAGTTTCACGAATGGAGTGATAGGTTTCGATTTGCTGACTGATTTCATCCAATTCCTTTTCGGAAAGTTTCGTTAAATCCAGCTCGTAACCAAACGCTCCTCCCATCATAGCCACATTGCCTCGTGTAGCAAGAGGTGTGATCCGACCAACCTGATGGTTTGGAACGGCAGAAACGTGTGCACCAATTGAGGAAGGGGGATAAATCAAACTAGTACCTTCTTGAATAGATAAGCGCTCAATCGCATCTGTATCATCACTTGCCCAAGCTTGCGGCATGTAATACATGATTCCCAAATCATTACGACCTCCACCGCCTGCACAGGATTCGAAAAGAATATCCGGGAACCGCTTTGTAAGGTGGTCTAATACACGGTAGAGACCTAGCATGTAACGATGGTGGAATTCAAAGCGCTGGTCATTTGCTAAACCTTCAGGGATATTGGTGATATTACGGTTCATATCCCATTTTACATAAGAAATATTGGCTGATTCTAATATGGAAGAGACGCTATCAATGATGTAGTCACAGACTTCCTGCTTGGTCAAATCCAAAACTAATTGTTCTCGGCTGTAGATTGGTAAGCGTCCTTCTGTGCGAATTGCCCAATCAGGATGCTCACGATAAAGATCGCTATCAATAGAAATCATCTCTGGTTCAAACCACAATCCGAATTTCATGCCAAGCTCATTTATTCGCTCTGCTAAACCATTCAAACCATTTGGCAACTTATCCAAATTGACTTTCCAATCGCCCAATGAACTTTCATCATTGTTTCGTTTACCAAACCAACCATCATCCAGAACAAATAATTCAATACCAGCTCGACTTGCAACCTGAGCTAACTGTAAAATCTTTTCTTCTGTAAATTCAAAATAGGTCGCTTCCCAATTGTTGATTAAAATGGGTCTTGGTTTGTTTACAAACGATGATCGAATGAGGTGTTTTGTGATAAAGTGATGACTATTTTGTGTCATGCCAGTAAATCCTTTATCAGTATATGATAAGAGAACTTCTGGAGTTTGAAACCGGTCATCCTTATCCAATTGCCATGAGAAATAGTGACTTTCCAATCCTAGTCCCAAACGACTAGTTTCCATGGCTGTTGTTTCGACAAATGCTGTAAAGTTGCCACTATAGACAAGGTGGGCTGCATAAACATCGCCCTTGTCCTCGCCTGCATCGGGTGAGGCTAGTGCTAAGAAAGGTGTTCTTGAGTGACTAGAAGCACCTCGAATGCTACCAATCGAATACTGACCTTTTGTCAATGGGGTCTGTGTCCACTCTTTTTCATAGGCATAACGTCCTGCCAAGCTGTGAACAATGAAATCTTGATGTGGAAAATCAAGCGTTGCAGACAAGACCTTCTCTAGTTTGCATGGATATTTGCCAGTTTGAATTGTAGCTGACCTTGCAAGATAAGAAGCTTCTTCAAAAACAGAATACTGAAGTGTTACGGTAATATCTGTCAACTGATCGTAAAGATCAATTTCAAGACTCTCTACCTCTTCTTGATTTCCAAAACTTGCTGGTAATCCCCTCAGTTCTTTTTTCCCCTTGTATAATCGATACTCTTTGTATTTTAGGTCAAGAGTGACTCCAAATTCGTTCCGAACATCTAATGCTGAGGTTCTAAAATCTCCCAGACCATTGCTGGAATATTCGAGTGGGAGGACATCCAATGAGTATGTCCTATCACCAGTAATTGGACTCGGAGAAAACGATCGATCTAAATATGTTATTTTGTTTCCATCGCTAAATTTTTCGATTTTTTTCCCAAAATAACGATGAACCAGATCGCCTGTTTCCAACACTTGGATGATATAAGAGAATTCTCTTGTTTTCAGGTGAAAAATCTGTTTTTCATTATAAATCTCAATCACATTCATCTCTCCCATCTCTTCTTTATGCTATTATTTTATAAAATGAAAACGCTTTACTTAATAGTCTTTTGTATTTAAAACATGTTATAATGTTTCCTAGTCTAGTGGTAAAAAGTCAATAGAAAGTTGATTAATTTTTAGATGATTTTCTAGACAAAAGGGTGCACTAAA
>NZ_ASCA01000029.1 GCF_002760245.1 Streptococcus suis YS161 | reverse complement strand
TTCTACCTTATTTCTTTGTCTCAGTCTAATTTCCAGTTTTTAAGACAGACTAGAACTTACTTTGGGAATTTAGCGCTAATTTTTTATTTTAAAAATTTTTCTTTTTTTGTTGACAATTTTCTGATAATTCAGTATATTAGATACATCGCAAAATTTAAGAAAGATTTAAGGAGTTTTCATGAAAACAAGAAAATTTGCAGTAGCTCTTGCTACATTTGCCTCTGCAGCTCTACTCGCTGCATGTGGTAATGTTTCGACAACCAATACTTCAGCCGCAGGTTCTTCTGTAGGTGATACATTTAAAATCGGCTACAACTTGGAGTTGTCAGGTGCTGTCTCATCTTATGGTCAAACAGAGGAAAAAGGTGCCAACCTTGCCGTGAAAGAAATCAATGCTGCGGGTGGTATTGACGGCAAAAAAATCGAAGTGATCACAAAAGACAACAAGTCTGAAACAGCAGAGGCAGCTACTGTTGCAACAAGCTTGGCAAGTGAAGGGGCAAACGTTGTGATTGGCCCAGCTACATCAGGAGCTTCAGCAGCCTCTATTCCAGCATTGACATCTGCTGGTGTTCCTATGATTACTCCTTCAGGAACTCAAACAAACTTGGTTGTGAACGATAAAGGTGAGGTCCAAGAATACTTCTTCCGTACAACCTTTACAGATGGGTATCAAGGTCAAATTATGGCTAAATACGCTACTGAGAACTTGTCAGCTAAGAAAGTTGTTCTTTACTTTGACAACTCTTCTGATTATGGTAAGGGTGTAGCAGAGGCGTTCAAGAAAGCATACACAGGAGAAATCGTTTCAGAAATCACATTTGCTTCTGGCGATAAAGATTTCCAAGCTGCTCTGACAAAATTGAAAGATAAGGAATTTGATGCTATCATCATGCCTGGTTACTACAATGAAACAGGTACAATTGTGAAGCAAGCACGCGGTTTGGGTATTGACAAGCCAATACTTGGTTCAGATGGTTTTGACTCACCACAATTTACTGAATTGGCAACTGCATCAGCAGCATCAAATGTTTACTACCTTTCTGCATTTGTAACATCAGCAAGTGAAAAAGCCAAAGCATTCTATGATGCATATAAGAAAGAATACAATGAAGAACCATCAATGTTCTCAGCTCTAGCTTACGACTCAGTTTACATGGCAGCAGAAGCAGCAAAAGGTGCAGCTGATTCAGCAGCAGTGAAGGCTAATCTTGCAGCTCTGAAAGACTTTGAAGGTGTGACTGGTACAATGTCTGTTGACAAAGAGCACAATGTTGTTAAATCAGTTTATGTTGTTGGTCTAACAAACGGAGAAGAATCATCTGTAGATACTATCTCTATTGACTAATAGTGGATGAAAAGAGGGAATTCCCTCTTTTTCACTTGTCAGAATGTATAGAATAGTAGACATGCGGATATAAAATTTGGGTAAAATTTTCGGTAATGATTAAACTCCCTGTCTAACTTGCTTATTTTCAGAAAATTTTGTATAATGTAACAATGCTATTGAGCTCGAAAAATATTTAGAAAGATTGGTGAACCTATGCTTCAACAACTTGTCAATGGTTTGATTCTTGGTTCTGTTTATGCCCTTTTGGCCCTTGGTTATACCATGGTGTACGGAATTATCAAACTCATTAACTTCGCCCATGGTGATTTGTATATGATGGGTGCTTTTATGGGGTACTTCCTATTAAATAATTTAACTTTTATTGCAGATGGTGGAACGCGTTTCTTTGTTGCTCTCATTCTAGCGATGGTAGGGACGGCTATTCTCGGTGTCGTTATAGAGTTTTTAGCCTATCGCCCTTTGCGTAATTCAACGCGTATAGCAGCTTTGATTACGGCTATCGGTGTATCCTTCTTCTTGGAATACACTATGGTCAAATTCTTTACAGCAGACGTAAAAGCCTTTCCACAAGCAATCGAAGCTGTGACTTTTAACCTTGGTCCAGTTTCTGTTACCAATATCCAGTTGATTATTCTTGGTGTATCGCTTGCGTTGATGGTCGCTCTTCAATTAATTGTCAAACGTACAAAAATGGGGAAAGCCATGCGTGCGGTCTCTGTAGATAGCGATGCAGCTCAGTTGATGGGGATTAACGTAAACCGTACAATCAGCTTTACTTTTGCTCTTGGGTCAGCTCTTGCAGGGGCAGCGGGTGTTCTCCTAGGTCTCTACTATAACCAGATAGAGCCTTTGATGGGGATGACCCCAGGTTTGAAAGCCTTTGTAGCGGCAGTATTGGGCGGTATCGGAATTATTCCTGGTGCAGCACTTGGTGGATTTGTTATCGGTATTATTGAAACATTTACATATGTAATCGGTTTGGATACTTTCCGTGATGCGATTGTTTATGCTGTATTAATCATCATCCTCCTTGTTCGTCCAAGTGGTATTCTTGGTAAAAATGTGAAAGAGAAGGTGTAACCATGAAGCAAAATTTAAAAGTTAATGCAATTTGGTTGGCTATCTTATTGGCTGGTTTTGGACTTATTCAAGGTCTTGTATCAGCAGGGATTCTGAATTTTTACTACATCCAGATTGTTCAGCAAATCGGAATTCAGATAATCTTGGCAGTTGGTTTAAACTTGATTGTTGGTTTCTCAGGTCAATTTTCACTTGGTCATGCTGGTTTTATGGCTATTGGTGCTTATGCAGTAGGTATCCTTGGGAAAATGATGCCATCTTATGGTGGTTTTGCTATTGCCTTGCTTGTTGGTATGTTGGTTGCTGGTGGTGTAGCCCTCTTAGTAGGTCTTCCAACATTGCGTTTGAAAGGTGACTACCTTGCCATTGCGACCCTTGGTGTTGCAGAGATTATTCGTATTTTAATTATAAATGGTGGTAGTGTAACGAATGGTGCAGCAGGTATTATGTCTATTCCACTCTTTACAAGCTGGCCTTTAGTTTATATTTTTGTAATCATCACAACCTTGGTGACAGTTAACTTTTTGCGCAGTCCGATGGGACGTGCTACAATTTCTGTTCGTGAGGATGAAATTGCGGCAGAATCTGTAGGTGTAAATCCAACATTTGTTAAGGTTTCAGCCTTTGTATTTGGTGCCATGACGGCAGCCATTGCAGGTGGTCTCCATGCAGGATACGTTGGGACAATTGTTCCGAAAGACTTTGCCTTTATGACCTCCGTTAACGTTTTGATTATCATTGTATTGGGTGGTTTGGGCTCTATCACAGGTACCTTTGTAGCAGCCATTGTACTTGGTATTTTGAACGTATTCCTCAAGAGTTACTCTGATATTTCAATGATTATCTATTCATTAGCTCTTATTCTCTTGATGATTTTCCGTCCTGGAGGTCTTTTGGGAACGAAGGAATTCAGCGTAGCAGCTCTACTCAAGAAGAAGGAGGTTAAGTAATGGCATTACTTGAAGTAAAAGATTTAACCAAGAACTTCGGTGGCCTGACTGCCGTTGGTGACGTGACCATGGAACTTCATGAAGGGGAATTGGTTGGTCTTATCGGTCCAAATGGTGCTGGTAAAACGACTCTTTTCAACCTCTTAACAGGTGTTTATGAGCCAAGTGAGGGGACAATTTCTCTTGCAGGGACTATTTTGAACGGTAAAGCACCATCAAAAATTGCTTCGCTTGGTCTTGGTCGTACTTTCCAGAACATTCGTTTGTTCAAAAATATGACCGTTTTGGAAAATGTTTTGATTGGTCTTGGCAACCATGGTAAATCAGAAGTATTTGCAAGTTTCTTCCGTCTTCCAGCATTCTATAAGAATGAAGAAGCGTTGAAAACAAAAGCGATTGAACTTTTGAAAATCTTCGATTTGGATGGAGATGCAGATACATTAGCTAAAAACCTTCCTTACGGTCAACAACGACGTTTGGAAATCGTTCGTGCCCTTGCGACTGAACCGAAAATTCTTTTCTTGGATGAGCCAGCGGCTGGTATGAACCCACAAGAAACGGCAGAATTGACCCAACTCATCCGTAAAATCAAAGAAGAATTTGGCATTACTATCATCTTGATCGAACACGATATGAGCTTGGTTATGGAAGTGACGGAGCGGATATACGTATTGGAGTACGGTCGTTTGATTGCCCATGGTACACCAGAAGAAATTCGTAATAATAAGCGTGTAATTGAAGCCTACCTTGGAGGTGAAGCATAATGGCAATGTTAGAAGTTAAAAATCTTTCTGTCAACTATGGCGTTATCGAGGCTGTTAAAGATGTTAGCTTTGAGGTTAATGAAGGTGAAGTTGTAACACTTATCGGCGCTAATGGTGCTGGTAAAACCTCTATCCTTCGTACTATTTCAGGACTTGTTCGTCCATCAGCTGGAACGATCTCTTTCCTTGGAAATGAGATTCAAAAAGTTCCTGCTCGTAAAATCGTTGCGGACGGTTTGTCACAAGTTCCAGAAGGTCGACATGTCTTTGCAGGCTTGACTGTTATGGAAAACTTGGAAATGGGTGCCTTCCTTCGTAACAATCGTGAAGAAAACCAAGCAAACTTAAAAAAGATCTTTGCGCGCTTCCCACGTTTGGAGGAGCGTAAGAACCAAGATGCCGCTACCCTTTCAGGTGGTGAGCAACAGATGTTGGCCATGGGACGTGCCCTAATGAGTCAACCAAAGCTCTTGCTCCTTGATGAACCATCAATGGGCTTGGCTCCGATCTTTATCCAAGAAATTTTTGATATCATCCAAGATATTCAAAAACAAGGAACAACTGTCCTCTTGATTGAGCAAAATGCCAACAAAGCCCTTGCTATCGCAGACCGTGGCTACGTCCTAGAAACAGGAAAAGTCGTCCTCTCAGGAACAGGAAAAGAACTCCTCGCCTCAGAAGAAGTCAAAAAAGCATATCTGGGTGGTTAAAACAGCCTACGGATAGGCTGTTTTAATCGGGAGATAGGAAAACCAGCAATGCATGTTGCTGGTTTGTCCCCAACCTGACGGGTTGTTTTAGGTTGGAAATGAGAACCGCTGGTAAGCGGTTTTCTTTATAAGTGGGTTACCCCACGTTTTAAGTTGGAGATGAGAAACGCCGGCGGGCGTTTTTCTTTATATCAAGATTGGGCTGTTTTAATCGGGAGATAGGAACACCAGCAATATGCATTACTTGGTCCTCCAACTTTGACGTTTTTCTTTTTATCTCTTACTTGCTAATTTCTGGATAATATGATAGCATTGTATCTCCATCAGAAGTATTTTTAGAATGTCTATACCGAGGTATAAAAATGTTTAACAAAGAATTTGGTCTTATGTTTTATGTGGATGATGTAGCTGTTGAGAAGGCTTTTTGGACGGCTGCTGGTTTCACAATCTTCAATGAATCAGAGATGATGGGTTACGAAACCTTTGATATGAAGTCACATCCAGAAGCAACAACGACCATTACTGTTTATGCAAATGAATTTATCCACCAAGTATCGCCAGAAGTGATTGATATGAAGCCAAGTCTCTTGTTTGAGACAGATGATATTGACGGTCTTCAGGCACGAATCGCTGGGCTGACAGATACTTGCAGTTCGGTCAATGCGGAGCCTTTCCCTAACTTTAACTTTGCAAGTCCAAGTGGTCATTACTTTGCGGTTAAAGGATAGAAAAATTAGTTAGCTTTGGAACAATCAGCGGTTTTCTATCGCTGATTTTCATTTCTTTTCATTAAATATTGAAATCGTTTTCGGATTTGTGGTATAATAAAGTACGATTTACCAAAGGAGGAAGTTCTATGTCTGTTAAAGATTTTATGACCCGTAAAGTTGTTTATATTTCACCAGATACAACCATTGCATACGCTGCAGATATTATGCGTGAACAGGATTTGCACCGTCTACCTGTTATTGAAAATGATAAGTTGGTTGGTTTGGTCACTGAGGGAACGATCGCAGAAGCTAGTCCATCGAAGGCAACTAGCCTATCTATTTACGAGATGAACTACCTTTTGAATAAGACTAAGGTCAAGGATGTGATGATTAAGAATGTTATCACAGTCTCAGGTTATGCTAGTCTTGAAGATGCTGCTTATCTCATGTATAAAAACAAAGTGGGGATCCTTCCAGTTGTTGACAACGGTCAACTATATGGGGTCATTACTGATCGTGATATTTTTGCAGCTTTTCTTCATGTCTCAGGTTATGGAGAAGAAGGAGTACGCGCTCGGTTCCTTGTTGAAAATAAGGCAGGGGAGTTAGAAAAAATTATTCGATTGGTGGCAGATAAGGATTATAATATTGTATCTACTGTGCAACTTGCTACCAAGTCTGGAAAAGTTGTCATCGAAGTGCAGATTGACGGAAAAGTTGATGTTGCAGAAGTTCGAACTCTTTTCGAGGGTGCAGGTATCCAAGTGGATAGCTTGGTTCCGACTGTTGCTAAAAATATTTAAAAACCGAGATTTCTCGGTTGTTTTCTTTAGCTATCATTCTAGTATTTTAGGGGAATGGGAGTGGGAAAGAACTCAACCATTCATAGAAGAGTTCGTCAACAAGTCTTTATTTCTAGTTGTTGAGCTGAAACAGTCTATCCCCAGACTGTTTCACTCCCACCCCCGCATAGTTCCAACTGTCTGGGGGACAGTTGGAAGTTGGAAATTGAGCGAACAAAGTTCGCTACAA
>NZ_ASCA01000028.1 GCF_002760245.1 Streptococcus suis YS161 | reverse complement strand
GTGTAAAACACGAACAAATCTGCCAATCAACCACTGCGCTGAGATGTTGACACTAACTTTGAGAAGCGGTGCTGGGCTTTTTGCCCAGCCTCGTATGAGGAGGCTCTATGGGGCACAAATATAAAAAGTATAAGAAATATGGTAAAAATAATTCAGGACTTGTGGCCCTCCTTGTTTTATTGGCAATCGGTTTTGTCATGAGTTTCTGGTATATCTTATTGCCCATTGGGCTCTTAATTGGCTATTTTTACAAGAGAGAGGCTATCCAGCGTTTTTTGAATGGAGATTCTATAAAACGCTTGCAGGTATTAGCGCTATCTATTCGTTCGGGCTATGAAAAGCATCAAGAGCTCTTGGTGGAAAAGGGTGAGGATAAGGTTGTGTTACAGTTGCGAAGCAGACTGTTAGGACAATTATTTGAATTAGATCAGCTCTATCAAAAAGTTGGAAAATATCTGAATGGATATGAAAGTAAAGAAGTTGTAGATACCTTGCAACTAAAATATCATTTAAAACTGCCAGAAGCTAAAACAGAAAATAATACTGACACACAGGTTTCTACTGGTGGTAATGCTGTGATGGATGAACAAGGCATGATAGCGGATTTAGCTCCTGAAATTCTAGAAACCTATTGTAATATTCAAAGAGACAATCTTGTTATTCTTGAAAAGCTGGAAAAGGCGACAGATAAGCGGGAAGAATTGACAGCTATCCATGAGGCCAATATGAATCGGTTTAACGATATTTTACAGGGTTATTTGAAAATCAAAAAATCACCGAAAGATTATTTTAACGCAGAAGAACGGTTGGTGCAGGCAAAATCAGCCATGGAAATGTTTGATAAGGATTTGGATGATACCATCAAACAATTTAACGAAGCGGATATGAAAGATTTTGAAGTCAGTCTGCGTATGATGAAAAGAGAAGAGGAATAGAGAAGATGTCAGGATTTAATTTCGATATTGATCAGATTGCTAATAATAGTTTATCAACCAAAGATAAGACAACAGAGCTTATTCAAGCGACTCCGACTGAAGATAATTCAAAAGTGTCTTTCTTGGCACAGTTGACACCGGAACAACAAACAGGTATTCGTGCCAAGGTTCCCCAATTAGTGGATAATTTCTTAGCTAATCAAAATGCCCTCTTGGATTTTGGTAAGGAAGCGGTAGAAGAAGTCAATGCCACGGTCAATCATATTTTGTCAGAACAGAAGAAGATTGAAATTCCGCAGGTGGATGAGCTTTTGGCCGATACCAACCGTGAATTGAATGGTTTTGTGGCTAAGTATAAGGACATTTCCACAACTGCTGAATTAGAAAAGAAACCAGGTTTCTTCCAGCGCTTGTTTAAGCAGACCAAAAATGATTTGCAGGAATTTTATTTTGATTCGCAGACCATTGAAAAGAAAATGGATAGCATGGCAGCCAGTGTGGTCAAGCAGGAAGAGGTGTTGGCGCGCAATATTGTTTCTGCAGAGCTTTTGATTGAAAATAATACCAAGTCTATCGAGAATTTGGTTGGGGTCATCGCCTTTATTGAAGCGACTGGTCAGGAAGCTGCAGAGCGTGCAAAATTGGCACAAGAGAACCTCGCAACTTTAGTACCGACTACAGTCGATTATCAAGTAGCTTCTGAGAAGTTGGCACGTGTAACAGAGGTTGCTAATATCCTCGAACAACAACATTCTGAGTATATGAGTCGCTTATATGTCGCGTGGACAACGACACCGCAGATGCGTAATCTGGTCAAGGTTTCTTCGGATATGAAACAGCGCCTTGGGATGTTACGTCGCAATACTATTCCAACAATGAAATTATCCATTGCACAGTTGGGCATCTTACAACAATCTATCAAGTCTAGCCAGACGGCAGATGCGATTGTCAATGCTAATAATGCAGCTTTGCAGATGCTAGCTGATACATCAAAAGAGGCTATTCCGATGATGGAACGGACAGCTCAAAATCCGACCCTTTCAGTAGCATCTGTTACCAAATTGGCAGAAAGTTTGGTTGCCCAAAATAATGGCATTATTGCAGCTATAGATGAGGGGCGTCAGAAACGTCGGGAGTTGGAAGCAGCTATTGTACGGTCAGCAGAGACTATCAATGATTCTGTTAAGCTACGCGATCAAAAAATCATTGCTGCTTTGCTGGAGCAAGGCAAAGAAGCACAGTCTGAGGCAGAGCAACCACTTGAAACCAATCAATAATATAAAACCTGCAGTTCAGCGAAACTGCAGGTTTGTTTAATGGCGTTCTATTGGTTTTTTATCTCGATCTAAAGTAAATCCCTCACCGAGTACTTCATGTGCGTCTGTAATGGTGATAAATGCGTGGGGGTCAATGCGATGAATAAGCTCCTTCATCTCTTGGAGTTGGCTCTTGTATATGACCGAGTAAATCATGTTGACATCGGCTTTGCTGTAGAAACCTTGTGCTTTGATAAAGGTGACACCACGCTCGATTTCACAATCAATAGCCTGAGCCAATTGGTTAGATTTTTGAGAAACAATCATAACACCCTTGCTACCATATCCGCCCTCCGTGACAAAATCAATAACCTTGGAAGCAATAGCAACCATCATTAAAGTATATAGAACTGTTCGGAGGTCTTTAAAAACAATAACAATCAGAGTTAGGATGAGGATGTCAACTGCAAGAATGATTTGCCCAATGGAGTAAGGTAGGAATTTATGACCTATACGAGCAATAATATCGCTTCCCCCAGTCGTTCCGCCAGCACGGAAGATGGTTCCTAATCCTAGTCCCATAAGAATCCCACCAAGGATACTAACGAGTATCAAATCTTGTTGTAGATTGATTGAAAAATGGATTTTTTCAAAAATGGCCAACCAAAAGGTAACGCTAAAGGTTCCCAAGATACTGAGATAGAGAGTCTTCTTACCGAGTATTTTCCACCCGAGGATGAACAATGGAATATTAATCACAATGTTCATTATCCAAGGTTGAATATGAAAAAGGTAGTAAATAATCAGCGTCAATCCAGTTGCGCCACCCTCGAATAGACGATTGGGCATGATTAAATAATTTAGCCCAAAGGCAAATAGCCCTGCACCAAGCAAAATAAGTAAAATATTTTTCAAACGAACCATAAGCACCTCCGAATATGTGTATATATCAATTTTAAAAGATTTTCTCCATAAAAACAAGTCAATTTTCAAGTGATTTTTTGACTAATTTTTGGTAAAATGGAATGAATATCTAAGAACCAGTCTTCACAAGTGAAGTGCTGGACTGTGCATACTGGTACTAAGAGCGAGGGAAAGATGAGAAACGGTTTTTTTATTACATTTGAAGGTCCAGATGGGGCAGGGAAAACAACGGTATTGCAACAGTTATTACCAGCCTTGCAGGAATTGGGGCCAGAAGTAGTCACAACTAGAGAGCCAGGTGGGGTGGCTATTGCAGAAGAAATTCGCAATATTATTCTGAATCCTGCAAATACAGCGATGGATGATAAGACGGAGCTGTTATTGTTCATTGCAGCACGACGTCAGCATTTGAAAGAAAAGATTCTTCCACCCTTGGCACAGGGGAAATTGCTCTTGATTGATCGTTTTATTGATTCCTCTATTGCCTATCAAGGATTTGGACGGGGTTTGGATATAGATGACATTCATTGGCTCAACCAGTTTGCAACAGATGGTTTAAAACCAGATTTAACCCTCTATTTTGATATTGATACAGAAGAGGGGCTGGCTCGAATTGCCCGCAATGCTGACCGTGATGTGGATCGCTTGGATATGGAAAAAGCAGATATGCATAGACGGGTGCGTCAAGGCTATCTTAGTATTTTAGAGCAGGAACCAGAGCGGTTTGTAAAGATTGATGCCAGTCAGCCACTAGAGGCTGTTGTTGCAGATGCTCTGGCGGTCATTAGGAAACGGTTTGCAGAAAGAACATGAAGATTGAAGAACTTAGAAACTTACAACCCAATGTATTTCAACGCTTTGTGACAATTTTAGAGCAGAGACGTTTGGCGCATGCCTATCTATTTTCAGGTGACTTTGCTAGTTTTGATATGGCAATTTTTCTCAGTCAATCGTTATTTTGTCAGGAGAAAGAAGGCGTCCTTCCTTGTCAGAAGTGTCGGTCTTGTCGTCTAATTGAAGCAAATGAGTTTTCAGATCTTACTGTTATTGCACCGCAGGGAAATGTTATCAAAACAGATACGATACGTGAATTAGTTAAGAATTTTTCACAATCTGGATTTGAATCCAATAAGCAGGTTTTCATTATTCGTGATGCTGAGAAGATGCATGCTAACGCAGCCAACTCTTTGCTAAAAGTGATTGAAGAACCTCAGTCAGCCATTCATATCTTCTTATTGACCAATCAGGAAGAAGCTGTCCTTCCTACTATCAAGAGTCGGACACAGATTATAGGTTTTCCTAAAAATATTCCGGCCATGGAGCGAATGTTAGAAGAGGAGGGCTTGTTAAAAACACAAGCGAATCTCTTAGCTCAACTGGTTTCAAGTCAAGAAGAAGCGAAAAAGTTAGCAGAAAATAAAAACTTTTTAGATTTGATGGGACAGGCAAAGAAATTTACAGACTTGCTCTTGGTAGAGCCTACACGTGCTTATTTGCAAGTTGGAATCCTAGTGTCTTTAGCTGTGGAAAAAGCTGAGCAGGGGCGTTTGTTTGACCTTCTGAGTCTGATATTATCTGAGAAAATGATGGAATCGGCAAACGTACGTGAAAAAATGGATGCTGTTCTTAAGGCTAAGAAGATGTGGCAGGCAAACGTAAGTCTACAAAATAGTCTAGAGTATATAACTCTGTAAAATAAAAGAAAGGGAGATAATGGATAAAAAAGAAATTTTTGATGCCCTAGATGATTTTTCGCAGAATCTTCTAACCACGTTGGCAGAAGTGGATGCTATCAAAAAGCATTTGCAGGGAGTTATTGATGAAAATACGACCCTCCGCTTGGAAAATTCCAAGTTGCGCGAACGTTTGGAAAAAGATGATAAGACAGGCCATAAATCTTCCAACTTTGGTAAGGAGAATTTGGAGAATATTTACGAAGATGGTTTCCATATTTGTACCTTCTCTTATGGTCAACGTAGGGATAATGATGAACCTTGTATGTTCTGTGTAGAATTATTGAATCGAGATTAGGATGAAAGTACAAAAATCATTTAAGGGACAGACGAGTTTTGGGACTTTATATCTGGTGCCAACACCTATTGGAAACTTACAGGATATGACATTTCGAGCTGTTCAGATTTTGAAAGAAGTGGATATAATTGCAGCGGAAGATACGAGAAATACAGGCCTCCTACTCAAACATTTTGAAGTAGAAACCAAGCAAATATCCTTTCATGAACACAATGCCCATGAAAAAATTCCAGTTTTGATTGATTGGCTCAAATCTGGTCAGTCCATTGCGCAAGTTTCTGATGCAGGCTTGCCTTCCATTTCGGATCCTGGTCATGACCTTGTAGGGGCAGCGATTGCGGAAGATATTCCTGTTGTAGCACTTCCAGGAGCATCGGCAGGAATTACAGCCTTGATTGCATCTGGTTTGGCACCCCAGCCACATATTTTTTATGGATTTTTACCGAGAAAATCAGGGCAGCAAAAAGAATTTTTCCAAGAAAAAAAGACCTATCCTGAGACGCAGATTTTCTATGAATCTCCATATCGTGTGGCAGATACCTTAGAAAATATGTTGACAGTTTATGGTGACCGTCAGGTAACAGTTGTTCGAGAATTGACCAAGTTATACGAAGAATACCAGAGAGGAAGCATTTCCGAATTACTAGAGTATTTGGAAGAAAATCCACTTAAGGGAGAATGCTTGATTATTGTCGAGGGTGCCGGTGAGAAAGTCTATCCTTCTGCTGATGAAGTGGACTTGAAGGCTGAGGTAGAAAGGGAAATTGCAAGTGGCATAAAACCTAATCAGGCTATCAAAGAAGTGGCCAAACGCTACCAACTCAAAAAACAAGAAGTATACGATGTTTATCATGGACTAGGCTAATGCTTGGTCTTTTTGGTTTTTAGGTATTTTCCGTACCTTTTCTGAGAACTCAGCATATTTTATGGAATTGTCTGAATATTTGTGATACAATGAACAGACTAACTTAATGGAGGGATTTTATGACAATCTACAACTTCTCTGCAGGTCCTGCAGTATTGCCAAAACCAGTACTTGAACGCGCCCAAGCTGAATTCTTGGACTACAATGGTTCGGGAATGAGTGTTTTGGAGATGTCGCATCGCTCCAAGGACTTCGATGATATTATTAAAGGTGCTGAAGCAACGCTTCGTGAATTGATGGCCATTCCAGATAACTACAAGGTGTTGTTCTTACAAGGTGGAGCATCTTTGGAATTTACCATGATTCCTCTCAACTTTGCCCAAGGTAAAAAAGCCTACTATCTTGTCGGTGGCTCATGGGGTAAAAAAGCCTATACTGAGGCTGTGAAGCTGTCTAAAACAATTGCCTTTGAACCAATCCTGCTTGGCTCTACAGAAGATATCACTTATGCAGAATTGCCAACCTTTGATAAAAACGATATCGATCCAAACGCTGCCTATGTGCATTTGACAACCAACAATACCATTGAAGGTACAGCTGTCTATGACATTCCAGATACCAACGGTGTGCCAGTCATTGCTGATATGTCTTCAAACATCTTGGCGGCTCGCTACAATGTGGAAGATTTTGCCATGATTTATGCTGGTGCACAGAAGAACATTGGTCCAGCTGGTGTGACGGTGGTGATTGTTCGTGAGGACTTCCTCAATGATCAACCAATGCTTTCAAGCATGTTGGACTACCGCATTCAAGCAGAAAATGAATCACTTTACAATACACCACCAGCTTATTCTATCTATATTTCTAAACTCGTCTTTGAATGGGTAAAAGAAATCGGTGGTGTCGATGAGATGGAGAAAATCAACCGTGAAAAGTCTGGTTTGCTTTATGACTATATCGACCAGTCTAATTTCTATACAAACCCTGTTCGTAAAAAAGAAGAGCGTTCAGTAGCGAACATTCCTTTTGTCTCACCAAGTGAAGAATTAGATGCTAAATTTGTCAAAGAAGCAACAGCAGCAGGCTTCAAGAACATCAAGGGACACCGTTCTGTTGGCGGTATGCGAGCGTCACTCTACAATGCCTTCCCACGCCAAGGTGTGGTTGATTTGATTGACTTTATGAAAAAATTTGCAGCGGAGAATGTTTAATGGAAATTAGATTAGCACATCCCAATGAGCTGGAGGCTATTGTCAATATTCTTGAAGATGCTCGTGCATTTCTAGCAACCTCCGGTATCAATCAATGGCAGGGAGAGTATCCAAATAAAGAGGATATCTTTGATGACATTCTTTCTGGCAGAGGTTACGTTGGTCTAGTTGACGGTAAGGTGGCAGCTTATGCCGCCGTTCATCGTGGTCAAGAAGCAGAATATGAGGCCATATATGAAGGAAAATGGCAGCACAATCATCCTGTATATACAACATTTCATAGAATTGCAGCAGCTGACGAATTTCGTGGTCAAGGAATCATACAAACTTTTTTGCAAGGTTTAATTGAAGGTCAAAAAGGACCGGATTTCCGCTGTGATACCCACGAGCAGAATAAGACAATGCAGCACATTCTAAAAAAATTAGGCTATGTCTATTGTGGTAAAGTCCCAATAGATGGAGAACGTCTAGCCTATCAAAAAATCAAGCATAATAGCGAGCGCAGTCTTTACCAGGAAATCAGTGAAGACGACCGTTGGTTACTCGGAAATAATTAATGAAATAAAGAAAGAAAAGGATCGGGCAAAAGCTTCATATCACTTCTTAAGATTCGGGTCAACATCTCAGCGCAGTGGTTGATTGGCAGATTTGTTCGTGTTTTACACTCCAAATCTGACCTAATCAACTGTGCGGGGGTGGGAAGACGAACTCTTCTAGGAGTGGTTGAGTTCTTTCCCACTCCCCTTTTTAGGTAAAAATAAATGGTATTTAGCGTACGTACTTTTAACAATATTAACCAAGTTGGTTTGAAGGAATTGGGCAATAAATTCCAGATTGACGGAGATCATGCAGCAAATCCAGATGCCTTTATCATCCGTTCTGAAAACTTGCATGGATTTGATTTTCCAGAAAATCTGAAAGCCATTGCACGTGCGGGAGCAGGGACCAATAATATCCCAATCGAAGAAGCTACTGAGAAAGGGATCGTGGTCTTCAATACTCCAGGAGCCAATGCAAATGCCGTAAAAGAAGCGGTTATTGCCTCTATCCTATTGTCTGCCCGTGACTATATCGGAGCGACAGCTTGGGCAAATACATTGTCAGGAGATGATGTACCTAAGCAGGTTGAAGCAGGTAAGAAGCAGTTTGCTGGGACAGAAATTTCAGGTAAGACTCTTGGTGTTATTGGACTTGGTGCCATCGGTGCCCGTATTGCTAATGATGCTCGCCGTCTGGGAATGAATGTGCTCGGTTACGACCCTTATGTATCAGTAGAAACTGCATGGACCATTTCAAGTCATGTCAAACGTGTGGATGATTTGAAAGAAATCTTTAGCAACGCTGACTATATCACAGTCCATGTTCCTTTGACAGACAAGACCCGTGATTTGTTCAATGCGGACAGTTTTGGCCAAATGAAGAAAGGCACAACCTTGATTAACTTCGCCCGCGGTGAGTTGGTCAATAACGCTGACCTGTTTGAAGCTATCGAAGCAGGAGTTATCAAGAACTATATCACGGATTTTGGGACAGAAGAAGTGCTCAACAAGGACAACATTATCGTCTTCCCGCACGTTGGTGGGTCAACAGAAGAAGCGGAGCTCAACTGTGCCATTGCGGCTGGTCAGACCATTCGTCGTTTTATGGAGACTGGTGAAATCATCAACTCAGTTAACTTCCCAAATGTGAAACAGTTCTTGGATGCTCCCTATCGGATTACTCTCATCAACAAAAACATTCCAAACATGGTGGCAAAAATCACCACTGCCGTGTCTGAATTGGGCATCAACATTGACAACATTATCAATAAGTCTAAAGGTGACTATGCTTATACCTTGCTGGATTTGGATGAGGCAGATAAGAGTAAAATTGACGCTTTGGTTGCTAATTTTGAAGCAACGGATGCTATTGTCAAGGTTCGTGTTATCAAAAATAAAAATTAGGTATGTATGTAAAAACAATCTACCAGAGTCCGCTAGGGGCAATGTCCCTAGTGGCCGGTGATAAAGGCTTGCGCGGAGCCTGGTTTGAGGACCAAAAGTATTTTGAACGAGGACTAACTGAAGAACCAGTTCTAGGCTCGCACCCTATTTTAGACCAGACCAGTCTCTTGCTGGATGCTTATTTTTCAGGTGAGGAGGTGGATTTTACTAGCCTGCCTCTTGAAGCTATTGGGACTGAATTTCAGGAAAAAGTCTGGGCTTTATTGAAAGAAATCCCTCATGGTCAGACGACTAGCTATGGGCAACTTGCCCAGCAACTGGACATTCGTTCTGGTCAGGCAGTAGGAGGAGCAGTTGGGCGCAATCCTTATTCTATTATTGTTCCTTGTCACCGAGTTCTCAATCAAAAAGGGCAGTTGACAGGCTATGCGGGAGGACTGGATAAGAAAATCTGGCTCTTGCGACATGAGAATCCAGAATTTGAGGTGAAAGATGATTTTATTTTATGAGTATCCAAAATGTTCGACTTGTCGGGCAGCAAAAGCAGAGCTGAACAGTTTGGGCTTGGAATTTGAAGCTATTGACATTAAGTTAACACCGCCTAGTGCTGAAGAGCTCAAATCTTGGATGGAAGCAACAGGTTTAGACTTGAAAAAGTATTTCAATACTTCAGGAAATAGTTATCGCGAACTTGGTCTGAAGGATAAATTTGAAAGTTTGACGGTGGATCAAGCATTAGACTTATTAGCTAATGATGGCATGCTGATTAAGCGTCCATTACTTATTCAAGATGGAAAAATCTTACAGATTGGCTATCGCACAAAATATGAAAATCTCGGCTTATAAGGTCGGGATTTTTTATTGACTATAAAAGTCTAAATAAAAGGTAATAGTTACCAATCATGAAATGAGTATAAATATACATAATATACATATATGAAAACGATATATATTTGTATGGTCAAAATCAAGAAAATTTCAAAAACTTTTTCAGGACTCTCTGCAAAACTGCTGAAAAAATCGCGTTTGCATATATATATATATATAACAGTGAAATTTGTTTGTTTTTTGCCGTAAACTACTTTTATTTTTTAAAAAAATTTAGTATAATATTGCTGAAATAACAACGTAATAAAGAATAATTATGCATATAAGTATATGAAATGGAGTAAAGTTATGAAAAAGGTAAGATACTTTCTTAGTTCTTTCTTATTACTTGTTCTATGTCTAGATATTATTCGGCTACCGATAACAATTTTTTCGGAATCAGTTAGTGCTACAACGCCACTAACCATTCGGACTAAGTATCTAGAACATCTGAAGGAAGATGGTCAAAAGCTGGCCATTAAGCTAGATACCAGTCAAAAGCAGCTCGATAGGCTAGATGTGATTATCCAGATTGAAGAGGGAGTAGACATCAGCAAGGGGCTTTCCTTGGTGCTCCAGAATGAGCTGGAACTGGAAAGTCAGCTGGATGAGCAAGGGTTTCCAAAGGAAATACTTCCACTAGGTTTTGTCAAGGACGAAGATTATCGTGAAGAAGATGTGCCCAAGGAATTTCCTGAGCAGGAAGTTGCCCCAACTGTTGCAACACAGGATTCTCTAGAAGAACCCTTGCCTGTATATGGTCTAGGCTATTACTCCATCAAAATCAAGCCAGAGCCTGAACGCCATATAGAATGGAAGGTAGATGAAGAGCAGCCTGAGCGGAGATACGAGGAAATTCTGCTACGCTTGAAGATAAAGAGTCCGCTACAAACTGGTCAATTTATGGCCGTTCTGGCATCAGATTATAAGACCATCTTAACAGAAGACTGGAAAACATTTGAAGAATTAGTCAATAGGAATAGTATAGAGATGGTGACTGATTCCGCAGCCTTCGATACCTCACAACCAGTCTCAGAAAAATCAGTTTCTGATACCGAGCAGCCAATTCCAGAAACTTCTGAATCTATTTCTGACAACACGCAGTCTAATCCTGTACCTGAAGGCGAAGAGGTGCTACAAGAAGAACAGGCTTTAGCCATTCAAACAGCTAATCTACGCTTGGTATTACGAGAACATGAAGAAGGTGTCTTGCAACCCAGCAAGCCCATCGCAGGTGCGGAGTTTTCTATGATAGCTGTAGGAAATTTTGAAAGCGTTCACAAAGGTCGTACAGATGAACAAGGAGTCTTGGAATGGCGAGATTTGCCCTTAGGTGAGTACCAGATCAGTCAATTGTCAACAGCTCAAGGTTACGAAGTAGAGAAACAGCTGCCAGTCATTCAGTTGCAAGAAAGTGATGAAGAAAAAGTAATTCATGTTACCAATGCCAAAAAGAATGAATTGGAAGGACAGGTTGGTAGCATGCTCCGCTCTGCTCGGACTAGGAGAGCTGTCACAGAAACAACGTCAAATAGCACAACGACTGTTATCAATAATCCAAATGGAACAACGACTACTGTTACACGAGAAGAAGAGATTACAAAATACATTTTTGATACGATTCGGATTGAGATTCCGGGGGTAACACGTCATTTTAGACAGGGAGGAGATTTACGCAAGAAGGAAATTCAGGTTACCTCTACTGGTGAAAAGAAGATTATTTGGGAATATATTACAACCGTTACTGGAGCAAGTGATAGATATATCAAACAAATTGCAAATACTTTCATGGCACCGGTTGACTCAGGACTTGGAACACCTAAGATTACATCTATCGTCTACAACCAAGGACAATCAATTGAAAATCCTGAGACGAGTCGGTATAGTGATTCTGGTAGATTTAATTCTGTTACAAATCAGTTGCCGATTCAAGATGGCACATATGTGTACACCATTGAAACACCGATTCTTCTTCCAAGTGAGAACTACACACTGGATTATTATTCGGATGTTAAGGTGCAAGCGCCGATACGTTCCCGTCTGACACAAAATGGAAAAACAATTGTATTGACTAGGGAGGAGGAGCGGAACATTAAAAGTGCAGGTAGTTTGACCTTGCCAAGTGACCCCGCCACCTCACCTTATGATACACCTAAATTATCAGATACCATTCGAGTGAATGGTCGCTATCGCGAGTCTAGTAATAATGTGATTGAGTGGTATACCTCTCGTCTCAACACAACGGATAGTGTGCAAACTTTTACATTTGATGTTGCTGAAGATAAGAATACGCAGGCAGTTCACTCAAAGATTGTTTATGTCTACGAACCGACCGATGGGGGAAATTATAGGCTAAAGAGTAAGCAAACAGTTGATAAAACGCAAAGTCAAATCACCGTAAATGATGTTCCAGTAGGTGGTATCGCTGCTGTTGAAACAATCACCAATGTGACAAATGAAAAAGCCAATCATACGATTACAGGTGCATCGCTAGAAGCTCTAAAAGGTGATATTACAATACAGAAAAAATGGGCAACTGGTACGGAGAAGACCGCTGTCACTTTTTCTGTCAATGGTGGAAGTTATAGAAACCATAAAGTAACCTTGCAAGCGAATCAGACACAGGTAACCGTTCCAAATGTCGAAAAGTTTTCTGGAACAGGCAGTACTGCCACAAAAACACGAATATACTATGAAGTGACCGAGGATGTTCCAGTGGGCTATGCGCTTTCTACTGCACAGATGGATTGGAAAAATTTGCAGTATGTCTTTACGAATAAAAAGGATACTAGCAATCCTGTAACACCTACGCCACCAGGTTCTTGTGAATCATACGGTGTCACACGTGTTGAGCCAGTCAATATCAACTGGTTGATTTGGCAGCGTGGTAGTAATAGATGGGGAGGATTCCACGGGTCGCTAAAATTCTACTTCAAATTACCAGCTTTTGCTAAAGAAGGCGATAGCTTTACGATTGAATTGCCAAGAGAATTAAAACTTGAACACTTAGCAAATCCATCTGTCGAATGGACACCTGTTTATAAATCAGGTACAAATGAAATCCTTGCTCGGACCTACCATGTAGAAGATAGAAAATTAAAATTTGTTCTGACATCTGCTGCTTACTCTGTGACCGAATACAGTGGGTGGTTTGAAATTGGGAGTGACCAAAGTTCAGGTCTAGTCCAGATTAACAATGATAGGAACGTAGCTGGGAGAAAATATTTGACTGGTGTGCGTCCAGAAGTACCTGTCTGGTATTCTTTTGACCCTGAAAATCCAATCAATACACAGTCTAACATTGTAAATAAAAAGTTGAAGTATCAGACTAGCTACAAAGGTGGAAATTTTGACTGTAGTCACACGGTAATTGGTGACGGTACACTCAATGCGACTGAGAATGGTAGTGGTGGTCTACAAGGAAGTTTGCACCAATTTTCTTCCGTTCACAAACAAGTCATCAATCAGACAGCAGATTCTGTGACCTGGGAGTTGGTTTATAATGGAGGTAGAAAGGATATTTCCGGCAGTATTTTGGCAAACAAACGGAAGTTTTGGGATCGGATACATGTGAATACCCCCCTGTACGATGGCAATACCCATACAAGCATTCTTAAAGATTTAGAAATTTTTGTATCAGATGGGACTCCTGCAGATTCTTATGTTGAGTCAGATATGGCACAACTTAAATATAAAACAACCTCAAATAGTGGTGAGAATACAACATATCATTATGGAATTGATGGTACCAATATGGGACTGGCTGTCCTGTTGAAACGTGAGAATTGGGGAGATGACAATTTTGGTTTTCAGTCAAACTATGCACTTGAGTTTTACTATGAAGGAAGTGATTGGGGAAGGAAAGCAATCATCGTTCGTATAAAACAACGAAAAAATGGAAATACTACACTGAGAAATGCGGTCAATGTAAATTGGAATAGCCTAGTAATCAGTGGAAGTATGCAACCCGATAACTATTTTATTGCAGGAGATACGGTTGCTAATGGTGGTGCCTATCCGACAGATTGGTATGGCTTCCGACTTAAGAAAGTAGATCAGCAAAAACGTCCGTTAGAAGGCGCTGTCTTTACTCTCTACGACTCGAAACAGCGCCCTTATCAAACCATTCGTTCAAATGGACAAGGTATTCTTGAATTTACAAATATCTTAGGAGGAGAGTATACTTTCAAAGAAGTTGAAGCACCAGCGGGTTATACGCTAGATACGACAGTCCATAGATTGATTATTAGAAATTCAGAAAATATAACGATTGATGGACAATCCTATACAGCACAAGCACCGTTTGAAATTATAAACAAGAAAGATGCAAAACTCAGCCTCAAACTCAAGAAAAAAGATCTGGCAAATACTCCATTGAAAGGTGCTGTATTCCGCCTGAGAAAAACAGATGGTGATCAGCCATATGATGAGACGCTCGGAGACGCATTTGAATCAGACGAGTTCCTCTTCAATGAGTTGACAGTAGGGAACTACACGCTGGAGGAAGTAAGAGCACCTACAGGCTATCGTGGAATGGGGCAGATTAACTTAACGGTTTATGAAGAAAATGGAACGCTTAAACTTCGTAAACAGGCAGACACAGCTAACAGCCAGACCAGTACTCCTCAACTGACCAATGGTGTGGTGACTCTGGATATCTATAATCAACCGCTTGAACTAACGTTTACGAAGCAAAATACTCAGGGAGAACCATTGGAAAATGCAATCTTTGAATTGCGTCATATACACTCAACTGGCTTTACAGTTGTACGAACAAACCTCTTCTCTAAAACCAATGGACAATTTGTCCTGAAAGGTCTCTTGCCAAATACCACCTATGAACTGTGGGAAACTCGTGCACCAGATGGCTATGCAAAACCAACTCAAGCGGTGGCTCAGTTTACCGTAAATGAAGACGGAACGGTCCGCTTTGCTCGAGGCAGTTCGACTATCGTTAACTCTCCACCGAAATTTAAGGTTAAGATTGTAAAAATCGATGCGGAGACAGGACAACCGATTACGGAAGGCGTCAACGATACCGCCCCGCGTTTCACGGTGACAAATGCTACAGGAGAAACGCTTAATGGTCAAATTGCTAATCTGCAAAATGGTATGTATACATTCACAAATGGAAGCGGTGCTAATTCTGGATTTGAAGCAGGAACCTACTATCTTAAAGAAATCCGAGCACCGCAAGGGTATACACGACTGACAAACTTAATACCATTTACAATCCACTCAGATGGACGTGTAACAGTGAGTGAAGAGTTTGCGGACGGAATAGCCACCAGCGCAACATCTCCAGATACAGTACAAATCAATGTCAAAAACGACCGATTAAAAACCTTGCGTATTTCCAAACGCATCAAGGGCTTGGAAACGATACCAGCATTGATTCAAGGACAGATGACCTTTACATTGACAAAGGATAATGATGCAACCGCAGTACCAGCCGTCCAGACCCATGCTGCGAATGAAGACTTTGTCTTTAATAACCTGACCTACGGTTCGTACACCCTAGTCGAGACAGCGCCACCAGCAGGCTACATGGTGGAACCGATTGTTTATAAAGTTGCGGTCAGTCGAGCAGGAGTATCCCTTTATCGAACAAGTGACCAAGTGACACCGAGTCGAGTCGAAGGGGCGAGCCTGATCACATCTCCTGATTTGAGCAATATTCAGAGTGGTCCTGAGAGCAATGCCATTGATGGAAGTGAAACAACTTCTGTGACCTATTATAATTTCAATGGTCAGGGAAATACCATCCCAGTCGGTGCCTATCTAGGCGTTGACCTCCAAAGCGTCAAACGAGTTCGAAATGTTTTCTACTTACAAGGAAACCAGAGTAATGTAACGGATAGGATGAATCGCTATACAGTAGAATATTCTATTGATGGTGAGACCTACTACCCAATCACTTCATCAGCAACGGCTGAACGCTTTGAACAGTCTACCGACCTTCTCGCTCGTTACATTCGTGTGAGAAATGAAGAACAAGTCGTCAACAAATGGTATGCGGTTCGTGAGCTACGTATCACAGCACAAGAAGCGGAGTCCGTAAGTCTTCAAGGTGGGCTGGCATTCCCAATCGGAAATATCCAACATCCTGAGATTCAAATTGAGAAGCAGGACATGAATAACCGTATCATCCAACAAGCAGTGACGTTTAAGCTCTATAAAGTTCCAGATGATGCAACGTCACAAACGGTGACAAGCGCTCTGACAGATCAAAATCTTGTCCAAACCTTTACCTTAACAAATGGACAAGTTCGTCAGACCTTAGAAGCCAAGGTGCTCGGTCGCTATGCCCTTGTCGAAGGCGCACCGCCAACTGGCTATCGTGGTTTAGCTAGTCCAGTCTTACTAGACTTGCAGACACTACAGCAATCCCATAGCGGAAGCCAGATGAAGACAGTGACACGATTCAACCTCGTTGGAACAAATGATAAGGTTAGGATTGATACCAATACTGCAAATGTGCTGAAGTTCATCGTAAAAAATGAACCTCTGACCTATCGTCTCAAGATACTCAAACGAGATGTCAATAATGCGGCGACAGGCCTCAACGCTCGTTTCGAACTCTATGATGCAACGGGTACGAATGTTATCGAACGTGGAAATACCAGTCAGGACGGATTTAGCTTGACGTTCCCAAACCTGAGTCCGAATCGCTATGTCCTGAAAGAGACAGTGGCTCCTGCCAATTACAATTCGATAGCGCCGATTCATTTGACTATTGACCAAGCAGGGCAGCTGACTATCCAGTCAGGACCAAGTGACTTAATCGCTATTCAATCAGCAGATGACAGTCATCTTATCCAACTAACCATCAAGAATAGACCGTTTACGCCAGTGAGTATCCAGAAAGTAGATAAACGCAACAACGAAACAACCTTGACAGGAGTGCGGTTGCGGATTCAGGCTAAGAATGGCAATCAGATGCCACAATTTAGTGATCGAAACTGGCACGTAACGAACTATCAAGGTCGAGTGATTGACACTGAAAAGGCTCTTGAGTGGACGAGCTCGACTGCCGGAAATGCTGTCTTCCAGCTACCACAAGGAACCTATACCATCAGCGAACTCTCTGCACCAGCAGGTTACGAGCAACTACAGCCTTTCGATATCACTGTGGCAGAAGATGGTAGTGTCCAGCTTGCTCAGGGAACAAATCCTGAACAGGTTAGTCAGGGTCGAAAAGATGGTCGTATCAATATCAAACTCACCAACGTTTTCAAGCCTAAGATAAAGATTACCAAAGTCGACAGCCGTGATGCTAATCGTAAGCTTGCAGGTGCACGCTTCAAGCTATTTGGACCGAATGAAAATACGCAGATAGGTCAGGAAGTGACGACAGGCAGCAACGGTGAAATCACGCTACCAGGCTTGGAACCAGGTACCTACTATTTGCAAGAAAGCCAGCCTCCGACAGGTTATCAGGCCAACACTCGCAAATACCAAATTGTAATCGCTTCCGATGGCTCGGCTCAGATAAATAATGCTGATAATAAGATTGAGGTTGGAACCAGCCAAGATCAGGGTGCGGATAAAATTATTCCAATCACCGTAAAAAATGACCGAACACCGTTTACAGTCAAAATCCGTAAGCGTGATTATGATGATACCAGTAGAGGTCTGGATGCTCGCTTCCAACTCTACCGTAAAGATGGTGACCAAGAAGTACTACTTCCAGGTCTAGTCGGCAATACCTCTGGGGCAAATTCTGAGCTAATCCTTCCAAATCTCTTGCCGAACACCTATGTCTTGAAAGAGATAACGGCACCAGCTGGGAATTATGAAGCGATTCGTCCGATTCAATTTACCATCACGGAAGAAGGTGTTTTGCGGATTGATGTCAATGACCGTAATTTTGCCTCGGTAGAAAATAGTGGAAACAGTCAAGAGCTGGTCTTGCTGATTAAAAACATCAAGAAGTTCCGCCTGCGTATCAAAAAGCAAGATACGACCAATGGGCAAACCTTACTAGATGGTGCGAACTTTACGCTTTACAGGGCACGCGATCATAATGGAGGTAAACTGGAAGCGATCGCAAGTAAAGTAACTACCAATGGACTAGCCGACATTGCTGTTGGTCCAGGCTACTTTATCCTACAAGAAACCCAAGCACCAACAGGCTATGTCCTAAACGATAAGGAATACATCTTCCAAATCAATCACAACGGAACTGTTTTACTCCGTAACGGCGATGACATGACCTCGCTACAGCGGGCAGATAATGACCGTGTGGTTGTCTTTACCATGAAGAACCAGAGGAAGATAGGACAGTTTAAGCTGGCCAAGCGTGCCTATAGTGACAGCGACCGTCGTCTCGCTGCGGTGTTTGAACTGAAAGAAGAGAATGGTGCAACTCCTGTTGCTACCAAGACGACGAAGACTGAGGGAGAAGAAGTGGTGTTCGATAATCTCCGTGTCGGTCAGATTTACCAACTGAAAGAAACCCAAGCCCCTGAAGGCTATCAGCTCAATACGAAAGTTTACCGACTTCGTCTTACCGATAGTGGTCAAGTGGAACTCCTAGATGGAGATGACCTCTTGTCCCTAGATGATAGCAATAGGCAGTTGCTTACTGCTAAAAACCTGAAAAAAGGAGAGTATCCGAAGACAGGAGGTTTTGGAGTTCTACCATATATCACATTGGGAGGAGGGATGATGCTACTGGCTCTTGCCGTCGAGCTGGGGAAAGAGAGACGTTGGAAACGCATACGTAAATAGATAAAAAGTAAAGGAGAAAATAATGAAGAAAGTAACAAAACTATTCTCCCTCTTGACCGTTCTTCTAACGATTTTCGGTCCATTGGGAAATATTCGGCATTTAGTACATGCGAATGATACGCAACCGCATAAAACAGCTGTTGTTGTTCATAAAGTTTTGATGACACCAGAGCAACTAGAAAGTTTTGATCATGCTCAAAAACAAACAATAGAAAAATATGTTGGTAATCAGATACAAAATTTTGATAACTATTTTGGTAATGGTTCAAAAGAAATTGAAGGTGTAAATTTCAAAGTTTGGACAAAAGTTGATAATGCCCAAGATGGTGTGACTAAAACTGGTATCGAACTTGGAATTGCTGAAGATAATAATAATTATAAATTAAACCAAAGCTATCCAGATGGAGTGGTAACATTAGCTGATAGTCAAGGGGCAACTTTTGAATTAGAAAATGGCGTTCATATCTTTGTGGAAGATAAGGAAAAATCTCCGTATTACAATAAAGATGGAGTAACCACTCCAAAAGATGCAAGTAAAGAATTGACTCAAGCTAAAGCTGTTCCATTTAAACTTGAATTGCCAGTAACCAAACCAGATGGTCAAGGATATTTTGACTTGCAAACAAAGCTCCACGTTTATCCAAAAAATACAGAAGATAAGCCAGATGTGAAAAAGACATTTGGTGATGGAAATACTGGAGTGAAAGAATATGATGTAGGTACAAAAATTCCATACAAAATCACAACAAGAATTCCAAAGGGTTCTACCTATAGAACACTTATTTGGGATGACTTGATGGTCAATGGATTGGATTTTGATGTAACTACTGGAGTACAAATTGTATCGAAAGAAGTTCCAGGTTTTAATGATGGACATTATTCAGTTGAAAAAGACATTCGTGGTTTTGTTCTTAAAGTCAACCAAGAAGGTTTGAACTTGATTGAAGAAGCTGCAAAGACAAAAGATGTTAATTTCACTCTTACCTACAATGGTGTATTGAATACTTCCGCACAAATTAATACACAAATCCCTAACAAGGTAACCTTCCATTTTGGTAATAGACCTCGTAACTTTAATGACGAAAAACCAAAACCAGTTACACCAAATGGTGATAACAAAATTAGAGTAAACAAAAACTGGTCGACAAGTAAGAACAAAAAAGAAATTACATTCTTTGTATATGAAAAAGAAACTGGTACAAAAGTTGGCGAGTTTAAAATGACTGCTGATGAACAATCGAAAGAATATTCAGAAGGTCTTAAACAAGGAACCGAGTACATTGTAGTCGAACAACCTGTTGATGGTCATATTCCATCTTACACTGTTGAACAAGGTGATGATAAGAAACATATTCTTTCTGTGACCAACAATCCATCAGATAACCCACCACCTGTTGTCCCAGAAGAACCTAAAGTAATTACTTATGGCAAGCGTTTTGTGAAAACAAATGATGCTGATTTGCAACAATCTGAAAAACTTCAAGGTGCAAAATTTGTTGTTAAAAACACAGAAAATAAATACTTGGTTTTAGATTCTACGGCTAAAGATGTGACAGCTGTTTGGGTCGATTCGAAAGAAACTGCAACTCAATTTGAATCAAAAGAAAACGGACAATTCGAAGTCAAAGGTTTGAAAGCTGGAAGATATTACTTAGAAGAAATTAAAGCACCGAATGGCTATGCTTTGTTAAGTAATGCAGTAGAATTTGAAGTTAGTCCTACAAGTTGGGGAGATTCAGAGGAAGTCAGCGAAACTAACTTCCTTCAAATCCGTAACAAGAAAGTTACCATCCCACAAACTGGTGGTATTGGTACACTTGTCTTCACAGTTGTAGGTTTGAGTGCGATGGTATTTGCTTATGTGGCTATGAAGAAACGTCAAGCAGAAGATGCTTAACCAAATGAAGAAAAGGAGGGTAAGATGAGGATTATTAAACAGCTAGTCTGTTGTATGCTTGCACTGGTCTGTTCGTTGTCTCTGCCCTCTCTTTTGGTTCAAGCAGAGGATACCTTTGAAGTTCAGGTTCATATTCCTCTCCCTCAAGGAGTGGATACCAGTCAAGTGTCAACGGGTTTGGAGGCTTGGTTTATCGCTCCAGAAGAGCCTGTCTCTTCTGAACAGTTGGCAGATACCTTGTATCAAAAAAGCCGTTCGGAGTTGAATCAAGCCTACGGAGACCCCATTGCCTCTCAGACCATTACACAGGAAGGTCAAGCCACCTTTCGAGGATTGGCTAAGGGCTGGTACTATGTTCGACAAGTGGGGACACCTGTGGCTCTGGAAGTTGTTCCTTTCCTAATGAAGGTAGATGGCAGTGCGATAAAGATTGAAGCCAAGGTCAGAAGACCCAGTAAGGAAACGGGAAGTAAAACCTTTCTAAAGGTCTCCACTAGCACCGCCCCTCTATCGGGTGCCGAGTTTGTTGTGTTGGAAGAGGTGCATAGGGAGTTGAAAGAAGTGGTAGTTGACGGCATTTCCTATCATGTTACTTCAGGTCCTGACGGTCGTTTCGTAGTAGGACCGCTCCCTTATGGTACCTATTATCTCAAAGAAGTCAAAGCCCCAACAGGCTATCTTCTCGCTCAAGATACCATCCCTTTTTCCATCACTGCGGATTCCCATGTCTCTGAGATTGTAAAAATCAAGAACAAACCCATCACACCGCCCGGTATCGACATTCCCTATACAGGAAATGCGGTGGTCATAGCGGTTTTATCGTTAGGCATTATCCTCTTCTTGCTGGGCTATCGTTTGGTCGCCTATACGAAGGGTGAGAAAAACAACTAACCCATCATTATGTTTTGATAGATACACCTACCTGACCCATTTGTCAGTAGGTGTATTTTTCTGGAAAAAATCGTTCTCAAATGCTATAATATTACTAGGAACTTCGAATAAATAGATAGAGACGATTCTCAATTCTATTTATCGGAGGAAGACCATTGACAAGATTTCGACATAGCATCAGCCCTATGGCTGATATCGCAGCCAAGAAGATTTTCAGTGACCATGAGATTACCATTGATTTTATTGAAACGTTTTTAGGCTTTCGTCCCAAGTCCGTCCAGATTTTGAACGGCACCCTTGCCGATTTGAAGAAAGAACGGGAAGGTTACTTTAGTACAACTGTGGACATTCTAGCCAGGCTGGATGATGGGACTCAGGTTATCATAGAAATTCAGGTGGTTCATCAGCACAGCTTTATCAAACGGCTCTGGACCTATTCCTGTCAGCATTTGGTCAAGGACTTGCCAAATGTCAGGGACAAGGTCAAACGAACGCATGATATGTATGATAAGATTTCGCCTATTTATTCCATCGCCTTGGTTGCCAGCCAGTATTTTGATGACAAGCACCCCATTCATTCCTTTGTCTTGACGGCTGAGGAAAATGGACAGGTTTTGGAAATTCCGTTTGGAGAGCAAGGGGAGATGAAGAAACCATTTGAAATGGTTATTATTGAATTGAACAAGCTGAGTGAGGGAAAATTGGCTACGAACCAACGCTTGTGGATGGAATTTTTTGCCAATCGTGAATTTAGCCAGCAACAAACAGACGCTATCAGCAGGGCCGAACACCTGCTGGATAGAAATACATGGACAGAGGAGGAAAGGAAGATGATTGATCAACTAGCCTATAGTGCCGCCAATCATTTTGGTGAATTGGAGACTTCTTTCATACTAGGTAGAAAGCGTGGTCAGGAAGAGGGGATGGCTCAAGGACTTCAAAAAGGTATTCAAAAGGGTATTCAAAAAGGTCGAGCAGAAGGTATGCTGGATGGTCAGCTCAAGATTGCTCGGCAGATGTTAGCAAAGCATTTTGCGGATGAGCTGATAAAGGAACTGACGGGACTAAGCCAGGAAGACTTGGATGGTTTGAAAGGTGAACATAAATGATTGATCAACTTGCCTATAGTGCCGCCAATCATTTTGGTGAATTGGAGACTTCTTTCATACTAGGTAGAAAGTGTGGTCAGGAAGAGGGGATGGCTCAAGGACTTCAAAAAGGTATTCAAAAGGGTATTCAAAAAGGCATTCAAAAAGGTCGAGCAGAAGGTATGCTGGATGGTCAGCTCAAGGTTGCTCGTCAGATGTTGGTGAAGAATTTCACGGATGAGCTGATAAAGGAACTGACAGGACTAAGTCAGGAAGATTTGGATGGTTTGAAGACCGGAGGATTGGATGTGACAAAAGCTGATTTTTAGAATTGAATGTTGAGCATCCAAAGAGCAACTGAGTGAGACGGACGAATTAAAGAATTTTCTATGGACATCCGTGCTGTTTCAAACGATAGGAATCAGGAATTGCGTTATTTTAGTTGCAGTTTTTGTTAGCTTGGAATGATTTAGTGCGTGACAATTCTTCATCAATGCATCACGTTGTAGCACATGGAGGTGATGTTGAATGAGAAAAGGGAAAAAGAAGAATAATCTCTTTTTCTACTTGATTTTTATAATCGGATTTGGAATTTTACTCTATCCCCATATTTCAAATTTCTACTATCGTTATGAGGCGACGCACATTGTAACGGATTTTGACCAAGCCAAGTCAGGCTTAGCCTCAGCTGAAATCAAGCAACGTTTGGATTTGGCTCATGCCTTTAACGAAAGTTTACACAACGTTCTTGCGGAAGATCCCTATAGTCGTTCTCGTCACGAGGCCGGTCGAGCGGAGTATGCACGGATGTTGGAAATCAATGAGCGGATAGGGCATGTCGAGATTCCTAAGATTGAAGTGGATATTCCCATGTATGCTGGGACGTCAGAGGAGGTCTTGCAGAAAGGGATTGGGCATTTAGAGGGGACTTCCCTACCTGTTGGCGGTCAGGATACCCATAGTGTATTGACGGCTCATTCTGGTCTTCCCAAGGCACGCTTGTTTACCGATTTGCATCGTGCAAAGCTAGGAGATAAATTTTATATTCACAATATCGGAGACGTATTGGCTTATGAAGTGGATCAAATCTTGGTAGTTGAGCCGAGTGATTTTTCTCAATTATTGGTCGTTCCAAACCAAGATTATGTAACCTTATTGACTTGTACGCCTTATATGGTGAATACACATCGACTTTTGGTGCGAGGACATCGCATTCCTTATGTGGAAGAAGAACATCGCAAGGCAACGGATCAGGCAGAAAAACGGATTTTGATACGCTATCTTTTATATGCTTTAGGCATGCTTGTTGCCATTGGTTTGATTTTTGTCTTGACTAAAAGGAAGAGGAGGAAGAAATGATGAAGAACCTGCTGGGATCTAATCGCTTTCTTCAAAAGAAGTTGGTCCTGCGTTTGATTTTTGTGTTGGGACTGCTCATAACGCTCTATCCTTTATGTTCTCATCTATACTATCGCTACGAGGCAGATCAGGAAGTGCAGGAGTTTTATCAACTAGCCAAAGACCTGCCGACTCAAGAGGTGTTAAATCGTCTCGAATTGGCTAGGGCCTACAATAAAACTTTAAATCCAAGAAAATTACAAGATCCCTATTCAGAGGAGGAAAAGGCTGGTCTAGCAGAGTATGCTCGGATGTTGGAGGTCAAGGAGAAAATTGGCTATGTCGAGATTCCGAAACTAGATGAAAAAATTCCTGTCTATGCAGGAACATCAGAGGAAGTCTTACAAAAGGGAGTTGGTCACTTGGAAGGTTCTTCCTTGCCTGTTGGTGGTGCCAATAGCCATACGGTCTTGACTGCCCACCGTGGTCTTCCAAAGGCCTCTCTCTTTACCAATTTGGATCAACTCAAGCTGGGCGATCGATTTTATATTCATAATATTGCTGAGATTTTGGCCTATGAAGTAGATCAGATTTTAGTTGTTGAACCTAGTGATTTTGAGCCTGTGTTGGTAGTAGAAGAAAAGGATTACGCTACTCTTTTGACCTGTACTCCTTATATGGTCAATAGCCATCGCTTGTTGGTCAGGGGGCATCGGATTCCCTATGTTCCAGAGGTGCATGAGGAAGAAGAACCAGGTTTCTTTGTCGATAGGATGCTTTTATCCTATCTGGTAGCTGCTCTTCTCCTTATTCTCTTATTGGCAGGCTACCTCCTATTCCGAAGAAGAAAAGCGACTAGGAGGAGACGGTCATGAAGTTGAAAATTGTTGGCTATCTATTGATGATAGTGGGATTATTGTTGCCCTTATTATTGTTCAGCAATATGACGGTTCATGAGGTGAGGGAATTTTTTGCCTACCAGAGTTATAAAAAGTCGGAGTCAGGCTTTTCAAAGAAAGAGGAAGAGATCATCGAACACTATCAGGAAGTAGTGCGGAGTGGTCAACTGGCAACGGTTGATCCCTTTGCTGAGACTAGGAAAGATGAGCAGTCCGTATCTGATTTTGGAGATACCATCATCGGCTATGTAAGTATTCCTAGTCTTGAAATCCGCCAACCTATTCGGGTGGGAGCAAGTGATTCCCATCTTGATCAGGGGGTAGCGGTGGTGTCAGGAACGGACTTGCCTTTCGGAGGTCTGGATCGTCGTAGTGTGCTGGCTGGCCACAGAAGTTGGTATAGTGATTTGCGTTTTTTCCGATTAAATGAAATGCGTGAGGGCGATGAGATTTTTGTTGAAATTGGTGAAAAAGTAGTCACCTATCGGGTCAAAAATACAGAAATCATCAAGGCAACCGATTGGCAAAAATTGCTTCCGATTGAAAAACAGGATGTCCTGACCCTGTTGACCTGTGATCCACTGGTTCCTCCCTTTGATTATCGTCTTTTGGTCAATGCCTATCGCCATCATGATAGTAGCGAGCAGGCAGTATCAGCTTCAGAAGAAAAAAGACAGTCTAGTCAAGTAGTGCTGGAATCTTATCGCAAGAAAGGTGTAAGCTTCATCGCCTATCTGACCCTTTTTGGCTGGTTCTTGTTTGTCTATCTTGCCTACAAGTTGGGCAAGCTTGTGAGAGTATGTCGAGTTACTAAAGTACGATAGGTAGAGTGTAACAGGAATAAAAGAAAAAAGACTTAGAGAACCACCGTTTCTGATGGCTGTTCTAAGTCTTTTTTTGGCGAACTGTATTATTTATAGCTCAATCTCCATCACAATTGGTGTATGGTCCTGACGAGCACCTGAGTCAATCATATCTGACTTACTTACTTTGTCGGCGATGCGGTCGCTGACAAGCCAGTAATCAATTCTCCAGCCTGTGTTGTTGATTTTACTGGTACGGCTGCGTTGTGCCCACCAAGTATAAGCGTTGAGGACATCCCCGTGTAAGTGGCGGAAGGTATCTGTAAAACCTCTAGCAAGTAGATTTGTAAAACCTTCACGTTCTTCATCTGTAAATCCTGGTGACTGGCGGTTGCTGGCTGGGTTGGCCAGGTCGATTTCCTTGTGAGCAACGTTGTAGTCACCTGTGGCTAAGACAGGCTTTTGGCTGTCAAGCTGTGATAGGTATTTGGCATACTGGACGTCCCAGATTTGGCGGTCAGCAAGCCGTTTCAAGCCATCACCAGCATTTGGCGTATAAACTTGTGTGACATAGAAGTCATCAAATTCTAGCGTGATGATACGCCCTTCAGAATCCATGGTTGTTGGAGCACCAATCTCAGGGAAGGTTATGGTTGGAGTTAGATGGTTTTTGTAGAGGAAGAGTGTACCAGCATAGCCTTTGCGAGCTGGTTCTACAGATGAACGCCAGGTATTGACATATCCAGGGAAGTAGCTTTTCAAAATTTCTAGATGCTTTTTAGTCGGTCCCTTATCTGACAATTTTGTCTCCTGAATGGCGATAATATCAGCGTCTTCTGTCACAAGTGTATCGATGACTGCGCGTGATAATAGGGCGCGAGGAGATTCTGCAGTCAATGCAGCGTTAAGAGAATCAATGTTCCAAGAAATGAGTTTCATAATTTTCCTTTTCTAGTCTGTTACTGTTTTACATTATACCAAAAATAAAAGTTGCAGGCGAATATGGAAACTTGAAAAAAATTTTATAATTCTTGTATTATAACATTAAAATTGTGATACAATAGAACTAATAAATCTGTGTCAAGGAGGTTATTATGAAAAGAAAATTATTTGTTTTTGCCTGGTTAGCCCTAGTTTTGGAAATGCTAATCTACTACTGGTACCAGTTGCCTGCTTTAAATATTTTGAGTGTGGACTTCTGGATATTTTTCCTTCAATCTGTCGGATTGGTTTGGCTCATACTTTCCATGTTCAGCTCCAAAGGTGCTTTTCAAAAGGTGACTAAGATTTCCGGTCGCCAGAGACAAGTAGATACCTATCAGATTAAAACCTCGCAACTGCCAGCTTACTTAAAATGGTTGGGACGAATTTGGGTATTGGTTGTCCTGGGTTTGTTGGGGCTGGGGCTTATCAACTCACGTGTATTTCGTGCTAAGGATTACGCTGCTGTCATAAGCGTCAAGGATGCGGATTTTAAAGCAGATTTTCCTGAAACAGACATATCCAAATTGGCCCTCCTAGATCGCGCCTCAGCCGAAAAAATCGGTGATACTTATCTAGGTACCATTGACAAGGTCTCCCAGTTTGGTATTTCGGATGATTATCGCCAGATTACTATCGGTCAGCAACCGTTCCGTGTATCGCCTTTGGAATATAAGAATTTTTGGAAATGGCTGAGCAACCATCAAGATGGGATTGGTTACTATGTTAAGGTCAATCAGACGACAGGGAAAGCAGAGCTTGCCAAGCTGAGCAAGTCCATGCATTACTCAGATTCCGAGTATTTGTTCAATGACACCCTACGTCATCTTCGCCTGCAATACCCGACAACTATTTTTGGGAAACCATCCTTCGAAGTGGATGACCAAGGAAATCCATATTATATTGCAACGATTTACGAGCCAAAATTTGGACTTTCATCAAATGATCCGATTGGTGCTATTGTATTGGATGCAGTAACAGGGGAAAGTAAGAAGTATGGTCTGGAAGATATTCCAGAGTGGGTAGACCGTGTTTATTCGGCAAACAATGTTATCAGCCGTGTAGATGACCACTATACTTATCAAAATGGTTTCTGGAATACCATTTTCAGTCAAACTGGTGTGAAAAATACAACAGACAGCTATAATTATATTTCTATCGGCTCAGATATTTATCTCTACACAGGTATCACCTCAGCAACTGCTGATTCATCCAACCTTGGATTTATTCTTGTCAATATGAGAACTCGTGAAATTACCAACTACAAATTGGCTTCGGCGACTGAAACAGCAGCGCAAGAGTCCGCAGAAGGTGAAGTGCAGGAAAAAGGCTATAAAGCCACTGCTCCAAGCCTGGTTAAGTTGGCAGATACAGCCTACTATTTAGTATCCTTGAAAGATGATGCCGGCTTGGTTAAATCATACGCTCTTGTTGATGCCGAAGATTATCAACAGGTTACTGTTAACAACGATATTGCGCTCTTAATTTCTCAAGTCACAGGAACGGATGCTTCTAGCCTTTCAGGATTGACGGTGACTGAAAATGGAGAAGTTGGTGAACAGACTGAGGTTATCAGTGGAAAAGTAGAAGCTTTAGCGAGTCAAATAATTGGCGGTGCGACAATCTACTATATTGAGTCTGAGGGCAAGATTTATAAAGTCAAAGCAACGGAAGATAGTACAGATCGATTACCGTTTATCAAAGTAGGAGATCACTTTAGCGGTCAGTTAGATAAGAAAAATTATCTTAAAAACTTTAAGGTTAATCCAGAATAATCATAAGAAAGAGTGAGGTAGAAAAGCCTTGCTCTTTTGCTTGTCATCACCCATGCGAGATATTTCAACTTATGGTATAATAGGGCGTTATGGTTCTTTTACAGGAATCCGTAGATTGTTCTGTCGAGTATCCATATTCTTATTCTGAAGGAGTATTTTGTGAGTTTATTTAGAAAAAAACAAGCAGTCGGTCGCCATAGTCAAATGCGTCGGCATTTAGGCTTAGTTGATTTGATATTTTTAGGTATCGGTTCGATGGTTGGAACAGGTATCTTTACGGTAACTGGTTTGGCAGCAGCCCAGTATGCAGGGCCAGCTCTGATCATCTCAATTGTTATTGCAGCAATTTCAGTCGGACTAACAGCCTTATTTTACGCAGAATTTGCCTCTCGTATACCGACTAACGGTGGTGCCTATGGTTATCTCTACTCGGTTTTTGGTGAATTTCCTGCCTGGATTGCTGGCTGGCTGACAATCATGGAATTCTTGACTGCTGTATCGAGTGTTGCATCTGGTTGGGGAGCTTATTTGAAAGGACTCCTGGCTAATTTTGGTATCGCTATGCCGACAGCTCTGAATGGAACTTTTAACCCCACTGCAGGTACCTATGTAGACCTCTTACCAGTTCTCGTCTTGATTTTTGTGGTAGGAGTGGTCTTGCTTAATTCTAAGGCAGCTCTTCGTTTCAATTCAGCCTTGGTAGTTTTGAAATTTTCAGCGTTGGCTTTATTTATTTTAGTAGGGTTATTCTTTATCAAACCAGAAAACTGGTCGAACTTCTCTCCTTTTGGTTTTGGTGCCATTTATGGTGGACAGGCGGGAATTATGGCAGGAGCGTCCCTCATGTTCTTTGCCTTCCTGGGATTTGAGTCTATTTCATTAGCAATTGATGAGGTGAAAAAACCTGAGAAGAATGTACCAAAGGGAATCGTGTTGTCTCTATCCATTGTAACAATTCTTTATATTGTAGTGACATTAGTATTGACTGGTATGGTTCACTATACTAAGTTGAATGTGGCAGATGCGGTAGCCTTTGCGCTTCGAGAAGTTGGATTGGATTGGGCAGCGAGTTATATTTCTATTGTAGCAATCCTAACATTGATTACAGTATGTATTTCGATGACCTACGCCTTATCGAGAATGGTCTATTCCATCAGTCGTGATGGTTTGCTACCGAAATCATTGAGCCGATTGACACAAACAAGCAAGGTTCCTAAAAATGCGACCATTCTTGTGGGGATTTTTGCAGCCATTTGTGCAGGTATTTTCCCACTAGCAAGTATTGCTTCCTTCCTCAATATCTGTACCTTAGCTTATTTGATCATGCTGGCGTTGGGTATTATTCGTCTGCGTCAGGTCGAAAGTTTGCCAAAAGATGGACAATTTAAAACACCTCTTGTTCCCTTGTTACCTATCCTCTCGATTATCATTTGTCTTTCATTTATGTTCCAGTATAGTTTAGATACTTGGTTAGCATTCGGAGTATCCTTGGTTATTGGAATTTTGATTTACTTCTGTTATGGCTATCGTCATTCGGAAGTGAAATAGGTTGCCTCCCTTCGTAATTTGAAGGGATTTTTTTGTACAATTTTATATATTTGTGATGCATTTTTAAATAAAGTAGTATAATATATGTAACAAAAGAGAAAGGAGTTTTCTTATGACTAATAGTGATATTCGTGCAAGGGCTACTCTTATTCGGGAGAATACAGAGGGAATGTTAGCCTTATTTATGGCTCCCGTCTTGATTTCATTTCTGTCAGGCATGCTTAACTATGGCTTGAAACAAATCTGGGGACGAACGGGTATCGTCTTTTGGGGAAGTACCATTGTAAAAGATGGGGTAACATGGAGTCACAATTATATATCGCTTGACCCGTCAATCATCTTTGATTTTATTGCACAATGTTTGATTGTGACGGCGTGTTTTCAACTCATAAGAGTCGTAAGAAAGCAGCGAGACAAGGTCAGCTTTTCAGAGTGTTTTAGTCTACTGGATGGGAAGAATTTTTTACCTATTCTGGTCACGACCTTTTTGAAAATGCTCGTTATTTATATAGCTGGTTTCCCAGCTGTCATTGGGATGGCTTTACTTAGTATTTCATTTTTCAGTACAGTTTTCATTGTTGGGGCTCCGGTTGGCTATCAGCCTGATTTCTCAGGATTTTTTAGCTCCTCCTATTTTCAAATAGGAGTAATCTTAGTCGTGATTGGCTTGGTTTGTGGTCTATTAGTAGATTATGGTCTCAGTCAGGTTCAATTTCTTCTTTATGATCATTTGGAAAATAATATTTATTCTTCTCCGTTTAAATTATTCAAACAAAGCTGGCAATTGATGAAAGGCAATAAGTGGCGTCGATTCATGCTTGACTTGTCATTTATTGGTTGGTTCATCGGTATTTTACTGACTTTTGGTTTGTTGGCCTTGTATGTTTATCCTTATTATTGGACCTGTCAAGCCCTGTTTTATGAGGATTTAATTGCCAAAAATCCTTTGTTACTTTCGAGGGTAGATTCCATTTGGTCTTCGGAACTAGGATAAGCATAGATTTTATACAGTTACATTGAAATAAAAATACAGACAGTTTCTGCTGGATTTAGCAATCAGCAAGATTCTGTCTGTATTTTTTATCATCATTGCTAAAGTTCAAGTTGTTTTGATGGTGATGTGAAATAGAGTTCGTATACCAACCAAGTAATCATACCAGCTTGGATAAGGAGGCTGATAACTGAGCCTTCCACACCAAATGCACCACCTGACAACCAGTCTGGGCCAGAGGTTTCTACTGCGATAAAGGCTTGACCAGCTTGTGTCCCACTCACTGGAAAGGCAAAGACATTTCCTTGGAAACAATTCCAGGCAGCATGTAGACCACCTATTACCCAAAGATTACCGGTTTTTAACATGACTAAGCAGGCTAAAATGGCAAAGAGCGTTAGGTCGAGAAGGGGAATGAGGGAAATCCCGTCGTTACCAAGATGGAGAAAGGAAAAAAAGAGGGAGGAAACAAGGATACCGACAGGGATATTGTGCTTGGCAGCTAGGGATGAAAACATCCAGCCTCTAGTCAATAATTCCTCTGTTGTGCCTTGAATGGACCAAGCAAGTACGAGGATAAGAAATTCTCCTACTAAATTCGCTGAGAATTGAAAACTAGTCACTTGAATAGCCCCAAATCCCCACATAAGCAAGACACAGGTGGTTAACATAGCAGCACCTATCCCCCAACCAAGTAAGAAGTCTTTCAAAGCTCCTTTTTTTCGTATTCCAAGCCCAAGCCAAGGACTTTTTTCTACAAATCTTGCCCAGAGTATGATGGCAAGACTGATGAAGGAAAAGGCCAATAATTCAAGACTGAGTGTCACAAAGGCATTATCTATGAAAATGAAAAATAAGGGCATAAAGGCAAAGTAGCCGACTGTTTCAGCTACTGCCATCAAGACCAGTGCTGTGATAGGCGATAGGATAAAATTGAGATTAAAGCGTGATTTGGCTTTTTCTGAAATGAATGCTGTTTTCATATTTTTCTCCTTGTTTGTGTTTAGTACCAGTCTATCATATTTTCCTATGGAAAACTAGACAGAATTTTGATAAGCGTGATATAATGATACAAAAGTATAAAAGGAGAATATCTATGAAACTAATGGATTGGCTAAGAGATTTTCAATTTGGAGAACACCAATTGGTAGGTCCATTTTTCTATGGAACGCCTCTGGCTCTTCGCTTTGAAATTGGGCCTGCAGAGGAGGCTGAAACGCTTCCCAGAAAAGTGTATTTGAACCGAGCTTATGCGCGTGCGGTTGAGCTTTTGGAGCGGGCTAGTTCAGCATACGACTATGTGATTCTCTCGCTACTTCGTCAGGAAGATAGGGACATCGACACTTACCTCTGGCATTTTACATCGAAATTTAACTTTGACAAGTGTCCTGAGCCTGAGCTGATAGAAGTGAAGGATTGGACGGGGGATGTGCTGGTCTTTGAGCGCTATCTTTTCCCTATTGCTGACCAGGATTTGAAAGCTCTCTTGTGGGAGATTATCAAGGCTGATCACGGTGGTTTCAACTACCTATCCAGCTCCGTCCTCTTCCTGTCTAGTCAGGACAATATCATCTATCATTGCTACGATGATAGGGGAGTGGACGTCGCTGTGGTGGATGACGACAAGCGTCGTCAGCTCTTTACGGATTGCCAGGACCTGCTTTTTGACTATGATATGGAGGAGATGGAGAGGAGGATGGAGAGCTAGAAATCCTTGTCTAAAGATGGTATACAATCTCTTATAGAAAATTACTTTATAAGTATAAGTGAATACAGGTTCAAAAAAATCCACAGTAAGATCTGTGGAAAATATGGTATACTAGAATAGTAGAGAAGTGCTCTTGTATCCATGAATGGATGTAGGAGAAAGACGGTGGTTACTTTCTAAGTGAGAGGAGGGAGATGCCTATGTGCAACTCATCAAAATCTGACGGAAAGGGGGTAACAATCTTTTGACAGCATTTGAAGTGGTACAAACTTTATTGAGTTTTGGTGGTTTTACCATTGCCTTGATAGGGTTGTGCTATAAAATCTTCAAAGATGATGACCAAAAGAAATAGCCGTCAATACTTTGGTTAGTAACGGCTATTTCTAAATAGTTAAAATGAGTCACCGTCTTTAAAGCGGTTCTACTGGGATTGAGTTGGCGCTCAATCCTTTCTTCATACTTATTATACCACAATTTAAAATCGTTTGACAATTTTTTATATAAATCATCCAAAAAAGCTTGACAGAACCTAATTTAATAGAAACGGAATATTGGACGGGAGAAGTGCTGGTCTTTGAACGCTATCTTTTCCCTATTGCTGGCCAGGATTTGAAAGATCTCTTGTGGGAGATTATCAAGGCTGATCATGGTGGATTTAACTACCTTTCATCTTCTGTATTCTTCCTATCCAGTAAGGAAAAAGTCATTTATCATTGCTATGATGATAGAGGAGTGGATATTGCTGTGGTGGATGATGACAAGCGTCGTCAGCTCTTTACGGATTGCCAGGACCTGCTGTCTGGTTATGATATGGAGGAGATGGTGAGGAGGATGGATTTTTAAAAACTAATATAAAAATGCCCATGATATACTACGTATACCATGGGTTTGACTTTCAGTCAAACCCTAACAACAACAGTCCTATCACAAAATAAGATTAGGAATCTGAATGGTGTGTTTAGTATAATAACGTGGGTTATTTTTTCATCAAACGCTCCTTTTGTACTAATACAAATGTGTTAGGAAAAGCTAGGAGATCTTATGGCAAAGTTTGATATTATTACAATCGAAGACAAGATTCAGCAGTTATTGGAGGATGGTTCTGACCCAATGTCATTAAGTTAACTAACCTATCACATTTTGTGGTGGGTTAGTTTTTATGTTACACTAAAAATAAAAG
>NZ_ASCA01000027.1 GCF_002760245.1 Streptococcus suis YS161 | reverse complement strand
TGATTGTTTTTTTATTCTAGTGTACAGGTAAATCCACGAATTCTCAACTGGGGGTCTTTACATATTGTCTATACATTATCTCCAGTACTATTATAGAAAACTCAAAAGCGTTCCAGAGCACAATACTCTGGAACGCTTTTGTACTTTTTATATCCTCAATCCACTAAGCAATTCCTTATTCTGCCAGAGCAGATAAAGGCCACCACCGATAATAATCAGCATGATGACAAACTTAATCAAGCCCTTGACAAAGCGGATAACCAACATCAAGATCATCGAAACAATTAACCATCCCCAAGCAGAAGAATGGAGCAAGGTCTGCATACTCTCTAAACTGGCACCAGTCCAGGCCTTAATTGGTTCGGGAATTTTATCAAACCAACTACTATCTATACCGATTTGTTCCATAATCGAATGGCTAGTCGATTGTAACCAAGCAAAAATTCCTGCATTATAAATGAAAAGCAAGGCTTGCTCTGGGTATCGTTTTATTGTATTCGTAATTGTTCGTAACATATTTCTCCTCTAATCTGAATACAAGGCAAGGACCGCATCAATATCTGCTTGCTGGATACCATGATTTGACCCTGCTGATTCCATGACAGATGTTTGACTATCGTCATGATCTAAACCAATGGCATGGCCCAATTCATGCTCCGCGGTATGGATGATTCGATCCATATCATAACCATATTCATCATTCAATAGATAGTAGCTATTCAATCGTACTGTCACAGAACTATAATAATTTGTCAATAAATTAGTCGTTGAATTGGCCTCACCTGCTGCCTGGGTATTCCCATCATTCATCTCTGTTGCAATAATATCGGCATGACTTGGGTCAGTAGTACGGACAAGGGTAAAGGCACCCGTCGCATTCCAATTAGCAATGGCTGTCTCATAGGCAGCCACAAAAGTCGGGTTCTGGGTTTCAATATAGACAGTCGCTGTATTGGTTTCCCAGCGTCCATGGTCTGCTGTATTGACCGTATCCGTCGTCAGGTGCTTAATGGTATCAACACCCTCTTCAATCGTCACTTCAGATTGACCTTTGACCATTAGTTGCACTTCCTGAGCCAAGGTTTGCAACATCTGTGGTGCTGCTTCTTGCTGGAAATAAAACAATAGCCACAAGCCACAAGCAATGATGACCATAGACAGCCATACCAAACTCCAAACGGTCCGCCAAATAAACTTAAAGAAATTAGTAATAAACGTCATACACTATACCTCTCTCTCGAAATAGATTTCAGTATAGTGTTTTTTTCTGAAATTTTTCTTAAATTCTAGGACAAGCGTTCTTCCAATTTGAAATCAATGGGCAACCAAGCCAAAACTTTCTCAATCTGTTGGTTCCAGTAATACCACTCATGTTTACCAGGACCAAAACTCGCTTCGATATCAAAGCCTAGCTCTTTCAGCTCTGCAACAGCCTCTTGATGTCCTTCAAAGAGAAAATCTTCCTCACCACACCAGGCAAAGAACTTGGTTTTCTTGTCCGACAGTTGACAAATATTGGTCAGAAGATTTGGATTTTCTGGGTCATCAACATCTCCAAACACACCTTTCCAATAGGCAGAACTACCTAATTCCAAGGCAGATGGACTGGAGAAATCAACTAGCAAGGCTCCTGAAAGTGAAGCTGCGTATGAAAAACGATTGGTTGTCATGGCAATCTTAAAAGTACCATAGCCCCCCATGGATAATCCTGCGATAAAATTCTTCTCACGTTTGTCTGACATATTTGGGAAAAATCGCTTGAGGATTTGAGGAAGTTCAATCGCAATAGCATCATAATAATTCATGCCATAGGTGGTATTGGTATACCAGCCTTTATCTGTATTGACCATAACCACGATAAGATTGGTATAACGAACCAACCGTTCCACTGTAGAACGATTCAGCCAGGAATCCTGATTTCCTCCCATACCATGCAACAAATACAAAACAGGAATGTCTTTATCATCAGGATTGTCCACACGATTGCGATCTGGATATAAAACCGTAACCTGTCTAGACATATCTAGAGCTTCTGAGTGGTATTCAATTTTCATTATTGCCATAAATGTTCTCCTTATGGTAAAGAGCCTGAGTTCCCCTCGGCTCTCCCATCTTATTCACTTATTTTACTTCCATAATCACCGGCAAAATAGCTGGGCGACGTTTGGTCTGGTCGAAAAGGAATTTCGCTAGATCATCGCGAACAGCACTCTTGAGTTCTGTCCAATCAAAGCTATCCTTTGTAAAGTAGTTTTCTACCGTTGTATTCACCAATTCTGATGCCTCACGCAAGATGTCCTTGCTCTTTTTCACGTAGACAAATCCACGCGTATTGACCTTGGCCTTTGAAATGATTTTCTTCTCACGACGATTGACAGTGATAGCAACGATAAAGATACCATCTTCCGAGAGGATCTTACGGTCACGAAGGACGATATTTCCAACATCGCCCATGGCATTTCCGTCAATCATGACATCACCAGCAGGAACCGCTCCGCTATGGACAAAATCCCCCTCTTCAAAAGCCATGACATCCCCACGCTTAACGATGATAATGTTTTCTGGATACATACCGATTTCGAGCGCAGCCTTAGCGTGAGCATCCAATTGACGATACTCCCCTTGAACTGGGAAAAGATATTTAGGCTTCATGATGTTGAGCATAAGCTGCAAATCACGCGCACTGCCGTGACCAGATACACGCAGTTTTTTTGTAATGGATTTGACCGTTCCACCAGCCTTGTAAATCAAGTTTTCTACACGAGCAACAACCGCTTCTTTTGAAATACTTGGAGTGGTAACAATATAAACTAGATCACCTTCTTTGATTTCAACGTAGCGATGTCTACCGATAGACATTTTACGCAATCCATTTAACGGCTCGCCCATACGACCAGTTTCTAAAATAATCAATTCATGGTCTTCATACTTGTTCATATCCTTTGGTTTTACCAACAAGCGTTCGCTGACTAAACGAAGTTTTTTCAATTGAATCGCTGTTCGGACAATGTTTTCCACATCATGTCCTGTCAACACGACACGACGACCAGTTGCTTCTGCCGCGTCAAAAATCTGTTGAATACGTACAATATTGCTGGCAACTGCTGCCACAATAACTCGCCCGTCACAGTCAGCAATCGTATTGAGAATTTCCTCCCCAGCCTCATGCATGCTCGCTACTTGAACATTGCTATCTGCATTAGCTGAGTCTGACAAGAGGGCCAACACACCTTCGTTACCGATTTCAGCCAATCGCCCAAAATCCGTACGATAAAACTTATCTGCCGCCTGGTCAAACTTAAAGTCACCTGTGTAGACAATATTTCCTTCATCCGTCTTAACGACAATTCCTAAACTCTCTGGAATAGAGTGGGTCGTCTGAAAGAAAGATACCACTGAATCCCCGAAATCAATTTCAGTTTCAGCATTGATAACATGGAAATCATTAAATTTCTTAGTAGCATTATTCCCCTTGACAAGTAGCTTAGCCAATTCGATCGTCAAGTGCGAACCAAATACTGGCACTTTCACTTTCTCCAAGAGATAAGGAAGCGCTCCGATAGCATCTGCATGTCCGTGAGTTAGGAAGACCCCTGCTACACGGTGCTTATTTTCTTCCAAATAATCGAAATTTGGGACGACTACATCCACACCTAACTGTTCATTCTCAGGATACTTTGCCCCTGCATCCAAAACAAAAATATGTTCATTCACTTCGGCAATGTACAGGTTTTTTCCATTTTCACGTACACCTCCGAGAGCCATGATTTTTATGCTACTCATTTTTTCTCCTTTTTGGACATCCCACAGGTGTCCATTTTATTTTTCTTACCAACGGTCCTTGGGATGCCCAAGTCGAATTACAGTCTGCTATTTATCGTCATTTAGTTTTTCTTTTATTACTTCGACGTAGGAGAGACTGAGCAAAAAGCCCAGCGCCACTTCTTAGAGTTCGTGTCAACATCTCAGCGCAGTGGTTGATTGGCAGATTTGTTCGTGTTTTACACTCCAAATCCAACCTAATCAACTGTGCGGGGGTGGGAAGACGAACTCTTTTTAGACCACTCGAGTTCTTTCCCACTCCCTATTTCCAACTTCAAACACTCCACAGGAGTATTTGAACTCACCTTGCCTGATTTTGCAAAACCTACTTGCTCCGCAAGTTTTATCTCCCACCTTGCACAGTCCATTAACTGTGCAAGCAATCTGGGGGATACGAATAGTCCGGTGGACTATTCGTACCTGAGCCTGAAAACAAAAAAGCGAAGTACATCAGCTGGTCACCTAGAAACAAGAAAGCATTGAGTTATGCCTGCGGCTTTTGATGTGAACATCGTTCACTTTATCCCTAGTCTCCAACTATCTCCCAGATAGTTGGAGCAAGTACTAAAAGTAAACTAAAAGACTATATTTTAGCTATCGCTTCTATTATACATTTTTTCAAGAAAATTTACAAAAAACTCCGCTGAAAATCAACGAAGTTCTACATATACATTAGTAACCATGTCCCTTATGTTCCCACTTTCCACCAAGATTACGCACTAAAATCCATTTCCAATCCCGATGAATACTATTTGGTTCCAAGGTAGGCTCTGCTCCTTCTGCCGCTACCTTAAAAGAAGAGGTTAACACTATAGCCTCCTCTGCACCATAGTTTTCAGCCCAGTCGTCAAATAACTTTTCATCATCGCCACCGTATCCAATGGTCAATAATTGACAACTCTTAAAATGCTTATCAAAGTAATCTTGAACGACAACTACAGCATCCTGAATCTCTTTTTCCGTATACAATTCTGATTGTTCCATCGGTTCAATCTCTGCCTGATAAGCTGCTCTTGTCCGACATCCTACCAAAAAAAGACAACACAACAGACTACAAATAGCTAAACATTTTCTCATCTTTGTTACCCCAAGTCAACAATCGTTGCTGAAAAGCCAATCTCTTCTACAAAACGCAAAACATCTTCTGTCTTTACAAAAATCGTTTTCGTATTAACATTGGGGTGGAAGGTTAGAATGGGTTCAGAAAGGATTTCTTTATCAAAAAAGACTTGAATATCCTTATCAACATTATGTAACAAGCCAAAAACAGATACCGCACCCGCAGGCAAGTGCATTTTTTCCATCAAGCTATCACTCGAGGCCATCCGAATGCGGTTGGCTCCCACCAAATCACGAAACTGGTCCATATCCAACTGCTTCTGGTCATCCATGATCAGTAAATAAAATGCAGTCTTTTTCTTATTAGTCAGAAACATGGACTTGGTCCGTACTCCTTCTAACCCTTCAATGTAACGGTCTGCTTCCTCAGTTGTCCGAGCTGGTGGATGCTCTACAATGGTGTAGTCCATTCCCAAGTCAGCTAAGCTTTCAAAAACCAATTTATCCATGACAACACCTCTTGATATATTTAGTATATTATACTTCTTTTTAATTTAAAATTCAAAGGATAAGAAAAGCCTGGATTGCTCCAGACTTTAATCAAACAACTTATAATAATCTTCCAGTTTCATCTTGGATTTTTCATCAGCCGTTTGGTCCTGAATAATCTGACCATTTTTCATGACAATCAAGCGATTACCGTGACGGAGAGCATCTTCCATCTGGTGAGTGACCATGAGGGCCGTCATTCCCTTGGTCGCAATCAATTCGTCTGTTAATTGCATCAAAGATTGGCTGGTTTTAGGGTCGAGGGCTGCAGTATGCTCATCCAAGAGTAAAAGTTCAGGCTGTTTCAAACTCGCCATCAACAAACTCAATGCCTGGCGTTGACCACCTGAGAGGAGCCCCGCTGGCGTATCCAGATGTTTTTCCAGACCATTTCCCACTCTCGGCAAAAGCTGGGCAAATTCTTCCGTCTGTTGGGCCAATCTGCGTGGCACTAAGCCCCGTCCCTCGCCACGGTACTTAGCTATCAGTAGATTTTCTGCCACCGTCATCCGTGGCGCTGTACCCATTTTAGGATCTTGGAAAACACGTGACAAATACTTAGCACGTTTTTCTGCAGGCCAATTGGTCACGTCCTCACCAAGAATATGGACTGAACCACTAGTCAAGGGTAGGGTTCCAGCAATGACATTAAAGAGGGTTGACTTCCCAGCACCATTGCCACCTAAAATGGTAATAAAATCACCCTGGTAGATGGTCAGATTGACATTATCCAAAATCACACGTTCTTCATCAAAACCGTTTGTCACCACCTTGGTGGCATTTTTTAATTCAACAATTGCTTTCATCGTGACAGACTGGCTCCTTTCAGAAGTTTATTTTTCAACTCAGGAACCATGAGGCAAGTTGCCAGAATCATGGCCGAGAAGATACGGAGGTAGCTGGTATTGATACCGAGGGAAATGACCACCAAAATCAAGAACTGATAGAAAATTGCTCCCACTACAATAGCCAAGAAGCGTTCCAACATGGTCAGATTTCCATAAATCACCTCACCGATAATCAGACTAGCCATACCGACCACAATGACTCCAATACCACGCGACACATCCGCATAGCCTTCTTGTTGTGCAATCAAGGCACCTGCAAGAGCGATGATCCCATTTGAAAGAACAAGACCTAGCAACTCCATTCGACTTGTATTGATACCAAAACTGCGAGCCATATCTGGATTATCTCCTGTTGCAATAAAGGCTTGTCCAAGGCGAGTATAGAGGAAGAACATCAAGGCACCAATCACCACCGCTAGGCTACCTAGACCTAGCAAGAGACCATTGACTTGCTCAGAAAAAGGAAGGAAATCTTGTAAACGTTTGGTATTCAGTAAGCCTAGATTTGCCCTACCCATGATAAATAGAATGACAGAGTGACAGGAAGACATGACCAAGATACCAGCTAGGAGAGTGGGAATTTTCCCCTTGGTATAAAGCAAGCCTGTGACAAAGCCCGCCAAACAGCCAACAAGAACTGCTGCCAGAGTAGCCAAGATAGGATGAACTCCTTGCGTCAATAAGGTAACAGCAACCGCTCCTCCAAGCGGGAAAGAGCCCTCTGTCGTCATATCAGGAAAATTCAGAATCCGAAAGGTAACGAATATTCCCAAACCTAGTACAGCCCATAAAAGAGCCTGTGAAACTGTTGATACAATCATATTTTTCCTTTTCTCTTATCTCTTATTCGATAACCTTGCTTGCTTTACTAATCACATCATCTGACAAGGTAATTCCTAATTCTTTAGCAACTTTTTGGTTGACAACAACGGTACCCTCGTTAAAGATTTGTACAGGTGTATCCGCTGGATTTGCACCGTCTAGGATTTTGGCAGCCATTTTACCTGTTGCCACACCCAAGTCATATTGGCTGAGGGTAACAGATGCAATACCTCCACCTTCGACCATGTCTTCTACACTGGTGAAAATCGGAGTTTTTGTTTTATTTGCCACAGATACGACAGTTGAAAATGCTGAGGCAACTGTGTTGTCTACTGGTGTAAAGAGAACATCTGCTTTACTACTTGCGACCTCTACTGTCGCTGCAATTTCATTACTAGAAGCAACTGCATATTCAAGGACAGTATAGCCAGCCTCTTCCGCTGCTGCCTTAAATTCCGCTACTTGAATTTTTGAATTATCTTCATTTGAAGAGTAGAGAATACCGATTGTTTTAGCGTCTGGTGTAATTTCTTTAATGAGAGAAACTGCGTCTGCTACTGGTGTTTGGTCAGATACTCCTGTGATATTTCCACCAGGATTTTTCAAGTCAGTTACCAAGTTAGCACCAACAGGATCTGTCACAGCTCCCATGATAATAGGTAATTCTGTCGTAGCGTTTGCTAATCCCTGTGCAGCAGGTGTTGCGATACCGATCAAGAGCTCATTGCCATTGTCCACCAATTTTTTACTCATGGTCTGCACCTGTGACTGATCACCTTCTGCATTCATAAAATCAATTTCTAAATTATCCGTTGTGGTATAACCACCTTCTTTAAGGCCTGCTTTGATTCCCTTGTAAATTTCGTCTAGTGAATCATGGGTTACAAATTGGAGGACCCCAATTTTAACTTTTTCTGTGCTATTCGTTGAATTGTTCTGTTCTTTTTGCGTCATAAACAAAGCAGCAACTACCATAACAGTAAGGGCAACAATTGTAGCAAGTAAATTTTTATTTTTCAACATATTCATTCTCCTCGTAAAATACACAATATACAATTTCTACGTCATCAATATATTATTCCACCATCGCCATCGTTTCATCATGATTACCTCATTTTGCTAATAATTGTCAAAGTAGATTGCTTTTAGATTAGGAACGGAGGCGCAGACATAACTCAAGTTAGGCAAGCCGAACGTGACGCAATATAAAAGCAATCTACAAAGACAAGGAAAAAGCCCCCGCATACTGAAAAACAGTATGCGAGGGCGTCAATGACACGGTGCCACCTCACTTATGGGAATTGTCTAGAATCCTCCCATATCTCATCTCCTCTAACAAGGAGTTGCACTGTAAGGTGTGCGGACCGAACTATCATTGTTTTAAGTTCATTTGCGTGATTGATTTGGCTAGTTACTTCGTTAACTCTCCTTGCTATACCGCCAGTATAAGCTGCGTCAACCTGCCTCGTACTCAACCAAAACAGTCTACGCAAAGTAAGTCATACCAAACAATCCTTGTGAATTTAGGGCATTTTAGGACTAGGCAGTCGGGTGAAGGCAGTACTGGTGGTACGGCAAGACCGACTAACGACGTCATAAAATAGACATAAATGCACATCAGCCCATTTCATAAAACTCCGCCACCTGTTCCCAGCACCACAGGCTCCCTGAAGACTTCTGCTTTACTACTTCTTCTGATTACAGATGATTATACGGCATCAAAATCACTTTGTCAATACTTTTGATTAAATTTTCTGAAAACTTTTTATGTCAGTAGGGACTACCAGTCTCATCAAAAAACATCAAAATATGATATACTAGACTGAGTTATAGCTATTAGAAAGAGGAAAACCATGTCTTTTGACGGATTTTTTTTACATCACATGACGGCTGAGTTAAAGGCCAATTTAGAAGGTGGGCGGATTCAGAAAATCAACCAGCCCTTTGAACAGGAAATTGTTCTGAACATCCGTAGCAACCGTCAGAGCCATAAATTGCTCCTGTCCGCCCATTCGGTTTTCGGACGAATTCAACTGACCCAGTCGGACTTTACCAATCCAAAAGTGCCCAATACCTTTACCATGATTCTACGAAAATACTTGCAGGGCGCTATTATTGAGGAAATTCGTCAGTTGGACAATGACCGCATCTTAGAATTTTCGGTGTCCAACAAGGACGAGATTGGCGACCATATCCAAGCTACCTTGATGGTGGAAATCATGGGCAAGCACAGCAATATCATCTTGGTTGACAAGTCTGAACAGCGGATTATCGAGGCTATCAAGCACGTTGGTTTCTCGCAAAATTCCTACCGAACCATCTTGCCAGGCTCAACCTACATTCGTCCACCGGAGACGCATTCTCTCAATCCTTACACGGTATCTGACGAGAAATTGTTTGAAATCTTATCGACTCAGGAACTGAGTCCAAAAAATCTCCAACAGACCTTTCAAGGTTTGGGACGGGATACGGCTTCTGAACTAGCCAGTCGTTTGCAGACGGACCGCCTGAAGAACTTCCGTGCCTTTTTTGACCAGGCAACTCAGCCTAGCCTGACAGACAAATCCTATGCTGCTCTGCCATTTGCCAATAGCCCTGAAAACCAGCCACACTTTGAGAGCCTGAGCAGTCTGCTGGATTTCTACTATCAGGACAAAGCGGAGCGGGACCGGGTGGCCCAACAGGCCAATGAGCTGATCAAGAGGGTGGCCAGTGAGTTAGAGAAGAATCGCAAGAAGCTGGTCAAGCAGGAGCAGGAATTGGCGGATACTGAGACGGCGGAGTTGGTGCGGCAAAAGGGTGAGCTCCTGACCACCTATCTGCATCAGGTACCCAACGACCAGCCGAGCGTGCGGTTAGACAACTACTATACGGGCGAGGAGCTGGAGATTGAGTTGGATGTGGCTTTGACTCCTAGCCAAAATGCCCAACGTTATTTCAAAAAGTACCAGAAACTCAAGGAGGCGGTCAAGCACCTGACCAACTTGATTGAGGAGACCAAGGCAACCATTGTCTATCTGGAATCCGTTGACACCATGCTGGGACAGGCTAGTCTGGCAGAAATCGATGAAATCCGTGAGGAATTGATTGAAACAGGCTACCTCAAGCGCCGCCACCGTGAGAAAATCCATAAGCGTCAGAAACCTGAGCGTTACTTGGCGACGGACGGGAAAACCATCATTCTGGTTGGGAAAAATAACCTGCAAAATGATGAGCTGACCTTCAAAATGGCCAAGAAAGGCGAACTCTGGTTCCATGCCAAAGACATTCCAGGCAGTCACGTGGTCATCACTGATAACTTGGACCCAAGCGACGAGGTCAAGACCGATGCGGCGGAGTTAGCCGCCTATTTCTCTAAGGCCAGACATTCCAATCTGGTCCAAGTCGATATGATTGAAGCCAAGAAACTTCACAAACCAACAGGTGGCAAGCCTGGTTTTGTGACCTACCGAGGTCAGAAGACCCTCCGTGTCACCCCAACTGAAGACAAAATAAAATCCATGAAAATCTAATTCATGGATTTTTCTGTATTGAAATCACTCCGCCTTATCAATATCTTCTCTAACTTCCTTAGCGTTGAACTTAGCAAAAAGATATTGGCGGTCTTGGACAGGGAAGCGTTGATCCAGCTGATCCACAGGTCCCACTTCCACCATTCCTTCTGAGATAACATAATCCATGACATGCCCGCCAAATGTCAAATCATCCGAAATAAAATGCAAATGATAGCCAGCTACACTGACCCCGTGAAAAATTTCTGGTGTCCAAATACCAACAATGGTACCTGAAATATTCTCTGCGGTATACTCAGGCTGGCGACTTGCCACCTCCGCAAAACGGACATCCGAAGCTGATTTTGGAATCATGCGCACGTGCATATGCGAAAACGTCCCTTTGATTTTGATGGAACGAAAGAGATTTTCCCCATCATAATAGGATTCAATTCGCTGGTGCAATTCATCGCTAGTCATTTCAAAGCGTTGTTTGAAAATCACTTCTGCCTCATGGAAAATGACCGCCGCATAGGGAACCTTCATATCAGCTGGAACTTCAACCACTTCTGGTTTCTCCCCTGCTCCCTTGGCCTGATAAGCCTTTCCATCCAAGACAATCAGCTCACCGTCAATGGAATCCAGGGTTCCCAAACCCAAATCACCATGTTCCAACAATTCGCCAACCGTCAAGGAGCCGCCATACAGTCCAGCCATCAAGGCACCTAAGGTATTGTATTGAAATAATCGATTTACTTGCATAACCTACTCTTCATTCAAAAATTCTTGCATGGCTAAATCGTCTGGTACCAATTGGATATAACGACTAGCTTGCTCTTTTGCCTCATCCAAACGACCAAGTTGACGTAAAACCGCTACGTAATCAGCCAAAAATTCAGGATTCTCAGCCAATTCTCCAGCCAATTCATCGTAAAGCGCAATAGCTTCATCATCTCTTTCTAGAGCTTGATAGGCTTTGGCCATATTCCAGCGGGCTAGAACGTTATCTACCTCTTCATCAAATAAAGCCACAACCTCTTCAAATCGTTCCTGCTCAAGATACAGATTGGACAAGCGCAGAGCTAGTTCGTTACTATCATCTGCCACCTCTTTTGCCCGTAGAAGATAATCTTCTGCCCCTGCCTCGTCATGCAATTCATAGGCATACTGCGAAGCCTGAAGCAAGAGATTGGCGTCAAAATCATTTTTAGCCAGGCCTTTTTGAGTCATAGCCAAGGCATCATCAATCTTATGCTCGGCATGAAGCGACTGAGCATAGGCATATTCATAGCCCTCAAAATCAGGATTGATGGTATCCAACTGCTTGAAATAGAGATTGGCCTTTTGGTATTCTTCTCGTTCAAATAGCAGAGCTGCCAATTCAAAGACCGTCTGATCATCGTATTCCAACTCAACAGCTTTTTCCAAAAATTCAATCGCCGCTTCAAATTTCCCCAAACTTGCATAGGCAATACCAATTCGCTGATAGGTAGAAACTCCCGTTAATTCGTAGATTTCACGATTGTCCAGCTGGGCATAGTAGGAAATAGCCTCATTAAAAAGCTCCAGTTCCATATCCAATTCTGCTAAGCCAAAGAGGATGATGGGTTCATCTGATAAGTGACTTGCTTCTAACAATTTTTCACGCGCCACATCCGACAAGCCTTCTGCCTGATACAGGTCCGCCTTGACCAACAAGGCTTCCACATAGACAGAACTGTCTTCCGAAATTTCCTCCAAGTATCCGAAAGATTCTTCAACCAAGCCATCTTCAAATGCTATTTGGGCAAGATTGAGCAGTACTTCGGGAAATTCTTCTTTGACCTGTTCATAGATTTGTCTAGCCTGTGGGAAAAAACCAATGCCTTCTAAATAGGCTGCCAAGGACAAAAGCGTTTCGCTATCATCTTGCACCAAGGCGCGCTTGAAATACTTATCTGCCTTGTCTAAATCCTGTTGGTCCAAACAAACCAACATTTTTTCACTATTGTTCATTCACAACCTCATTTTCTTCATCTTCATACAAACTACTGTGTGCCTTGTACCATTCAAATGCCGCTTTCACTAAAACCTTAATAGAGGCATATATTGGAATTCCCAGAAGAACTCCTAGGACACCATACATCTGACCAGCTGTCAATAATACAAATAAAATGGTAATTGGATGAATACTTAGGGAGCTTCCGATAATCAATGGTGTCACAAAACGACCTTCTATAGTCTGCTCAATCATAAAGACTACTAAAACCTTTATCAGCATGATTGGACCAGCAATCAATCCTAAAATAACAGCTGGAATCATGGCCAAGAAAGAACCCAAATACGGAATTAGATTGAGGAAACCAGCCATCACCCCCAAAGTTATTGGATAGCTAAGACCAATGATTGAGAACATCACTGAGAACATCAGGGCAACAATAATCGCAACGGTCACCTGACCACGAACATAGTTTGATAATTGCCCATTCACATCTGATAGTACTGTTCCAATTGGTTCTCTCCACTTGGTTGGTAGATATTGGGTAATGTGTTTATTCAAATACTGACCATCCCGTAACAGATAAAAGAGAATAAAAGGCATAATCAGAACAGCAACAATAATCTGTGAAGCGGTTGAAATCAAATTACTTGCCCAGTTTACAGCACTTGTTGAAAATTTTTGCGCATAAGCAACTGCTTGATCATTGACCTTATTTAACAATTCCAATGCAGTAGGACGAAATTGTTCAAATCTTTGGTCCTGCAATAAGCTCGTCACTTGCCCTTCGATTTTCTGGATATTTGAAGGAAGATTTTGCGCAAAAGATGTCACTTGCTCTTGAATACTCGGAATTGCCACCGCCAGTCCCCAGATAATGAGAAGACTGATTAAAACAAAGAGAATGGAAATACCAACTGTACGAGAAATTTTATGCTTTTCCATCCAGTCAACCATCGGATTTAATAGGTAATACAAAAGACCTGTTAAAATCATCGGTAACAATACAATTTCTAAAAAGCTTCCTATCGGTCTGAATAAAAAACTAATTTTACTAAAAATAAATATGGTCAAAAAAGTCAGCAAGGTTACCAATAAAAATGTCACCGCTTGGCTATTTAAAAACAAGCGGAAAAACCAAGTCAGACTAAATTTTTGATGCTTATCTTCCATCTAATACACTCCTAGTCTTTTTTTCTATTGTAACATGGAGAAAGGATTTTTGTAAAAATCAACTACAGAATTTATACGACTTTCTCAGAAAAACATGGTATAATTTTATCAATCATTTCCAAAAAGGAGAATCCTATGACTATCTATTTCGGTACCTACACAAAACGTGAATCCAAAGGAATTTATAAAGCAAATTTTGACTCTGAAACAGGACAACTTAGCAATCTAGAATTGGTCACTGAAGAACCTAACCCTACCTACCTTGCCTTTGATAAGGCCGGACATCTATACTCCGTCGGCGCTGAAAATGGTCTAGGAGGTATCGCTGCCTTTAATGCTGACTATACTCTACTCAACCATGTTGTATCAGAGGGCGCACCACTTTGCTATGTCGCTATAGATGAAGCAAGAGATTTAGTTTATGGCTCCAATTACCACAAAGGGCAACTACTTGTTTATAAACGTTTGGCGGATGGTTCGCTAGAATTAGCTGATGTCGCTCAACACGAAGGATCTGGGCCGCACGAAAACCAAGCTTCCGCCCATGTTCACTTTTCTGATTTGACGCCCGATAAATTTCTAGTAACCTGTGATTTAGGATGTGATCAAGTGGTAACCTATAAGGTATCTGACCAAGGAAAAGTAGAGAAAATCGCAACCTATCAGGCTGCGCCAGGAAGTGGTCCACGTCACATTGTCTTCCATCCTGTCGCAAAAATCGCCTATCTCATCTGTGAACTCAATTCAACTATTGAAGTGCTTATCTACGACGGCTGGGGACAATTTGAACACCTACAAACTGTCTCTACTCTCCCAGAAGACCATACTGGTTTCAACGGTACTGCCGCTATTCGCATCACAAAGGATGGTAAATTTATTTATGGCTCCAACCGCGGAAACGACTCTATCGCAGTCTACAAAACGCTTGCTGATGCCAGCTTAGAATTAGTTGAAATCGTCCCAACAAATGGAAAAACTCCTCGCGATTTCACGCTTAGTCCTGATGAAAAGCATTTGATTGTTGTCCATCAAGATTCTGACAATGCAACTGTATTTGAGAGAGATGCCGAACATGGCTGTTTGACTGAGCTTTCACACGATTTCTATGTTCCAGAAGCAGTTTGCATTACATTTTTATAAGTCGTTTCAGTTGTGAAATCCGTCCAGTTTTGGTTTAATAGTTTCATAGGAGGTGTTTTCACCATGAATCCAGTAGATCTTTTTAACCAAGTAAAAGAATTGATTGCAAACAAAGACTTTGATGGTGCAAAACAATTTATCGAAGAAAACAAGGACCAATTCGGTGAATACTTGGAACAGGCAAAAGGCTTGTTATCAGGTTCTGAAGGTGTTAACGGTCTTTTAGATAAAGTTAAAGGTTTGTTCTAATACATGTAAAAACTAGGCTGAGAATGTTCAGTCTAGTTTTTTGTTTGTTCAAAAATATTTGTTATCTCTTGCAATGAGGGAATTACCCAATCGCTCTTCAATTTTTCATTTTCACTGGCATGCTTTCCAAAACCAGTCAGTATCCGTACAGTCCACATTCCCAAAGATTTAGCAGGCAGAATATCATTATCATACCTATCCCCGACATAGACAACTCTATCTGCAGGGATGTTTGCTTTTTGCAAGGCAAGTGTGAAAATAGTTGTATCTGGTTTAGATAGCCCAACCTCTTCAGAGAGGATGATGAGTTGAAAATAAGACTCAATTCCCCACTCTTTAAGCAGATCTCTAACACTACTAGACTGATTGGCAACAATCCCCAATCGATAGTTTTGTGATAACTTCTCTAGAGCATCTATTGTTTCAGGATACAGGCTCACACCCTCATTTGTCCATAAAGGACGTGGCTCGGTCGGTGCAAAATAGTGCCAGGTCGCACGAATGGGATCCAGCGACTGATGAGCATACTCCACCATTTTCTTTTTATAAGAATCTGATGAAACCTCTATATCCAGAGACTCTAACTTCTTCACACACTTGTCTATATAATAACCATAAGCAGTCTCTTCATCTAAAAGCGTCGAACCCAAATCAAAAAATATCCACTCTATCATCCCACTCTCCATCTCTTTTCAACATGAGAATACTTAAGTTGATCTACCTTTTTAGAATATCATTTTATCAATATCAAGGCAAAGAAAACTCCCTTGGAAAACCTAGAGAGTTTTACTAATCCCTCACTATACTAACTCGGGGATAAATTAGTACACTGTACTACGAAAAACAAGTCTGGAAATTTCCAGACTTGTTCTTATTATGACCCTCGCTATTCTAGCTCAGGGATAAATTAGTACACTGTACTAATTTATTTTTTCAAGTTATCTGACAATGTTTCAGTACCTGCAAACAGGGGCTGTTTTGATTAGAATTTATCTCAATTCTATCAAAATTTCAAACGCTTGGATAAGTATAGGAAACATAAAGGGTAACTAAAAAGGGAATTAAAAAGATGAGTTCAGTAAGCAAGAATCAGCGTATCGAATTGATACGCTTTTTTTGATTGCTGGAAAGTGTATTATACCATGTTTTTACTGTATCCAGAATATACTTATGCTTGTAATTTCTTTTCTGCGATAGCATCGGTCAATGTTTGGGAAAAGTTAAGCCCTAACTCTCTGCCTAATCTATCCGCCCAACGTGGTATAGTCAAAGTCTTTTTTATTGGCTCTTGACTGCCTAAATAGTCGGCTACATCCACCACAACCAAAGAAATAAATGACTTAGTAAGATCATAACTCTCTGAAAATTCTGGGTCATTCTTGAAAGGGTCATTGTCAACTAGTGAAAGCTTGTTAATGTCAGACGGCGCTGGAACTTCTAGCCCCGTTTCAATAATATCCGCAAGCGTGACCCCAAGCCAATCGCTAGCCATTGCCATAGCATCCGCCATACTCTCGCCTTGAGTTGCTGAGTGTTCAAAGTCTGGGAAATGTACAAAATAAGGGGCAACAGTGCTGTCTGTATCGTCATAATAGAATAAAGCTGGGTAAGTTGCAAGCATATTGAAAAACCTCCAAAAGTTGAAAAGGCAAGCGGTCAAACCGCTTTAGCGTAAACCTGCCTGCCTTAGAATTGCCCGCTCGGTGTACTTGTTAAGTTCTCCATGCGGTATGGTTATTGGTCTCTGTCCTGATTTATCCATCTTAACATGTGACCCTTTTCCGCCCTTGACCTGTTTCCAGCCCTCAGCCGTCAAAAGTTTAACCATTTCTGTTTGTGTCATCGGCATAGCGCTCTACCTCCTGACAAGATTATTATACCATACGTGTTACACGTATTCAACTAAAAAGATATTTTTTAAAATCGCCATTTTGACAAAATAGACTGTGCTGGGGTGGTGCTATTCGCTCAAAACGTGCAAAATGACAAAATCGCTACTGCTGTTCACTATGATACATCTTCATATCAGACAACGGTATTAGACTAAAATACAAATCAGAATAGGTGTCGAACCACTTATTTAATCGTTCATATGCTGGGCTGGGTGTCATAAATAGAATTTTCTGGCACGCGCCAACCACGTTCATGTAATTATACACATAGACATCCTTTATAACTTTTAGAAGAGTTTCGTCGCTGGTTTGCACCATAATATCAGTCATCCGCTTGATTGTAACATATTTTTGATAAGCTAGTAAGTCACGATTTTTAGCAGCGTCAAACATCTTACGCTCTAGGACGCTATAATTTGGGTTTCCCTTGTCTTTTAAAAAATACCACTTCAACCATAAAATCTTTTCTCTATGCAGCACGTCTATACGCTCGCTTTTTTTCTTTGTCATGAATACCTCCGTCTGTGTTTTTCTCGCTGTTCGTTCGCTGTTTAAGTCTGTTTTTTGACTTCTTTCAACCTATGATAAGTTTGTTTTTTATTGTCAAAATCGGAGCGTGTTCCTAGCTTCGTTTCCTTTATTCGCCCTTTGTTCGTTCTCTGTTCAAGCACAAAGTCCACTCCACTATCCCGACAAAAAACTGTCTAATTTTCTGCCGTTTTGTGAATGGTGATGGAAGTTGAATTTCCCCACGTTCATAGGCTCGCACAATTCTCTTTGAGTACAGACTTGCGGTCTTTATCTGGTATTTTGGAATCCGTTCACGCTCTATGATATCCGCATACAAGTTGAATGCTTTCTCCTCTAGCTCGGTATCCCTTAGTAAATGCTGTAATACAAGTGAGTAAATCAGTGCTGTGTGATATTGCTGATAATTCATCCCAATTTAACTCCCAAAGCACGTCCAGCACTGTATAACCTCTGATAAGTTTCATAATAATAACTATCACTCATGTATAAATACCTAACAAAACCACGCGCCTTGCCTGCTGATGGAAAGAAAGGTACAAATACATGAAAATCAAAGATAAAATCAAAAAGAACGGTCAAAAAGTTCACTATGCTAGCGTTTATCTTGGAGTTGATAAGTTAACAGGTAAGAAAGCACGAACAACCGTCACAGCTAGCACTAAAAAGGGTGTAAAAATCAAAGCTAGACAAGCTCAGTTGGAATTTGAGAAAAACGGTCATTGTGTCAAAGAAAAACCAACCATCACTACTTATCGGGAGCTTGTGGCCCTTTGGTGGGAAAGTTACAAGAATACCATCAAGCCAAACTCACGGCAATCCATGGAAGGTATTGTTAGACTTCATATTTTGCCCGTATTTGGAGATTACAAGCTAGATAGGCTATCTACCCCTATCATCCAGCAACAAGTCAATAAATGGGCTAATGATGCAAATAGTGGTGTTAGTGGGGCGTTTGCTAATTACAATTTATTGAATAATATCAACCGCCGCATTCTTCAATATGGTGTGACGATGCAACTGCTGCAACATAACCCCGCCCGTGATGTTATTGTGCCACGTAAGCAGCAGAATAAAGAGCAAAAAGTCAAGTTCTTCAGCAATCAGGAATTAAAACAGTTTCTTGATTACCTGGATAGCTTGGATCAGTCAAATTATGGTGATTTCTTTGACTACGTTCTTTACAAGACTTTACTGGCCACTGGTTGCCGTATCGGTGAGGCACTGGCTCTGGAGTGGTCCGATATTGACTTAGAAGCTGGTACAATCAGCGTAACAAAAACGCTCAATCGATACCAAGAAACAAACACGCCTAAATCAAAATCAGGGCTACGAGATATTGAAATAGACAAGGCTACTGTGTTGTTGCTCAAGCAATATAAAAAGCGTCAGCAGGCTCATGCTTGGACGCTGGGGCGGTCTGTGGATATTGTATTCACTCCGTTTACTACCAAATACGCTTATGCTACTCTATTACGCAAACGGCTACAAAAACACTTCAAGGCTGCTGGCGTGCCTGATATTGGTTTCCACGGCTTCCGTCATACTCACGCCACTATTATGTTATATGCTGGAATAGAGGCCAAGGACTTACAATATAGGCTTGGCCATTCAAATATTGCCATGACCTTAAATACTTACGTTCACGCCACCAAGGAGAACGCAAAAAAAGCCGTCTCAATCTTTGAGGCAGCTATCAGCAATTTATAAAAAGTCATAACCACCCGTGAAAACGGGTGGCTTGTACACCGGCTATAAGCCGTTTCTCTCCAGCGACGTCTAAAG
>NZ_ASCA01000026.1 GCF_002760245.1 Streptococcus suis YS161 | reverse complement strand
GATTGTTTTTTTATTCTAGTGTACAGGTAAATCCACGAATTCTCAACTGGGGGTCTTTACATATTGTCTATAATATGAACATTCCACGCTATGTGACGGCTCTTGATGAAGAAATTCCTCACGATGTGGATGCTCATTTATACGGCGGTATTCCAAAGAGAAATATTCAGTCCTTGAGAGTGCTCAATCAAACTGTCAAAGAGGTCATGGAGCAAGCCTTTAGTGAGAATCGTCCTGGCTATTTGACCTTGAACCAGACTATTGAAGAATTTTCAGGAGCCGTCTTGTCTAGTCCAGTCGTTCGGCAAGAATATACTCAAGTCCAGTCGACGATTGCAGACTTCATTGAGGAATATTGGACAAAATTGCACCGTTTACATACGGATACCAATACGAGACAATTAAAAGAAGCTATGTTGGCAGACATCAAGGAACGCTTGTCACAATTTGACCAAGTTGATATCTATGAAGGCTATCAAATTATCGCAGAAATTTGGACCAAGACCCTGACACATGATGCAGAGCTGATTGAGCAATTAGGCTTTTATGAGGCGGGTCGTACCCGTGAGCCGAATATGGTCAGCAAGGGGAAAAATAAGGAAAAGGTTCAAGATGGTTGGAATGGTGTGATTATTCCGAACAGTCTGATTGCCAGTGAGTGCTATGGTGAGGAGCTTGCCTATATTGAAAGCTTGAAAAATCGGATCTCGGAAATTGACAGTGAAGTCAGCGAATTGGTTGAAAATGCCAAGGTGGAAGATAGCGAGGAGTACAATGCTCTCTTTGATGTCCTGAAAAAGAATGACGATGGGGAAGCACAGGATAGTTTTGAAGGTAAATTGGTCAAGGCTGCCTTGAAAGAGGCGACAAAAGGCTCAGTAGAATTTGGTTTCTTGAAGCAAGTAGATGATCTAGCCAAGGAGAAGTCGGCAGTAGCCAAGGAAATCAAGACCAAGGAACAGGAACTCAAGGAATTGGTGTCCAACCGCATCCAAGTCTTGACAGATAAGGAAGTTGATCAGCTACTCTATAAAAAATGGTTTGGTCAGGTGACGGACAAGGCACTGGAACTGGTTGAATTGCCATTAAAGGCTGAAATTGCTATTGTCGAAGAACTCCATAATCGCTATGCTGAAACCTTGGATGATATGGATGCAGAAATTGCCCTGCTTGAAACAGAATTTGAAAATCTGATGAAAGAACTGGTGGTGTTATCATGATGAATGAGAAAGAAATGTTCTTATACAAAGCGTCCAAGAACAAAAAGAGAAAATCATCAGCAACCCTTTTCGGTCATTTTCCGAAAAGGGAAGAAAAATCGAAAGAAGTTGGGGGAATGTAGAAATGCCGAACAAAGACAGAAATATCCCCAAACGCCGCTTCAAAGCGTTCGAAAATGCAGATGCTTGGGAACTGCGGAAGTTGGTAAATGAAGTATTGTTTATTGGTACAGGTAAGAGCAAGTTTTCAGCTTTAGAATTTGGAGAGTTTGAAATTTTAGGATCTACTTCTGTTATTGGATACGATAATTCGTATGACTATGAGGGGGATTTTATATTGACTGCTCGTGTTGGTACGAATGCTGGAGAGCTTTACAGACATTCTGGAAAAGTAAAAATAAGTGATAATACAGTATTTATTCAAGGAGATTTACTTGATTTCATTTTCTATATTCTACAACATTTTGATATTAAGAAACTATCATTCGGAACAGGTCAGCCGCTTGTGAAAGCAAGCGAATTAAAAGGATTAAAGATAATTATGCCTGTTTCTGTAAAAGAAAGAAATCATGTCGGCACTTTCTTCTCCACCCTAGACCAACAAATCACCCTTCATCAGCGTAAGTCGATTTGATGTCTAGCTTAGGCCAGATAGGTAACGCATGACTAAATCTGTATCTTGATTTTCAAGTTCCGAGATGACATGCATATAGACTTTTTGAGTTGTTGTCATGGAAGAGTGCCCCAACCGCCTTGACACGCTAGCTATTGAAACGCCAGCATACATCAAAAGAGATGCATGGGTATGTCTAAGACCATGGATAGAAATGACAGGAACACCCACATTTTTACAATGTCTCTCCAACCACTTATTTGGTGTAGAGTTGCAGACAGGTCCATTGACAAAAATAGGTTTGTCCTGAGGTAGGTCTTTAATCAATTGTTGAAATTGCATACTTAACTGCCAGTCAATCTGCACTTTTCTCACGGAAGATTTATTTTTGGTCGGCAAAAAACCACCATTTCCCTTGTAATTCCAAGTCTTTGTCACAGATACATTTTGCTGGACAAAGTTGAAATCAGCTGGTGTCAGACCTAGAGCCTCCGAAAATCGTAAACCTGTTTTCGCAATAAGCAAAATCAACCAATCCCAATTGATACAGCATTCCAAGTTCAAATCAGACAGAACATTATGCAGTTCAAACTGATTGAGGTATTTCATCTTTTTAATTCTAGGAGCCTTGCCCTTAAAAATCACCTTTCGGGTGGGGTCCCGATCGATGTAGCCCTCGTCAACAGCATCCAAGACCGCTCCCTTGAGCTGATGATGAAAGTCAATAACCGTCTGACGTTCGTGGGTCAAAGCATAGTCGTTCAAAATTTGCTGATAGGTTGTCCTGTCCAACTGATGTAATACCAAGTCAGGCACAATTTTTTTTAAATGATAATGATTATTGCGATACTTTTCGAGAGTAATTGGGCGAACAGCTCCCTCTTTAAACAGTCTTGTCCATTCTTTAAAATATTCATGAAGTAGGGTTTCTCGTGTAATTTTATTCATTGTATTAATCCCTTCTACGACTTACGCTGATGAAGGGTGATGTGTTGGTCTAGGGTGGAGAAGAAAGTGCCGATGGCTTCTTGTTCGGGGAGGGAGGTTGGGACATCAATAGAAATTTGAGATAAATCTTTAGAGTTTATTGCAGGATAACTAGTCCCTGTACATCTATCAAGTACTTCCTTAACAAATCCATCATCTTGTATTTTTATCATTAAGTATCGGTCATCAATCTTAGGTCTTAACTGAGCATAACCAGTTGAAAAAACATAGTTATCATCTGACAAATCGAATAAATAGTTATTTTTTTGATACGGTCTAACTGTCTGATAAAAAATATCTCCTGGTAATGCTAATCTTTGTGCTCTAGATGGTGCACTTTCTGCTCTCACTGTTCTATGCGAAATCAAACTAGTCCCTACTACCGACTCTAAATCGACATATTCAAATTTTTCTGGAATTTGTGATTTTGGGTTTATCTCCGCCACTTCCCCCAACTTCCGCAGTTCCCAAGCGTGATGATTTTTATACGCTCAGAGTTGAGTAATAGAATTAAATTTTGGGTTTTCAAAGCAGAATTTTCATCCATTTTCAGAAAAAATCTATCAATTGCCTTGGTAAATCTTGATTTTCTAGAATCAGCCTTCGGGCTGATTTTTTTGTAGGGATTTATGATATACTAGAATAGAATTGAGGTGAGCCTATGGCGCAAAAGAGAGAAGAACGCTTAATTGAGTTATATGAAAAAGGTGTCTTGACCAAGGAAGAGGCGCGTGCCTGTTTCAAGGAAATGAATCAGGAGCCTGACTTTCTTTTCGTGGAAGAAAAAGTAAAATTGAATTTTACCTTGCCAAGTTTTAAGGTCTTTGCTTCCTCCAAATTGAAACAATCCTATAGTTTTGAAGGGATTGAATCACTCTTTTTAAAATTATCTGAGGGACGTCTAACTTTGGCTAAGTCTAAAAATAATCAGATTAGTGTGGAGATTTGCTACAATCAAGATGCACCAGAAGATAAGCTTCCTCGTCTTTATGTTGAAAAAAAGGGGCTTTATTTTCACAGTAGCTTGGCCTGTCGTTTGACAATCAACTTGCCTCAGGAATGGATGTCGGTGCTGGATTTGGAACTTGGTCAGGCAGATGCTCGCTTGGATTACTTACCATTTGAAGATATTTCTATCCGCAGTTCAAGGGATAAAAAACAACAGGATATTCGCTTGACGACTTGCGGTGGTTATCCCCAACACTTGTATGTGCAACTAGCTCAGGCTCCTTTGACTTTACACACTGGCAAAGGCCAGGGAATTCGGGGGCAGATTGAGTCGCAATCCGGTCATGTCTTGGTTAACCGGAAAAAGAAAAATAGTCCCTATCAGTTTGAAAAATCTGGCAATGATTTACTTTTCTTGAAGGTACAAACAGGTCAAGGGGGCTTTTACGTGAAAGGAATAAAAGATGTCAATTGAATTGTATAAAGTAAGGCAGGGGAAGATAGTATCTGGGGTTCTTGCCGGCATAGCGCATAAATTGGGCTGGGAATCCTGGGTAACACGCGCGATATTTATTGCAGGTCTCCTCTTAGGCAAATCCTTCCTCCTTCTGATTGCTCTCTATATTGCAGCAGCTTATTTTTTACCTTATAAGGAAGATAGGGACGCGGAACGCTATGGAACAGGTCCACGTAAGATAAAAGAAGCGGAAAAGATAAATAAGTCTTGGTTTGAATAATACAAAAAAACTTGAGTTTGAAGGCTCAAGTTTTTTGTATGCTTATACTCAATGAAAATCAAAAGTAGCCTAGGAAACGAAGTCGAAGATAGAACTCTGTTACTATCTTATTTCAAGGTAACAGGCTGAAAACCTCCACTGGAGCTTTTCACTCATCAAGGCAAGTTGACAACGGATAATTTTGATTTTCATTGAGTATTAGTTTGTGTGGCTTGCGATGATGTCCATTTGGCCTGTAAAAGTCCAGTCTGTCACATCGGCTGGTAAGATAAAGTGGCTTCCTTTTTGAAGTGGGTAGCTGGTTTCACCGACTTGGATGGCACCTTCCCCTTCAATGACACTGACAAGCAGGTAAGGAACTGTCTGTTCCATTTTGATTTCTTGTTGGATATTCCATTTATATACGGTAAAGAAGGGATTGGCAACCAGAAGTGTCGAGTCAAGATTGCCTGCTTTGAGGTGGGCAGGTGTTGAGTTAGCAACAGGTCCGATGGTCAAGACATCTATAGATTTTTCAATGTGTAGTTCACGGAGGTTGCCTGCATCGTCACGGCGGTCAAAGTCGTAGACACGGTAGGTTGTATCACTAGATTGTTGGGTTTCTAAAATCAGGATTCCCTTACCGATGGCGTGCATGGTGCCGCTTGGTACAAAGAAGAAATCACCCTTTTTGACAGGTACATGGGTCAACAGCTTGTCCCAATCTCCGGCTTCGATTTGCTGACGGAGTTCTTCTTTGGATTGGGCATTGTGACCATAAATGATCTCAGCTCCGTCTTCGGCTTCTAAAATGTACCAACATTCTGTCTTACCCAGTTCCCCTTCGTGAGCCAAGCCATAGCTATCATCGGGATGAACTTGGACGCTAAGCCAATCGTCTGCATCAAGGATTTTTGTTAATAATGGAAAGACATCATCTGTTGGATTACCAAATAAATGTTTTTCATTCTTATAGAGGTCATCCAGTCCTCTTCCTTTATATTGACCGTTTGAGACAGTTGTTACGCCGTTTGGGTGGGCAGAGATTGCCCAACATTCCCCAGTCTTTTCACTAGGAATGTCGTAGTGGTAGTTGGTCCTTAGGCGATTGCCCCCCCAAATTTTTTCGTGCATAACAGGTGTGAGAAACAAGGGTTCCATGATTTTCTCCTTAGTAGTAAGTATTGAGCTATATAAAGTATAACAGATTTGTTAAAAATATGTAGCGAAGGAAGAGAAGTGCATTTAATCTGTGGAAGTTTTGCTAATTTTGTGAGAAAAAGAGAGAAACACATTCTTTTTACCAAATCAGCCCCTTGTTTTTCCCACAACCCCTTGCTTATGGTATAATATAATAAAACTGAAAGTGAGGGAAGAAATGACCGTTTATGTGAAAGATTTGGTCGATAATCTGCGGATTGAATGTGCTTACAGTACGGAAGAGCTCCTGCAAAAGCAAATTACGACGGCAGATATTACCCGACCAGGATTGGAAATGACTGGCTATTTTGATTACTATGCTCCAGAGCGCATCCAGTTGATGGGGATGAAGGAGTGGTCTTATTTGATGGCCATGACTGCCCATAACCGCTATCAGGTTCTTTCTCAGATGTTCCAGCCAGAAACCCCTGTTGTCATAGTGGCACGTGGCTTGGAAATCCCTGAGGAGATGTACAAGGCTGCAAAAGAAAAACAAATTGCTATCTGCCGAAGCAAGACAGCAACCAGTCGTCTATCGGGAGAATTGTCTTCTTACTTGGATAGTCGCCTGGCTCAGCGGACGAGTGTACACGGTGTCTTGATGGATATTTACGGTATGGGAGTGCTTATCCAGGGCGATTCTGGTATCGGTAAGAGTGAGACTGGTCTTGAGTTGGTTAAACGAGGACACCGATTGGTGGCTGACGACCGTGTTGATGTCTATGCAAAAGACGATGTCACTCTCTGGGGTGAACCTGCGGAAATTCTGCGCCACTTATTAGAGATTCGAGGAGTCGGCATTATCGACATCATGAGTCTATACGGTGCTAGTGCCGTGAAAGATTCATCAGAAGTGCAATTAGCTGTCTATCTTGAAAATTTTGAAACAGGTAAGGTATTTGACCGTTTGGGAAACTCTGGCGATACTATCGAAGTAGCAGGAATTGCTATTCCACAAATACGTATTCCTGTAAAAACCGGTCGAAATATTTCTGTCGTAATTGAAGCAGCAGCCATGAACTACCGTGCCAAACAGATGGGGTTTGATGCAACGAAGATCTTCGAAGAACGCTTGTCTAATTTAATTGAACACAATAGAGAAGAGGCTTAATATGGATCCTATTGCGGTTAAATTAGGTCCCTTAGAAATTCGTTGGTATGCAATCTGCATTTTACTTGGTCTGATTCTAGGTGTTTATCTGGCGACAAAAGAGGGTCCGCGAAAGAAAATTCGTCAGGATGATATTTTAGATTTTATTCTAATCGCATTTCCGCTTTCTATCATAGGGGCACGGATTTACTACGTCGCCTTTTCATGGAGTGAATATAGGGATAACATTTTATCTATCTTCGCTATCTGGAACGGTGGTATTGCCATCTATGGTGGTTTGATTACAGGTGCGCTCGTCCTTTATTTCTTTACCCAGTATCGCTTTATTAATACCCTGGATTTTTTGGATATTGTAGCGCCATCGGTCATGATTGCTCAAGCAATTGGTCGTTGGGGAAATTTCTTTAACCAAGAGGCCTATGGTAAAGCAGTAGAAAGTTTGAACTACCTGCCAGCCTTTATCCGAGACCAGATGTATATTGATGGTGCCTACCGTCAACCAACCTTCTTGTTTGAGTCTCTCTGGAATTTGCTAGGCTTTGGCTTGGTTTGTGTGTTACGTAGACGGCCAAAATTCCTTAAACAGGGAGAAATTACAGCTTTCTACCTAGTCTGGTATGGTTGTGGTCGCCTTTTGATAGAAGGCTTGCGGACGGACAGCCTCATGTTCTTGGGAATACGTGTTTCACAATGGCTATCTGGGGTGTTAATCCTCGTTGGTATTATCATGGTTGTGTTGCGGAGAAGAAAGTCTTCTATTCCATTCTATCAACCCTAAAGGAGAAGATATGATTATTGAAATTTCTGTCTTGATTATTGCCTTGTCCATCGCGGCGGTGGCAGTATATATTGTTTTGTTGTTGAAAAAATTGGGTACGGTGACAGATGAAGCCCAGCAAACGCTTAAGGTCTTGACCAGCGATGTCAATGTGACTCTCTATCAGACCAACGAGCTTTTGGCTAAAACCAATGTCTTAGTCGAAGATGTAAATGGTAAGGTTTCGACCTTGGATCCCCTCTTCGTTGCGGTTGCGGACTTGTCCACTTCTGTATCTGATTTGAATGCTTCAGCGCGTGATTTGACAGTCAAAGCTAAGTCTGCTGGAGCAAGTACTGTAAAAGCCGGCGGAGCTCTTTCAGCTCTGTCAACTCTCTCATCTCTCTTAGGTAAGAAAGGAGAAAAAAATGGTAAAAAAATCTAGTAGCGTGTGGACTAGCCTTTTGTTAGGGGCAGCAGGAGGAGCTGCTGCAGCTGCCTTTCTAGCAAGTAAAACTGGTAAAACAGTCAAAGAAAAAGTTGTAAACTTTGCTAATGACTATAAAGAAAACCATGAAGAAATCAATGCTGATTTTGTCACTAAGGCACAAGATTTAGGCAAACAAGCGACTGAACGATTTACAGAAGTAAAAACTCAACTTGAAACTGGTGAATTGACAGTAGAAGATTTGGTCAAGTCTGGTAAGGAAAAATCCTTGGAAACCTTTGAGCAAATCAAGGAAAAAATTGCGGAACAAAACTTGTCAACGGCTGACATTTTGGAAGCTATCAAGGCAAAAACTGCTAAAGCTCCGACAGTGGATTTGACAGAAGAAGATATTGAGGATGCTGTAGTTGTGTCTGAAGATATTGAAATTGATATCGAAGATGTTCAAACTGAAGTGGTATCAGAAACCGTTTCAGAAGTAGCAAGCGAAACTGCCTCAGAAGCAGTTGAAGGATAAAATGAAACTAGCTTAGAATTTTCTAGGCTAGTTTTGTTGTGCTTTGTACCATTCTCCCCAGTCCCACATAGAATCAAGGATGGGTTTCAAGGAGTGCCCCAGTTCTGTCAGAGAATATTCTACACGGGGAGGGACTTCTGGATAGACCTTGCGTTTCACAATGCCTTTTGCTTCGAGGTCTCGCAGGTTGCTGGTCAGGACCTTCTGGCTAATGGAGCCAATGGAACGTTGTAATTCGCTAAAGCGTTTGGTGTCCTCCATCAGATCGCGTAGGATGAGAATGTTCCACTTGCTACTAATCAGTAATAAGGTTGTTTCAATAGGGCAAGCTGGCAAGTCTAATGGTAATTTTTTACTGGTCATAGCTTTCTCCAAAATGTTTTTCAAAAAATATAAGTCGGTTAGTACTTGAAAATATGCATTTCTTACCTTGAGGTAACTACCCTACTTTAAGGTGCATACTTTCCAAAAGATACTGTTAGTGTTAGTATAATGGCAGAGCTTAAAAAAAGCAAGGAAAGACTAGAGAAGGAGGACGAAGATGATAGAAGATAGAAAAATAAAGGAAGCTAAGAAATTAATCGCAGAAGCGGATGCAATTGTGATTGGAGCGGGTGCTGGTCTGTCCAGTGCTGCGGGCTTGACCTACTCAGGCCAACGATTTGAGGAACATTTTGCACCCTTTATCAAGGCATATGGGCTGACAGATATGTATTCCGCTGGATTTTATCCCTTTGCGACTGAGGAGAAGAAGTGGGGCTACTGGAGCCAACACCTCTACCTCAATCGCTATCAGACAGACAGCTTGCCACTCTATCAGGATTTGTATGAAGTAGTGGGAGATAAGAATTATTTTGTTATTACCACCAATGTAGATAGTCAGTTTGAAAAGGCGGGGTTTGACAAAGAGAAACTCTTTGAAGTTCAGGGCAATTACGGTGAGTTTCAATGCTCAGTGCCTTGTCATGATGGCGTTTATAATAATCAAGTTGCCTTGGAAATCCTGCTTGCCAATCGTCAGGGTTTGGAGGTTAGAAGTGAAGATATCCCCAAATGTCCTAAGTGTGGGGCAGACATGATGAGCCGCTTGAGAATTGACCACCGTTTTGTCGAAGATGCTAATTGGCACAGGCAAGAAAAGGCTTATCTGGATTTTTTGCAGGGGAATGCTGACAAGAACATTGTCTTTTTGGAACTGGGTGTGGGCTTCAACACGCCAACTATTATCAAATTCCCCTTTGAACGTTTGAATGAGGCTCTGCCAGCTGCTAGTCTGATTCGGCTTAATCTTGAAGACCCAGAACGTGAGGGCATTATCACCATTAACCAAGATATGCAGGAGGTTATCAGAGCATGGAAAGACTTGAAAAATTGATTGCTTATCTTGCACCTGACCTGGACCTGCCTCAGACTCAGGAAGAGCAGGAATGGGTCTTGCGAGCCTTGATGAACATTTGGGAGCCCAAGGTCATGCCGGCGGAGTTTTGGAGCCTGCAAGATGCCTATTTACAGGAAACATTAGCTCAGAAAAGGGTGACAGGCCTTTCCGACTTACAGGAGGTGGAGCCACAGATTTATCTCTGGCAGGGCGATATTACTAGCCTAGAAGTTGATGCGATTGTCAACGCGGCCAACAGTCAGCTCTTGGGGTGCTTTGTACCTCATCATCGTTGTATTGATAATGCGATTCATTCGCAGGCTGGGCTTCAACTGCGGTTGGCTTGCTACCAACTCATGAAGGCTCAGGGGCACTTGGAAGCAACAGGTCAGGCAAAAATAACGCCAGCCTACAATCTGCCAGCCAACTATGTCATTCATACGGTTGGGCCGATTATTCAGACGGAGGTCCGGCTTCAAGACGAGGAACTGCTTGCTTCCTCCTATCAAAAAAGCTTGGAATTGGCAGTGGAAAAGGGACTGACCAGTATCGCCTTTTGTTGCATCAGTACGGGTGAGTTTCATTTTCCACAAAAACGTGCTGCGGAGATTGCGGTCAGAACTGTTCGGAATTTTATCACAGAACATTCGGAAATCAATGTCATTTTCAATGTCTTCAAAGATGAGGATAGGGAAATTTATCAAGAATTACTGGGAGTTAGATAGTCAAAAATATTGACTATCTTTCTTTTTCTGTTATAATAGTAAAAAAGTTTGACTAATGAAAGGAAGTTCCTATGAAGGCTGTTGTCGTATCACAGGCTGGTGGGCCAGAGGTTTTGGAAGTAAAAGAAGTTGCCAAACCGCAGGTGAAAACAGGTTGGTCCTTGGTAAAGATTAAGGGATTTGGTATCAATCATTCGGAGATTTTTACTAGACAGGGTCTGTCACCAAGTGTAGTATTTCCACGGATTTTAGGGATTGAATTGGTTGGTGTCGTTAAGGAAACGACAGAGCCAGACAGGTTACCAGTCGGGCAAAAGGTTGTATCTATCATGGGCGAGCTGGGTCGAGCCTTTGACGGTGGCTATGCAGAGTACGCCCTGGTGCCTAATCAAATCCTCTACCCTGTCCAGACTGATTTGGGCTGGGCAGAACTAGCTAGCGTCCCTGAAACCTACTACACTGCCTACGGTTCCATGAAAAATCTCAAGCTGGAAGCGTCAGATCGGATCTTGGTGCGTGCGGGGGCTAGCGGGGTTGGACAGGCCTTTGTCAAATTGGTGCGGAGCCAGTTTCCAGACCTGCCTATCTATGCTTCTGTTCGCAAGATAGAAAAGACCGATCAACTGTTGACCTCTGGTTTCAGACAAGTCATCCTCGAAAAAGAGGGGCGTTTGCAGACAGACCTGACCTTCAGCAAGATTCTTGAGCTGGTTGGTCCTGCTACTCTAGCGGATTCCCTAGCTCATCTGGAGGAGGGCGGCATTGTCTGCTCGACAGGGCAGCTGGGTGGTAAGTGGTATCTGGAGGACTTTGACCCCATTGAGCAGTTGCGGCAGAATGTCTATTTGACTACTTTTTATTCGGGCAATGTCAATCAGGACAAGTTGCAGGAGATGTTTGACTACCTGGTTCATTATCAGGTGCCGGTTGGGCCTGAGAAGATTTTTAGTTTGGATACCATACAGGAGGCTCACCGCTATTTAGAGGGGGCGGAGGCTTTTGGCAAGGTGATTGTGCTCAATAGTCTAGTGGTAAAAAGTCAATAGAAAGTTGATTAATTTTTAGATGATTTTCTAGACAAAAGGGTGCACTAAA
>NZ_ASCA01000025.1 GCF_002760245.1 Streptococcus suis YS161 | reverse complement strand
TCCCGTTTGGTCATAAACTGCTCAGACGGGAATAGTTCCTTTAATTGTTTAAATGCTTAACTTAATGACATTGGTAGTCAGCTACTCTCCTTTTTAATTGGAGGTATGTATGATTATTGATCTGGATGATGCGCTGGAATTAGACTCTAGCATTACACAAGAAACCTGCGACGGTTTGGAAACTATGGTCCGAAACCTGACTAATAACAACTTCCAGTTGATAAAATTCCGTATCCGTGGTTTGCGATTGTCTGGAAGCACAATCAAGGCCAGTAGCGGTCGCGTAGATATATTTCGACCTGGTGACACAATTGAAATCAACGGCACGGACTACAACGATGGTCTATATGTCGTTGAGAGTGTCTCTGACAGTGTAATTACTGTCCGTGGGGATTTTATCACAGAAACCCATTCAGGAGCTATAGCAACGAAAGTTAGCTATCCTGCCGATGTTCTGACGGGCGTGAAGAAGCTGATTGCTTACGACTCCAAAATGCGTGATAAAGCTGGTATCAAGTCCGAAACAGTGGCCCGCTGGTCTGTGACCTACTACGATGTGACGGCTGCTGAAAGTTCAGAGGGCTACCCAGTCAGCCTACTTGGTTTTTTGGACAAGTATAGGAAGTTGAGGTGGTCATGATGTTGGCATTTTATCTATTTAAGCGTAATTTGGTTGGCGAGAATGAATTGGGCCAAGAAATCTTTGAGCATAAACGCGTAGCTGTATTTGCAGGCTATATGGATATGCTGGATGGCAGTGAATCAACAGACAAACTAGCCTACCTTGCAGATAGTACCCATGTCATTCTGACCAAGGACACGACAGTCAATGCTGAAATTGACGACAAAATCGAAGTAAACGGAAAAACCTATGAGGTGACCTATGTTGATGATCCAGTGAATATTGGTCATCATCTGGAAATCTATGTCAAAGGTGTCCACTGATGAAATTTGTAGATAATTCAGCAGCCGTCAAGAGAGAACTTGAACGCGCTGCAATTAGAGGACTCATAAAGGCTGCGTTATTGGTTGAAGGTCAGGCTGTGCTTTTGGCACCTGTCGGAGAAACCGGAGGCTTACGAGACAGTATTGGCTACAAGGTCAATGAGAGCGAATTGGTAGCCTATGTCGGTACCAACTGCGAGTATGCTATCTATGTTGAATTTGGTACTGGTGAATTTGCCGAAAACGGAAATGGTCGCAAGGGCGGCTGGTTGTATAAAACGCCTAACGGTGAGGTACATTTTACATATGGAATGCCACCACAACCGTACCTAAGACCTGCCTTTAGACAAAACCAGAAAGCTATCAAGGACATATTGGCAGACTGCTTGAGAGATTTAGGAGGGTAGATGAAAGAAGTAATCAAAACAATCTTAAAAGAGCTGAAAAGCATCCACAACGAAAGCTACTACATCAAGAACTCTGCTAAGACTGTTAAGTATCCCTATGTGGTCTTTGCAACCAGCTTGACCAATATTGACCGTCACGCAGACGGATGTTACTTAGACGTGGATGTTTTTTGTAACAAAGGACTGGATCAGGTCGAAATCGAAACATTATCCGAAAGCATCAAGATGCACTTTAGACATTTTGACAAAATGCTCGAAGATTGCTACATGCGAACGCAATTCCAAGCGATGCATACTGTTCCGACAAACTTGGACGACTTGCAACGACGGAATTTGCGTCTTTATATCAAACTAGATTGGAGAAAATAAATGAATAAAACAGCTGTGAAGCGAACTGGCTACACCGCCAGCACTCCCAAGCATTATCTCATCAACGCTGGCGCTATCTATAAAAACTTGGTTTGGAATCCAACAGGCGGTAAAGAAGGCACTGGACAATGGGAAGGTGATTTGCTGGGTGCAACTGCCGGAGGGAACAAGGTAACAGTTGAAGTCAATTATCGTGTAGTTGAGATTGACGGCGTGTTTACGCCCGCAGTTGGTCAAAAAATTCTCGAGAGCCAGACGGCAAAGATTGAAACGAATGTCAAAGAATTGACTGCCGAGAATATCCGACTATCAATTAATGGGGAAATCAAAGAAGCTGATGGAACGGATGCGCCGACAGGTTACAAAGTGATTTCCGGCAAATCAAAACTCGAAAACACAGATTATATCGAAAACCTCGGTATCGTTGGTACAATGTCCGGGACAAACGACCCAATTATCGTTATCATCGATAACGCTTTATGTACTTCTGGTCTTGACTTTGAGACCAAAGATAATGAAGAGGCGGTCATCACTATGACTTTTGAAGCTCATGCTGACGAGGAACAGATTGATGATCTGAGCCTGCCATGTCGTATCTATTTCCCAGAAATTGCTTAATAGGAGGTCTACATGTCTGAAAAACTAGAAATGCGTGAGCTCAATGGTGGCGACATCTTTACGATGTTGTCCATCATTGGCAAGCTCGACATCAAGGAAGAAGTTGTTTCTTTGATTGAACGACAATATGGCACTGGAAAAGATGTTATTCCGTTAGCTGATCACAAAAAGAAAAAGCCGACCAAGAAGGAACAAGAAGTTGCGAACACCGAGTATCAAAAACGTGGCATGGTCTTGGTAACTGACATCGGCTTTGCTGTCTTGCGTCATGTTAACGATGCGAAGGCTGATGTCAACAAATTCTTGGCTGACCTAACTGGTACGAGTCAGAAGGAAATTGAATCATTGAGTATGCTTGATTACTCAAAATTATTGATTGATTTCGGCAAAAAGGCGGAACTCAAAGATTTTTTCCAATCTATTGCTTCGCTGTTGGGTTAGATATCCATAAATTAAGAGATATACTTTTCAAGCGGTACGGAAATCCAAAGACTTTGCTAGAGACCCAAACTCTCAGTGAGGCTTTGGATTTTTTTATGTACCTGTTAGATGAGCAAGATAAAGAGGAATTGACAGATATCTGGAAATCAAAGGATGTGGATATGTCATTATCTGACTTTATCAAGAAATACTCAAAGAAAAGTTATCTTGAAAAGCAAAGTAAGAAGCAACAATCAAAAGAAAAAGACCAAGAAGCCATTGCCTTGGCTGAGTCTATCTTGAAATTACCAGGGAAAGGAGAGTAAAGCATGAATATTTTTGAACTGTTTGGCAAAATTGGGATTGATAACAAGTCTGCAAATAAGGCTATTGATGAAACAACAGGCAAAGCCGAAGGAGCGCACGGAAAACTCTCTGCGGTATTTGGTAAGATAGGGCAACTTGCGACCAAAGCAGGGAAGGTTATGGCTACTGGTCTTGCCATTGGTATTACTGCATTAGCTGGGCTTACAGGCGCAGCAACCAAACATTACGCAGAGTACGAGCAATTGGTTGGTGGTGTCGAGACTCTTTTTGGGGCAGGTGGAAAGTCACTAGAAGAGTATGCACAATCTGTTGGCAAGAGTGTAGATGAGGCATCTGGTGAATATAACAAGCTCATGAACGCTCAAGAGGATTTGTTAAGCAAGTCCAAAATTGCATATAAGACCGCCGGTCTGTCTGCTAATCAGTATATGGAAACGGCAACATCATTCTCTGCCTCGCTGATTCAATCGGTTGGTGGAGATACCGAGAAAGCTGCTAAACTTGCTGACCAGGCGATCATCGACATGTCCGACAATGCGAACAAGATGGGAACCTCGATGGAATCCATCCAGAACGCATACCAGGGATTTGCCAAGCAGAACTACACGATGCTGGATAACCTTAAACTTGGCTATGGCGGAACAAAAGAGGAAATGCAACGCTTGCTTGATGACGCTGAGAAAATTAGCGGAATCAAGTATGATATTTCGTCATTTGCTGATGTGACTGAAGCTATCCATGTTATGCAGGAAGAAATGGGAATTGCTGGCACGACTTCGAAAGAGGCAGCATCTACCATTTCTGGCTCTGTGGGCATGGTAAAAGCTGCCTGGGAGAACTTCCTAACTGGTATGGCAGACCCAGACCAAGATTTCAGTGAGTTGGTAGGAGGGCTAACCGAGGCTATCGGTATCGCTCTCGAAAATATCGTTCCACGGCTAGTCCAAGCTCTGCCACGATTGATTCAAGGTCTTGCTCAAGTGATTCGGATTTTAGCTGGATACTTGCCACAAATCTTATCAGCACTACTACCTGGTTTGATTACAGGTGCGACAGAATTGCTGGGAGCACTTGGTTCAACATTACCAAGTCTATTTATGATTTTGTTTGACCAAGTCTTACCTCAAGTATCTCAGGCGTTTGTCACGTTTTTGGAAAAAGTCTTCTCAGTTCCTGAAGGAAGTTTTCAAGGGCTAACTGAGGGATTGAATTTAGCTTTCGCTACAATCAGCTCGATATTCGATGTTCTTTTTGGCTCTATGAGTGAGAAGGATAACATCGACTTACTAACCAAATTAGGGATGGATTCCGCCACTGCTGAGACCATCATAACAACAACGACTCAAATTGGCGATACAATCAAATCTTCGTTTGAAACTGCTGTCGATATCGTTACGGAAGGTGCAGGCAAGGTTGCTGATTTCATCTCATGGTTTGAAAAGGGCGGACCGACAGTTGATGCCTTTAAAGCTGCTATTGTAGGTATTACAACTGCCTGGGCAGGATATAAGTTGGTAACAGGAACTATTCAAGCAATAGAAACGGTCCGCAATACCTTACTTGCTGTCGGAAACGGGTTGATGTTGGCCCGATTTGTCCAATCTGGTGCTTTAACAGCAGCAGAAGCAACCCAAGCGGCAGCCACAATGGGAGCAAGTGGTGCTTTTGGCATATTCAACGCTGTCCTATCTGCTAATCCAATTATGATTGTCATCATGGCAATTACTGCGCTTGTTGCTGCATTGGTATGGTTCTTTACACAGACCGAAACAGGCAGACAAATGTGGTCATCTTTTATGTCCTTTCTGACGGGTATTTGGAACAGTATCGTCTCAAATGGACAGGCTATTTGGACATCACTATCAACGTTCTTCACTTTCATTCTCAATGCTATTTTTAATACTTTTTCATCGATTTGGAGTAATATCACATCGTTTATCAGTAATACTGTAAACGGTATTTACAATACAGTAACTTCGATTTTCCAAAACGTGTGGACAACGGTTACGAATATATGGAACGGTATTAAAGATACTATTTCCAATGCAATCAATGGGGCAAAAGATATTGTGTCAAATGCTATTGAAACAATAAAGGGATTATTTAATTTTGAATTTAAATGGCCACATCTTAAAATGCCTCATTTTAGTTTTTCTGGTTCCATGAACCCGTTAGAATGGGCAGAGAAAGGCGTACCTAGTATCGGTGTTGAATGGTATGCCAAAGGAGGTGTCATGAATGGACCGACCATTTTCGGTATGAATGGAAACAACTTGATGGTAGGTGGAGAAGCTGGTCCGGAGGCTGTACTACCTCTGAATAAGCCGACAATGAGTATGTTGGCTGGTCTCATCATGGATCAAATTTCGGACAAAATTGTAGTTGAAGTACCAAAACAGGAGTCTCAGCCACAACCAGTATATTTACAGGTTGATGGAAAGACTTTCGCTAAGTTGCTGATAGGGTATATTAGCGAAGAACAAGCTCAAAGAATGATAATTGTTGACCAAGGAGGTACGGTTGGTTGGTAAGAGGGTATGCAGTAAATTTTAACAACAGGAACTCATTCGACGACATGGGATTAAAATTGACCTCCATTGATATAGGTATTCCGGACAAGAAAAAGGTTATGGTTTCCATTCCTTTTTCAAACGAGAATTACGACTTTTCTTCTGTGTATGGCGGGCAACTGTATGAGCAGAGAACTATTACATGTAAATTCGAGCTAGAAAGTGCAACGACAAATCCTAGATTGTCGCTGATGACTCTGCGAACACAGGTTGTCAATTGGCTGTTTGGCACTATTGGTTTGACCCGTTTCGAATATGAGGGATTACCAGGTTACTACTTCCTAGCCGAAGTACAACAAAATGCTTCGTTTGAGACAATATGGAAAAATGGTGCGTTAGAAGTTCCATTTAAAGCCTATCCCTTCATGATTTCCGAGAAAGCTGAAGGAAGCGATATCTGGGATGAATTTAACTTTGAATTAGACGCATTCCAAGATATTGCTTTCGATGTTAAAGGATCGCTTGATATTCTGTTGGTCAACACGGGTATCAGTTTGGCACGACCAGAGATTACGTCGACCAGCAACATGACATTGACTATGCGGAATCAACAATTCAGCATCATTCCAGGCAGTCGTGTATATGACTTTTTCACACTCGAAAAAGAGAATGAAATTCGCATTGAAGGAAACGGCAGAATCTCGTTCAAATGGTTTAAGGAGATGATTTGATGTATGCAGTTAGTTTGATTAACGGTGCGAATGTGACACCGATTCACGATTCAATGGCCGGCGGGAACAAGCTCTTGTCGGCCATTATTAAATTTGAAATCAATAAGATTGCCCAGTTTGATTTTCAGTTTTTGCCCAATAATGCAGGATATAAAGCTCTTATCAAGCCTTTACAGACGATGGTCCAAGTAGTCAATATGCGGACGGGTAGAGAAGTATTTTACGGTCGTATCGCCCCAATCACAAATGACATGGCTGAGAGTGGAGTATTTACTTTCGCATACAATGCCAAGTCGGAACTTGACTTTTTAAACGATAGCAAGCAACGGCAACAAATCTACCGCGGGAAGAAGTCTGATTTTGTAAAGCAGGTATTAAAATTCCACAACGATAACCTGGAATCTTATAAGGAATTTTTGCCGGGCGATTTGACAGACCTAATCGCGACAGGTGACCACATGGAAGCAGATGTCGACCCTGCAAAATCGACTTTTGCCACGTTGACAGACCTTATCCTAAACGAGTATGGACTGGAGCTACAGATTCGCAAAGAAAACGGCAAGAGGTACCTTGATTTTAAGAAGCAGATTGGTGTTGACAGCGACACGGAAATCAAGCTCTCTGTCAATCTATTGTCATTAAAGCAGCATATCAACCCTGAAGGCATCGTATCTCGCTTGCTTGTCTATGGCAAGCAAAATAGCGAGACAAATCAGCGTGTCAGCATTGCTTCAGTCAACAACGGTAAGGACTACATCGATAGACCTGATTTGATTGCCGAGTATGGTATTAAGATGGAGACTGCCACCTTTGATGACATAGAGGACCCTGCTGCTTTAAAACAAGCAGGAGAGAGCCAGCTAGCTACTCAGAAGGCTGTGGCCTATCAATACTCTGTCTCAGCAGTCAACTTGTCGCACATCAACCCAAATTTTGACGAGTTTGAGGAAGGTAACACATATAGGGTCATCAATCCCGTTATGTTTATTGACGAGCGACTGAGAGTTGTTGCACGGCAGATTGACTTAGTAAGTGTTGAGCGGTCGAACTTGACGATTGGCGATAAGTTTAAGTCTGCTGAAGAGTGGCAACTGGACAATGTCCGAAGAAGAACCAAGCAGTTAGTCACGACTAGGCAGCTAAAAGAACAGCAGAATCAGTTGGAAGAAGTCCGAATTATTGCCAGCTCGACTGCAGAAGCTGTTGAGACTGTCAACACAGCGGTCTCGGAGCAATCAAGCCAGCTATTGTCAGCTCAAGATAAGCAGAAGCTAGATTACTTGCTTGTGACCAAGGAAATCAATCTGGATGAATTGATAACAAGAGTAGAAGCATTAGAAAGGAAATGATAAATGGGAATTGATAACCACTTAAAAGTGATTAAAGAAGGTGTCTTCGGCCGAGACGTCCGACAAGCCATCCATGACGGTATCCAACAAGCGTATGATGATGCAACGGCTAACGGCAATTCTAACATGGAAGTCGCTAAGGCTAGGGGGGATGCAAATACACTTGTCGAGCGACTGGACCAAATGGAGCTGGCTGATAAATCAACAGCTCAAGATATCAGTGTAGTTAGCGGACAGATTAACAATCTTATCGCTAATGCTGGGAATGGTACAGTGCCAAGCGAGGTGATAGATGCACGCATTGCAGACGATGGGACAGAATATCCAAGCGTTGGCTTAGCTACGAGAAGCCAATTTGATTTGATAAAAAAATCTTTGATCAAATCAATCAATCTCTTTAATTTTGCGAATGCGAAAGACGGATACTATAGTAATTATGCGAGCGGCAAGACCGACGCGGCAGCATCACATACGATGTCTGATTATATTAGGGTCAAACCTTCGACGCAATATTTGGTCTACTCAAATGAGCAATCTAACTTGCAGCTACACGTTGCATTTTTTGATTCGTCCAAAAGTTATATTTCTGGGACACAATATGGCTCATTCGTCACGCCGACAAACGCAGCGTACGCTGTCATAAGCTTTTTGATTGGTTATAAATCATCTGTGGTCTTTAGCGAAGGTACATTTAGTCGCTCAAAAACGTATATACCGTACTACACAGTCCAGCAAGCATTGAATGATAGTTATACGCTCTCGACGTTTAATGATCGTCAACAGACAGTCGCAGGCACGACTGTTTCAAATCAATATGATACATCGTTTGATATGTCTTTTAATGGTCAAGGTCGTGTGCTCTTTACCAAAAATGTATCTGGACTAGGCTCTGGGGATTTTTATTTTGGTCGCGCAACGATTGTAGCGGATACGGATGTGACTCAGCTAAATATTCAGGTCGTTGGTGCTGATGGTGTGTATTACAACAATATTTACAGCAACCTAAAAGCTGGCAAAACCTACAATTTGCATTTTAATACTGCAAAATTTACTGGTAATAGCAATCCAAAGCAGTATTTCCAAATTAATGCAAAAGGCAACGGGCCGACCACAATCAAATTTAGCAATGTATGCTTCAGCAATAATGAATATGATTGTTATTATGACGATGCGACGCTAAAATCTCTTCCAAATTTTGATACAACTGAGTACACGATTGGTTTAGATGGTCAAAATCACTTTTTCGACATCGCACAAGCGTGCGAGTTTGTAAAACGTGCACACGATGTTGATAATGTGCCTGTAACGCTTTATCTGCGTAACGGGGAGTATGAGGTCTTTGTATCTGATAAATTGCCGTATGCAATTTATAAAGGGGCTAATAAGATTTCGATTGTTGGCGAAAGCAGAAGTGGGGTTGTCATCACAAAGAAATGCACAGCCACCAACCAAGGGAAAATTATTGAGGCAGGTGGCGAATGTACTCTTGCCAATTTTACAATTAAGCAAATCAATGACGGCACTTACAATCAATCAAATGATTATGGGTCAAATCCGTATTGTATCCACTTAGATAGCGACCCTAAAAATCACGATACTCAATATGTAACAGAGGTATCAAACGTGACAGCTTACAACAATGTCAATGCACCAATCGGATGTGGATTGCGTGACCATCAGACCCTTGTGTTTGATAACGTTGAAACAGTTTACGAAGCACCAACAGGGATTAATGGCGCTTTTTATGTCCATGGCCCCAATCAACCAACTGCAAGCAACTGTGAGCTGAAAGTTAATGCAAGTACCTTTAATCACAGCAGTGTAGCTGGTTATTGCATCAACACGGGTAACGTCGAAGGGTGCTTACCATTTACCGAAATACCAGTAACATTTACTCGCAATTCGTTTGGGACCAAATCGAAGATGGTACGCGATAATTTTAAAGCTGACCACCAACTAACAGCGATATCATCGCTAAATAATGTAGTCGAATTAAATTACTAGGAGGTACACTTTTGCCAATTGAACACGCAGAACGAATTGCCCAGAGCCAAGTGGCTTGGGCTATTTTGTTTATTTTATTATTCGGCTTCGTCATCCGCTATCTGATTAAGACATCAGACAAGCGAGAAGCTAAGCTCATGGATTTCCATGAACAGGCTAAGGAAGAAAGCAATAAGCGAGAAGATCGCTTGATGAATCATCTTGAAAAGACTACCGCAGAAATGGGAGCTATGGCCCGTGAAATCGGTGGGCTAAAGGGTGAAGTGTCACTGATGAGTGACCGAATTGAAAAAATTGAAAAAGGAGAATAACCATGAATCAACTTACTGAATTATTGATTGGATCAGCAACAGGAATTATTGCTATTGTCGCAGGAATGATTGTCCACGAAGTCAAGAAGTATCTGTTGACCAAAGGCGGTAAGCGAGCCATTGAAATCACTGAGATTTTGGCTCGTAACGCTGTAAATGCGGTTGAACAAATTACTAAACTAGACCAGGACAATCATGTTGATAAGCTAGACATGGCAAAACGTAGGATTACTAGTCAGCTGGCCAAATACAATATCTACATGACTGAGACACAGTTGGAAACGTTTATCGAGAGCGCAGTGAAGGAAATGAACGATGCTTGGAAAGAATAACGATGATTTAGAAAAAACTACCAATGACTTAATTGAAAACCTTGGAAAGTTTACCGACGGAAAGAAGTATGTGCTGATTTTGGAAAAATATCGTCAGTCATTGAAAGATGGTAGTCAGACTCAATTCTCAGAAGATGATCTGTACTGGATCTCGTTTCTTAAGAAAAAGTTAGAGAAAAAAGCTGAGGTCGAGAAGTTTCGAAATTATTGTCGGAATGAGGATAATAAGCGGATGGCTAATTTCTTGGAATTAGTAAAGTACATGGAAACTACTTGCAAAGTATGACTTTTTAGAATAATATGGACATATATTTTTTCTAAGAGGTCAAGAAATGAAATTCAAGAAATTCCTAACAGTGTTATCACTAGCTCCGATTGTTATTGTATTTGTTCATTCTTTCTTTGAGAATCGTTCCGTTAATCTACTCATGCAATTTGTAATAGCAACAACTATCTTTATACTTATTAACTTTAGTCATGTAACAGAGCTTTCTATCACTGCTACAGGATTAAACCTAAAGAAAGAGATAGAAGTTGCAAGAGAATTAAACGAGAAGACTGCTGCGACAATTGAACAGCTGAATAATATAGCTATCCCATTACTTAGGTTTAATACTGCAGTATTAAACAAAGATGGAACTATGGATAATGTTACAAATTTCGAAGATATAGTTGCTTTCATTGACTCATGTTATGATTTGAAGTCGCAACTATCAATCGAGTCTCCGGAAATAGAAACCAATTTGAGAAAAAGCTATGTGAAAGCATTGGAGTCATTTAAATACAAAGTGAACATAGATTATAGAATATCTTTGTCAAACTTAGGATTGATTAAAATCAAAGGTGATACCATCTACGATATTCCAGAAGTTATTTCAATTGATTTAGTTGGGATAGCAAAAATTTCAGATGACCCTGAATATCAAAAGCTATACAGCAAATTTGAGAAATTTGTTAACAAATATTTACATGAAAAAGTCAAAGAAGGGTAGAAATATCCTTCTTTTTATTATGGAGGTAATAACATGGCAACAGTAAATGAAGCATTAAACAATGTAAGAGCACAGGTCGGGTCCGGTGTATCAGTCGGAAACGGCGAGTGCTACGCTTTGGCCAGTTGGTATGAGCGTATGATTAGCCCAGATGCAACGGTTGGACTTGGAGCTGGTGTTGGTTGGGTCAGTGGCGCTATTGGTGATACGATTTCAGCCAAAAACATCGGCTCATCCTACAACTGGCAAGCGAATGGCTGGACCGTATCCACATCTGGTCCATTTAAAGCAGGTCAGATTGTGACGCTTGGTGCGACACCAGGTAACCCCTACGGACATGTAGTAATCGTCGAAGCAGTGGACGGTGACCAATTGACTATTCTTGAGCAAAACTACGGCGGCAAACGCTATCCTGTACGGAACTATTACAGTGCTGCAAACTACAGTCAACAGGTTGTGCATTACATTACACCGCCTGCATCGGCTGGAGCAGCAACTAATACACCAAGCTCAACAGCATCTGGGTCACGTAGCTATCCAGAAAGTGGTATTATGACTGTTACAGTTGATGCCATCAATGTACGACGTGCACCAAACACATCCGGTCAGGTTGTGGCGACATATACAAAAGGACAGTCATTTAAGTATGATACGGTCATTGTAGATGCCAACGGTTATGTCTGGGTGTCGTATGTCGGTGGCAGTGGTAAGCGGAATTACGTAGCTACTGGAGCAACTAAAGACGGCAAACGCTTTGGCCCTGCTTGGGGTACTTTTAAATAGATTTTGTGACTCAGCTCCGGCTGGGGATTATGTGAAAAGGAATGTGGTATAATAAGGATTATGAAATACAATGTAAAAATCAGTCAGAAAATCAAGGAAATAGTAGGGTTAGAAACTTCTACAACGGATATTCTAATCCATGAGGAAAATCTTGAAAAACATATGTTAAAAAGCAGGCATCGAAAGATGATTAAGTATATCCCTGATGTTGCTACTATTTTGGATTCGCCGGATTTTGTCGGTCAAAATAAAAATGTGAAGACAGAGAGCTTTGAAGTCATCAAGGTCCTTGCAGATAATGTTCTAGTCGCTGTCAAACTAGATAAGAAAAACGACTATTTCTTCGTGGCTTCGGTTTATGACATCACAGATTCCAAATTAAATCACATGAAGAGAAACGGTCGCATCAAAGCATTTGACAAAATAGAAGATAAGTAGTAAACTAAATACAATGAATGATAACGAGGTCAGAAAGGCTCCTGACGCACTCGAAAGAGTACCTGAGATGTTGGATACGCCGCCCAACCGCTATCATTGTATTTCAAAGCCCCTCAGTGTTTGCTGGGGGCGTTTTTTGTTTGTCAAAATCGCCGTTTTGACAATAATAGTCGGAAGGTTTGATTTCTATTTGCTCAAAATGGGCAAAATGACAAAATAGCAAAAACCCTCAGCGATTTGCTGGGGGCTTTGTGATTTTTTTCTAAAGTGGTATAATGATAGTGAAATTTAGGTACTCAAAAAAAGCGGAAAATTTTGCCCCTGGAACAAATTATGGATGTAAGGGGCAAAAAAGGGGCATAAGTTCAAAACTTACCAATTCTCATGAGTTAAATAAATTTAGTTTTACTACTTTTAAAGACTTATATTGACAAGATTTCTACCATCATATATCATTGAAATATTTCGTTCATTTAAAGACGCTGTAAAATAATAAAAAGGTCCAGTGGACCTTTTTATTATTTGCTTGAAAACTGAGGAGAGACTGGTTTATCCCTCGCCTAAAAACAAAAGAGCGAGGAATAACGTGAAAAAAGCCTATTGTATCAACGTTTCTACGTTGTGCAGTAGGCTTTTTTCTTGTTTAAGGGGCAAATAAGGGGCAAAACTTTATACTCAATGAAAATCAAAAGTAGCCTAGGAAACGAAGCCGAAGATAGAACTGGAGTTCATCAAGGCAAGTTGACAACGGATAATTTTGATTTTCGAAGAGTATTAGTAGTTTTCTACACTACACATTCTCGTTTTAAGACAACAAAAAACCAGCCTTGGGCAGCTGATTTTTTAGGAGATTTATGAAAAATTTTAGGATACACCTATAGTATACTCGAATTTTCAGATTCTTCATCGGTCTGCAGACCTATTTTGTTAAAAAATAAACATGTGCTATAATAGAAAAAATAAAAAAGGGGAGATTTTTTATGACAATCCGTAAAGCCAGACAATCTGATATTCCAGTTTTAAATGAATTATTACAAGATATTTTACAGGTGCACCACCAGGCACGACCAGATATTTTTAAAAGTACAGGTCAAAAATTTTCTGAGGCTGAATTAGTAGCACTTTTGGAAAATCCAGATAAGCCTATTTTTGTCTTTGAGTTAGAGGGACAAGTGGTTGGGCATCTTTTTTGTGAATTATCTACCGCAACAGGCGATGTTTTAGAACCAGTTAAAACCTTGTTTATTGATGATTTGTGTGTAGCCAATTCTGAGCGTGGTCAAAGAATTGGCGAGCAGCTTTATGAATTTGCTCTTTCCTATGCTAAGGAGAAGGGTTGCCACAATCTTACCTTGGATGTATGGGCTGACAATGCAGGAGCTGTCCGTTTTTATGAACGCCAAGGAATGAAACCACAAAAGTTCCGTATGGAGCAAATAATAAATTAAAAAGAGGGAGTCCCTCTTTTTAATGTTCTCTCATTTTTGCTAATAAGTTTTGAGCAGTTTCTAGGTTGCTGTGCTTTTCTTTCCGCAGGAGTTGGGCTAGTTGATCTACTTCATGCTCCTCGGCGCCAGCAAGTAGCGCTAGGGATTTTGCGTGGAGCTTCATGTGACCAGCCTGAATCCCTGAAGTAACAAGAGCACGCAGGGCAGCAAAGTTCTGACAGAGACCGACAGAAGCGATGATAGAAGCTAATTGGCGTGCCTTTGGTTGTTGGAGAAGGTCAAAAGCGACTGCTACCTTTGGATTGAGCCCGATAGAGCCACCGACGGAGGCGATCGGAAGAGGTAGGGTGATGGAGCCGACCAAGTGCTCGCCATCAATGGACCAAGTAGAAAGCCCCTTGTATTGCCCATCACGGCTGGCATAAGCATGGGCCCCGGCTTCGACTGCCCGCCAGTCATTTCCTGTAGCGATAACGACAGCATCTATACCATTAAAAATCCCTTTGTTATGTGTCGCAGCACGATAAGGGTCCACTTGCGCCAGTTTGCTTGCCAGGGCTATTTTTTGAGCAGTTTCTTGAGCAATGGCAGAGCTGGTAGCCAGACTAGGGATGGCAATATGGCATTGGGCGGTGACCAGTGACTCCGTTGCATAGTTGGAGAGGATTCCCATCAAAGCCTGTCCCTTGCTGAGTTCTTCTAAGTCATCCTTAACAGCTTCTAACATGTTATTGAGGATATTGGCTCCCATGGCTTCTTGTACATCAACCTGAAGATAGACAATCAAAAACTCATCCTTACTCTCAACAGTCAATTCTCTTGCACCGCCCCCTCGTTTGACAATGGAAGGGTGCGCTTGATTGGCAGTTTCTAAAATACTCTCCTTCTGGTCAAGAATCGCCTGTGTCGCTCTGCTATGGTCTGAAATATCGTAGAGAGCAACTTGTCCAATCATGATACGGTTGTGAATAGTCGTTGTAAAACCGCCAGATTTAGCGATGATTTTGGCTCCGAAAGATGCAGCTGCAACCACAGAAGGTTCTTCAGTAACCATCGGTACAGAATAAGTTTGTCCATCCACTAGAAGTTCTGGAAGTACAGAAAAAGGTAAGGAAAACGTTCCTAGATGATTTTCTGCCATCTTTCCCGCAATTGCTTCTGGCAGGTTTTCGTCTTTGTATAGAATGTCTAAGCTATCTTCGGCTAGGGAACGATTCTGACGGAGAATATCAATGCGCTCTTGGCGTGATTTTTTATAAAATCCGGAAAAAGTTGACATAGGTTCCTCTTTCTATAGGAAAGCGCCCCTTGGTGAGAGCCAAAGGGCGCCGTTTTGGCTTTTATTTACGATAGATACGTTTGTGATTGTCCACTTTGATAAGGGCAAAGGGACTTTGGTCTTCTGGTAGGTCAAGGGATGAACCAGTTTCATCAAGTGTAATTTCTTCAAAGAAGACTTGTTCGTATTCCTTAACGCTGAGTTTTGTACGCTGATTGAGTTGTTCTAAACGATTTTCTTGTAAGTGGTCGCGATAACCTTCAACGAGTTGACCGCTGAAAATTTCACAGACAGCGCCGCTACCATAGCTATAAAAGAGGATTTGATCCCCTGTCTCTAACGCTCTGCTATTTTCCAAAAGGGAAAGAAGAGAGAGGAAGATAGAGCCAGTGTAGATGTTGCCGACGACTTTATTATAGACGATAGCTTCCTGGAAACGTTCTGTCAAGCGACTAAGAGTTTCTTCATCCTGAGCAATAGCTTGCAGTCCTTTAAGACCTTGTTTGGAGAAAGGGATATGCAAGCACATGGCAGCAAAATCGTTGAGGGTTTTGCCTGTTTTTTGTTGATAGTAGTCGAAAGTTGTCGTCAAGCAATCGGTGTACTGTTCAGTTGAAAATTTACCATCAACACGTGGATATTTGTCGTAGTTAGGACGCCAGAAGTCGTAGATGTCACGTGTCTGGCAGACATTATCATTGTTGAGGACCAAAATTCGTGGGTTTGCGGTTACCAACATGGCAACTGCACCAGCACCTTGGGTAGGTTCACCGCCAGAAGCGACTCCATATTTTGCAATATCACTAGCAATGACTAGGACTTTTGATTCTGGGAATTGAGCGATATGGCTTTTGGCAAGACTTAGTCCAGCCGTTGCACCGTAACAAGCCTCCTTCATCTCGATGGAGCGAGCGAAGGGCTGAATACCGAGTAAGCCATGAATGGTGACGGCGGCAGCCTTACTTTGATCTACGCTAGATTCTGTGCCGACAATAACCATGTCAATGGTTTGTTTATCTTCTTCTGTCAGAATGGCTTCGGCAGCCTTTGCCCCAAGACTGATAATATCTTGAGTGACAGGAGCTACAGCCATTTCAGACTGAAGAAGACCAATCTTAAATTTATTTGGGTCCACATTGCGGGCTTGGGCTAAATCAGCCAAATCTAAAACATAATCGGGTGCCGCAAATCCGATTTTATCAATACCGATGTTCATAATATATCCTTTGTGTACAAATGATAGGTTAACTTGTTTGCGCATTGGAAACGATTAGGGAGATGCCTTGACCGCCTCCGATACAAAGTGAGCAAAGACCAAGCTCTTTTTCTTGCTTGATTAATTCGTGAATCAGAGTGACTAGGATTCGACTACCACTAGCTCCGATTGGATGTCCAAGGGCGATGGCACCACCATTGACATTGACTTTTGCAGGATCAATGCCGAGTTGTTTGACAACTGGAATTGATTGGGCTGCAAATGCCTCGTTGAGTTCAAATAGATCGATATCCTCGACTGTTTTATTCAGTTTTTGTAGCGCTTTTTGGCTAGCAGTAATAGGTCCAAGCCCCATCAATGCGGGATCTAAACCGCTTGTTGCGTATGCCTCAATATAGGCGAGTGGCTGGATATTTAGCTCACTGGCTTTTTCATCAGACATGAGTACCAAGACAGCACAGCCGTCGTTGATGCCAGAAGCATTGGCTGCGGTGACGGTTCCATCCTTTTTAAAAGATGGTCGAAGTGTTGCCAATTTTTCAATTGGCGTCAGACGAGGGTACTCATCTGTGGCAAAAATAGTTTCGCCTTTCCGATTTTTTAATCTAATAGGAACAATTTCGTCAACAAATCTTCCCTCAGCAATAGCTTTCGCAGCCTTCTCTTGGCTACTGTATGTAAAAGCATCTTGCTCTGCGCGACTGACTTGATAGTGTTCAGCAACATTTTCTGCAGTAATGCCCATGTGATAGTCGTTGAAGGCATCTGTTAGACCGTCTGTCAGCATAGAATCTTCTAGAGTAATATGACCAAATTTACTACCAAACCGGCTAGTTTTGGATAGATAGGGTGCCTGGCTCATAATTTCAATGCCCCCAGCCACAACTACATCATTGTCACCTAGCATGATTGACTGGGCAGCCAGGAGGACTGATTTGAGACCGGAACCACAGACTTTATTGACTGCATAGGCAGAGGCTGTCTGAGGAATGCCTGCACGAATAGCAATTTGACGTGCAATATTTTGTCCTTGTCCTGCTGAAAGAACATTTCCGAAGATAACTTCATCAACGCTGTCTGCAGGGATGTTTTTATTAGCTAAGGCTGTTTCGAGGACTTGCGCCCCTAAATCAGCGATTTCAATATCTTTCAGACTGCCTCCGAAGCTGCCGATAGCAGAACGATAGGCAGACACGATAGCTACTTTTTTCATGATAACTCCTATAGTGGTATCGTTTTGAACTGTCGTGTTCAGCCTTACTATTATACCATTATTTTGTATTTTTTCTAAGAAGAAAGATAGGTCTAGAGACTGAATTTACATGAAAGAGTAATGAAAGCGTACACAGATTGTGGAAAGGCTGGCATTTTTTTACCTTTTCGTGTAAAATAGAGAAGTATAAGAGGGGAACCTCAAAATTTAAAGGAGAATCCATAAATGGTAAAATTGGTTTTTGCTCGCCATGGTGAGTCTGAATGGAACAAAGCTAACCTTTTCACTGGTTGGGCTGATGTTGATTTGTCTGAAAAAGGTACACAACAAGCAATCGATGCAGGTAAATTGATCAAAGAAGCAGGTATCGAATTTGACCTTGCTTTCACATCTGTATTGAAACGTGCTATCAAGACTACAAACTTGGCTCTTGAAGCTGCAGATCAATTGTGGGTACCAGTTGAAAAATCATGGCGTTTGAACGAACGTCACTACGGTGGTTTGACTGGCTTGAACAAAGCTGAAGCAGCTGCTGAATTTGGTGATGAGCAAGTTCACATCTGGCGTCGTTCTTATGATACTTTGCCACCAGAAATGGCTAAAGATCATAAGTATTCAGCACACACTGACCGTCGCTATGCACACCTTGATGATTCAGTTATTCCAGATGCAGAAAACTTGAAAGTAACGCTTGAGCGTGCCCTTCCATTCTGGGAAGATAAAATTGCTCCAGCATTGAAAGACGGTAAAAACGTATTCGTAGGTGCACACGGTAACTCAATCCGTGCCCTTGTAAAACACATCAAACAATTGTCTGATGACGAAATCATGGATGTGGAAATTCCAAACTTCCCACCACTTGTATTCGAATTGGATGAAAACTTGAACATTGTGAAAGAGTACTACTTGGAAGCATAATTTAGTAACACCTGAGCTTGGCTCGGGTGTTTTTGTGTACGGTAAAGCAGATTTTTTACGGACTTTGTGCTATACTACATGTATCAAAAGACAAAGGGGTTACTCATGGCAAGTAAAAAAATGTTGCACGCTTGTTTGCGTGTTGAGAATTTAGAAGCATCGCAAAAGTTCTATGAAGAAGGGTTTGGCTTTAAAGAAACCCGTCGCAAGGACTATCCAGAGCACAAGTTTACCTTGGTTTACTTAGCGCTTGAAGGAGATGACTTTGAGATTGAATTGACCTACAATTATGATCATGGTCCCTATAGCGTAGGCGACGGCTTCTCGCATCTAGCTCTTTCTTCAGATGATTTAGAAGGTGATAATGCTAAGCATAAGGAGCTGGGATATCCAACGACAGACATCAAGGGCTTGCCAGGAAGTCCAGGTCGTTATTATTTTGTAACAGATCCAGATGGCTACCGTGTGGAAGTCATTCGTGCAGATTAATTTAGAGGGAGCGGGAAAGAACTCGACTGGTCAAAAAAGAGTTCGTCAACAAGTCTTTATTTCTAGTTGTTGAGCTGAAACAGTCTATTCCCAGACTGTTTCACTCCCACCCCCGCATAGCTCCAATAGTCAGAGTAGTGACTGTTGGAGGTTGGAAATGAAGCGAACTCTGTTCGCATCAGTCGTAATGGTCAGATTCGGAGTGTAAAACACGAATTGCTGAGATTTGCTTCGCAAATCCTATCTCCAACCTTTAACAGTCTTCCAGACTGTTAAAGCCAATCAACCACTGCGCTGAGATGTTGACGCGAACCCTGAGAAGTGAGGTTGAGCTTTTTGCCCAGTCTTTTTCTTTTCAAAAAAATCAGAAAATGGCAGGAGGGAGGGAATTAGGAAGCAAATCAATTATTTATACTCAATGAAAATCAAAAGTAGCCCAGGAAACGAAGCCGAAGATAGAACTGGAGTTCATCAAGGCTCTTGACAACGGATAATTTTGATTTTTGAAGAGTATTACCTAATCTTTTTATGAGTTTTTATAGAACTGTCTTGACAAGAGCCTTTAAATGATTTAGCATAGTTTATATATGTTTTGAATGGGAGGTTGGAGATGAAAAAAGTTAGTTTTTGGTTGGGAATCAACATCGCCTTGCTCGGCACAATGGTAAGTTTGGCTGTATGGTTATTTGCAGGACTTCAAGAAAGACAGGTTAGTCAGTTTATCGAGGAAAAACAACAAACCATCCTCGCTAAAGGCAAGGGCAAAATTCAAGAGGGAAATATTGATACGACCCATGTTGTGGCTGCCTTACCTACAGATGATGCAGGTCATGTCTTAGGACCTGTAGAAAGTCGAATGATTTCCTATGTTCAAAGACGCTTTGGTCATAAAAAACCAGCAGGAAAAATTCAAAAACTGGTCTTTGTTTCATCAATAGAGGGAAAAACAAATTTTAAAAATGTAACAGCTCGTGAAATTCAAGCGGAGCACTATAAAGTAGACAACTTGCAAATTAAAAAGCAGGATAAACTCCCGTCTGAGCGTGTGTTGTTGACGCAGGACAATGAATTGTTTACCCTGGAAGATTTATTACCTAATTTATCCTCTGCAGTAAGTATCATTGTTGATCATCTAAGAGAAGCCTTACTTGCTCAAGGAATGAAAGAGACTGATGTAGAAGCGATTGTCAAAAAATTTGAAACACTAGACTTAAATGCTATTTCCTTTAGTTATGGAGACAGCCAATTAACCTTACAATTACCAGATGGTTACGGCATCAACCAGTTGGTTCTACCAATTTCAGATTTGTACCCAGTGGTGAAGAGTGATTACCTAGTAGATGCTGATAAGGTTGGCTATGATGAGTATATGGCTGCACAAGTTGTGGATAAGAAACATTTGAGACAGGTAGCTCTAACCTTTGATGATGGACCAAATCCGAACACAACACCGGTAGTTTTAGATTTACTGAAAAAATATAATGCCAAAGCAACTTTCTTTGTAGTTGGTAAGGCTGTAGCTGGGAATGAAGCTATTCTCCGTAGAATGGTAGCAGAAGGGCACGTCATCGCCAACCATACGTGGAATCATCCTAATCTGGTCACTATTTCTGGGGAGCAAGTACAGAGAGAAATTCAAGATACACAGGCAGCTATTGCTGAAGCTACAGGTATTGTACCAACAATGGTTCGCCCTCCGTATGGTTCGGTTAACCAGGCTGTTGTCAATCAGATGGGAATTCCATCGATTTATTGGTCGGTCGATTCTAAAGATTGGAAGAGTCGCAATCCCCAAGCCATTTTGAAAGAAATAAAAGAACAGACTTGTCCAGGAAGTATTATCCTAATGCATGATATTCATCAGTCAACAGTTGATAGCCTCGAGTCTGTATTGCAATACTTAACAGGTGAGGGCTACAATATGGTTACTGTAACAGACTTACTCGCCAGTCCTCTCAATCCTCAATTAATCTATTATTCACAAGAATTATCTGGTCCAGCCCAGTAAGAATGATAAAAGGCTTAGAATCATGTTAGTAGAAACACTGGTTCTAAGCCTTTTGTATATTGTTCATTATATTTTGTAGAGCTCTTGATTCTTGAGAATGACTTCTTGGACGGAGGCATACTTTTTCAATTGTTTTAATTCGCTAGGACTAGATACTAGGGTGATGACAAGTCCCTCCTTGCCCATGCGTCCAGTACGTCCAGAACGATGAGTGTAGGCTTCTTGGTTAAAAGGAACTTCAAAGTTGAGGACACATTCTAAGTTGTCAATATCGATACCACGTGCGACCATATCTGTAGCAAGTAGAAGATTGAGTTCGTGATTTTTGAAACGTTCGATGATGACCTTGCGGAATTTTACGTTGACATCAGAGGCCAATGAAACTGCATTCACTCCATTATAGAGTAGTTTATCTTCGCTTGCACCAAGGTCTGATAGGCTGTTAAAAAATGCAAGAGCACGAAAATCAGGGATATTGGCAAACTTACGTAGAGTTTCCAAACGTTCACGCTTATCTACCATCATATAGCAATGCTGGATATTATCCAATTTCTGCTCAGATAAATCAATACTTTCAATGTCTTCGGCAATTTTTTGACGGTCAAATTTAGCTGTTGCACTCATGTAGATCAACTGGTGGTCACGAGGTACATAGTTAATAATCTTTTCGACAAACTGATATTGAGAATCGGAGAATAGCTGATCAAATTCATCTAGGATGATGGTGTTAATATTCATCATCTTGATTTTTTTCAATTTAATCAACTCGAAAATTCGACCGGGAGTCCCAATTAGGATTTCGGGTCCTTTTTTTAGCCGCTCAATTTGACGCTTCTGGCTAGAACCAGATAGAAAGAGTTGAGCAGTCAACCCAATTGTCTCCGACCAAGTCTTACAAACATCAAATATTTGGCCGGCCAGTTCTGTATTTGGAGCAAGAATGAGCAATTGTTGAGATTTTTTTGGAGTCAGTGCTAGCAGGCTTGGCCAAAGATAGGCAAGGGTCTTGCCAGTACCAGTTGGACTAATCGCTAGCAGAGATTGGCCATTATTAATTGGCTCGAAGGCTTGAACTTGGACTGGTGTAAAGTCCTCAAAGCCAAGTTGGGTCAGCTGGTCATTCCAGCTGGTTGGGAAGTTAGTTTTCATGGGTATCCGCCTTAAAGATTATTCCTGCGTCTTGACGCATGGTGTAAAGAGTTTGATGGACAGCTTCAGCCACATCCAGCCATTCTTCTGCTAGCTCATGATTGTCTTGCAGGATGACTTGGGCAATGGCTTGCACTTCCTCCAGCATGGCATCTTCCTGAGCTTGGATGGGTAGGACCACTTGGCTACCATCGTGTTTTGTAAAAATAGCAGAGCTGATATGCTGGCAGGCGTTGAGTGTGAGGGTGCCTTCGCTGGTATAGATTTCACTTGGCAGGTTGCTGGTAATATTCTTGCCTGCCTGAATAGTCACAAGAAAATCATTGTAAATCAATTGCCCGGTCCCGCTCAAGTCAATAGTAGATGGGAGTTGTTGAGCCGTATAGCGAGCCGCATTTGGTCTGCCCAGTAGCCCAATGGCAGTATAAAGAGTGTAAACTCCCAAATCCATCAAGGCTCCGCCAGAAAAATCTGTTGAAAAGATATTTGGTGTCTGTCCTGCAAGTAATTCAGGCATCTTGGAAGAATATTTGGCATAGGAGAAGTTGGCACCCCAAATCGTCTGTTCTTTCAAGAAGTCCTTTATGCTAGCGATGGCTGCTTCATGGTAGTTACGGGCTGCCTCAAATAGAAAGACTCCATTTTCTTTAGCAATCTGACGCAGTTGAATCAGTTCCTGCGGTCTTGAGACCATTGGCTTTTCAATAATCACATGTTTGCCAGCTTCAAGAACAGCTTTAGCTTGCTCAAAATGCAAGGCATTTGGACTGGCAATATAGACCAAGTCTATCGGTGCAGAAAGAAATTTTATCCATTCTGTGTATAAAATTACATTTTCGTAATTTGTTGAAAATGACACAGCGGTTTCCAATTTTCTTGAAAATATCGCTGATAATTGGAAATATTTACTCAAATGAGCGGAGGAAATGAACTTGTGGCTGATGTCTGAAGTGCCAATAATACCAAAATTTAGCATAAATTCTCATTTCTTTATGTGTTATCCTTTCCATTATACCATGTTTCATGGTAAAATAGTATTGAAAATAGAAGGAGATGATGATGACTCAGAAACCCATTATTATTGGCGTAACCGGTGGTTCTGGAGGTGGCAAGACAAGTGTGTCGCGTGCCATTCTGGATAATTTCCCAAATGCTCGCATATCAATGATTGAACACGATTCTTACTATAAGAATCAGTCTCACCTAACCTTTGAAGAACGGATACAGACCAATTATGACCATCCACTTGCATTTGATACTGATTTAATGATTTACCATATCAGTGAATTGTTAGCAGGTCGTTCAGTGGATATTCCGATTTATGATTACACTCAGCACACACGTTCAGATAAGACCTATCGTCAGGAGCCACAAGATGTATTTATTGTGGAAGGTATTTTAGTATTGGAAGACAAACGGTTGCGGGATTTGATGGATATTAAAATTTTCGTTGATACAGACGATGACATCCGCATCATTCGCCGCATTAAGAGAGACATGGAAGAGCGTGGACGTAGCTTAGATAGTATCATTGAGCAGTACACCTCGGTGGTGAAACCTATGTATCACCAGTTTATTGAGCCAACCAAGCGCTATGCTGATATCGTCATTCCTGAAGGCGTCAGCAATCTTGTAGCCATCGACTTGATCAACACCAAGGTGGAGAGTATTTTAAGAGAGCGTGGTTAAGATGCCGAAGCAGAGAATATTACCCCATATTATACTAGGGATAATGGGTGCTAGCGGTCAAATGGTAACTGGCAAGCAGATTACCGACTATGTTCAACGTGATTTAGGAGAATTTTGGCAGGTAGCTCATAGCCAAGTCTATCCAGAGCTAAAACGCATGACCAAGGAAGAGTTGATTACCTGTCATGCTGTACCTGGCAATGAAAAAGAAAAGCAGTATGCAATGACTGCCACAGGTCGTCAGATTTTAGACGAATGGTTATCTGTTCCAAATGATGAAACTCCTCAACAAAAGGATTTGTTTTCTATTAAAATGTTCTTTATCCGTGATAAGAATGATCCACGGATACCAGGTTTATTGGAGAATCAAATTGAATTAGTCACCAAGCACTTGAAACACCTAGACAGTCGTAAAGTTGAGTTGTTCTCAACTAAGGAAAGTATCCAAGACAATTATGGACACTATTTGATTTTGACACGGTCTATTGAACGCAACCGTGCCCAGCTCAAATGGTTAGAGGATACACTGGCAGAAATGTAACGATTCGGATTTCCGAATCGTTTTTTCTTGTGTCCTGTTTTGGATTATGTTAGAGTAAGAAGAAATGTGACTTAATTGGAGGAATGTATGTCAATCAAACAGATGGTTAGTATGGCGCTAGTAGTTTGGAATTTAGTTGTCTTCATTACCTATGGTATGGATAAAGGAAAGGCAAGAAAGAACGCCTATCGGATTTCAGAAAAGACCTTATTACTCATGTCCTATTTTGGTGGTGGGCTGGGTGCCTGGGCAGGTGGAACCCATTTTCGGCATAAGACACAGAAAAAGTATTTTCAACTAGCCTGGGCTATAGGGGTATTGATTGATGCAGTGATTATGTACTGGATGTGGAAATAGGCGTAAGCCTTTTTCTTTTTCTGAAAATATGAAAAATCG
>NZ_ASCA01000024.1 GCF_002760245.1 Streptococcus suis YS161 | reverse complement strand
TTTTTTTTTTTTAGTATAATGATAAACGTGCCTTTTGGCATAAAAGTTTTATATAAATGGAGGTTTTTAGTATGAAAATCAAAAGAAGTTCTAGCAAGAAACAACTTCATAAGTGGACCAAGCTAGGAGTTGGATTAGCAGCGGTCACTGTTTTGGGAGGGTTGGTTGAGCCGGTGGGGTTGGCAGATTTTGGTTTGACCAAGGTTTATGCAACAGAACAGGCAGATCCAGCTTTGGAAGCCAGAAAGATTGAAATCAAGACCATGATCCAGAGTTACCGTGATCTAGTCGGTCAGATAAAAGCTCTTAATCCAGCGGACTATACGGAAGAATCGTGGAATAAGAACTATGGTGGCGATGTTCGGATTTATCTTGGAGCACAAAGTATTGCTACTGCTTACAATGATGATTTAACCTTTTCTTCATTGAGCTTAGATGGGGTTGATAGTCACCAAACATTAAATGAGTTAAATGCAACCTATATGTTTGGATATATTTATGTTGAGAATTCTATCCCAGTCTTGAAGCAAGCAATGGCAGATTTAGTCCCGGTATCAGAATCGGTTGAAACTCCGACAGACAAACCAGCTGAAACTCCAGTGGAACAGCCAGAACAACAGAGTCTCCCCTATACAGTTGAATGGTATTTAGATGGTCAATACTATTATGGCTACACAGGAAATATCGAGCCTGGAGAGTTACATGACCGTGGGGTTATTGATAAAGGCGGGATTCCAGAGTGGATTGCTTTCGCAGATTTGGCAGAAAATAGTCCGCAGAACTATGAAATTACTTATGAGAAAGTAGCGGCTGGTGAAAACTATTATCGCTTTGACTTGGTAAGTATAGACAAGGCAACGGTTCCGTATACCATTGAGTTGGTAGACCAAGACGGTCAAGTTCTCCAAACCATTCAACAGAGTGGAGTTGAAGGAACGGAAGTGACATTTGATTTTCCAGTAATATCAGGTTATAGAATAGGTAAGACTGAAGGATTTGAATCAGGGACGGTTGGGAAAAATGGGTCTTTCAGACTAGTCGCCAATAAGACTGTTAAGGTATACTATGACAAAGCTCCTTCTATTGACTCCTTAATTAGACCTGAACAACGTGTGGAATATCAGAAAGTATTTGATACCTTCCATACCACTGTCTTGAAAGCTTTTGAAGTCTATAAGAAAGAGTTGGGAGTAGACCATATTATCCGCCTGTCAGAGGATGAAGCTAAGTTTAATCAGATTACCCAATCAGAGGATTTAACTACTTTACAATTAGAGTTAATTTTAGTTGAATACTTATTTAACGAACCAGTAGGTCTAGTCTTGACAGATCAAGATATTATCAACGCTATTGGTTGGACTCCTGAATACTGGGATTATCAAATCGCTTACCATAAAGAAATTACTCAAAAACTTGAAAAAGCAATGGCTAACATTGCTGCATCAAAGGCAATTCCGACAGTTCCAGTAGATCAATCGATCACGATTAAGGCTGTCTATACTGAGGAACAAATTGAACCTGGCCAAAAAGTTGATGTGTTAAAAGAAATTGAGTATACACTCAAACCAGGGGAGAGTGTTGTTCTAGAACCCCTAGCATTTGAAGGTTGGACATCACGAGTAGTTCAAGAAAGTCAAACAGTTACTTACGAAGAAGCTAAGGCAAGACCTAACAAGGAATACTACTTCTATTACATAGAAGAGGGTACAACACCAACAGAGAAACCAATTGAAACTCCGGCTGAAACTCCAACTGAAAAACCGGCCGAACAGCTAGTTGAAAAACCAACTGAACAACCAGTTGAGAAGTTGGTTGAAAGACCAACTGCAAGTCCAACTGAACAGTCAGCACCAGGCAAACAAGCAACCAAACAGGGAGATAAGGAGCCTGCGGCACCAGCAAGTCAAAGCAAACAGTCAACTGTCAAACCTGCATCAACTAGTCAGCCACAGGCAAAAAGTTTACCAGCTACTGGTGAAGCCAGCTCCGTCCTACACCTGACAGGTCTGGGCTTACTGGGACTAGCAGGTCTAGTCGTGAAAAGACGCCCACGCAAGTCGTCTTAATTAGCTATCCTAAAAACGAGATCGACAGGTCTCGTTTTTTGCTGATTTCTAACAATACCTACTGTCAAGCTCCGTCTTTCTATGCTATAATGTTCCTATGATGAAACAAGAAAAAATCTCAACTTATCAATTATTACTGGCTCAGTTGGAGGCCCTTTTAGACGGCGAAACCAATGCACTTGCCAATTTGTCTAATGCCTCAGCTCTGCTCAATCAGGCTCTACCAAATTCTGTCTTTACAGGATTTTACTTGTATGATGGTAGTGAATTGATTTTGGGGCCTTTTCAGGGTGGCGTTTCCTGTGTTCATATTGCACTTGGAAAAGGAGTCTGCGGTGAGTCAGCTTCTAAGCGCCAGACTATTCTCGTAGACGATGTTCGTCTACATGATAACTATATTTCCTGCGATGCGACAGCCCTATCAGAAATCGTTGTGCCAATGGTGAAAAACGACCAATTATTGGGCGTTTTGGACTTGGATTCGAGATTGGTAGCTGATTATGATACGATTGACCAAGACTATCTAGAAAAGTTCGTTGCTCTCTTGGTTGAGAAGACGGACTGGAATTTTGCTATGTTTGGAGAAAAACGCTAATGTACCAAGCTTTATATAGGAAGTACCGAAGCCAGACCTTTGGGGAGATGGTGGGGCAGGAGGTGGTTGCTACCACACTCAAACAGGCCATTGAACAGGGGAAAATTAGCCATGCCTATCTCTTTTCAGGTCCTCGTGGTACGGGTAAAACATCAGCAGCTAAGATTTTTGCCAAGGCCATGAACTGTCCTAATCAGGTTGGAGGCGAACCTTGTAACGATTGCTATATCTGTCAGGCCATTACCGAGGGCAGTCTGGAAGATGTGATTGAGATTGATGCGGCTTCCAACAATGGTGTGGATGAAATCCGTGACATTCGTGATAAATCGACCTATGCACCTAGTCTTGCGACCTATAAGGTCTATATCATCGACGAGGTCCATATGCTGTCAACTGGGGCTTTTAATGCTCTCTTGAAGACCTTGGAAGAGCCGACTGAGAATGTGGTCTTTATTCTAGCCACGACGGAATTGCACAAGATTCCTGCTACCATTCTGTCAAGGGTGCAACGATTTGAATTTAAGTCCATCAAGGTGACGGACATTCAGGAGCACTTGGCTGCAATTTTGACCAAGGAAGGGCTAATCTTTGACGAGCAGGCTCTGACGATCATTGCGCGTCGGGCAGAAGGGGGGATGCGGGATGCCCTATCCATTTTGGATCAGGCTCTCAGCCTTAGTCAGGACCAGCAAGTGACCTTAGAAATTGCTGAGGAAATTACGGGTTCTATCAGCTTGCGTGCCTTGGATGACTATGTGGCAAGTCTGCGTCAAGGGGATAGTGTCACAGCTCTCCAGCATCTACAAACCTTGTTTGACCAAGGAAAGAGTATGAGCCGTTTTGCGACAGATCTTTTGCACTATTTGAGAGATGTCCTTATCGTGCAGACGGGTGGTGAGGATACGCATTTAACAACAGGTTTTTCAGAAAATCTAGCTCTTGAGCAGGCACGGATTTTTACCATGATAGAGATGGTGACCAGGGGCTTGGCGGACATCAAGTCCAGTCCTCAACCCAAGATTTACGCTGAAATGATGACTATTCGTTTGGCTGAAGATAGTTCTCCTTCGGGGGCAATGGCAGAGCTGCCAGCTGATTTACTGGGTCAACTAGCCAGTCTGCAACAACAAGTTGCGGATTTACAGAAACAACTAGGTCAATTATCTAGTCAACCAAGTGCTGTTAAGCCAGTTTCACGCAAGCCACAGGCTCCGAAGAAGTACCGATTGGATACCAGCAAGGTTCATGCAATTTTGCAGGAAGCTATGGAAAATCCAACCTTGGCGCGTGAAAATTTGACTCGCTTGCAGAATGCTTGGGGAGAAATTATCGAGAGTCTGTCAGGAGCAGATCGTGCCTTGCTTGTTGGTTCACAACCAGTTGCTGCCAATGAAAATCATGCGATTCTAGCCTTTGATTCTCCGCTTAATGCTGAACAGACTATGAAGCGTGACAATCTCAATACCATGTTTGGAAATATTCTCAGCAAGGCAGCTGGTTTTTCGCCACAGATTTTAGCTATTGCTCAGGAAGATTGGGTAAGTATTCGTGCTGAATTTTCGGCGAAAGCAAAAGGGCAAAAGACACAGGAAATCGAAAAAGAAGCCAGTCCAGTCCCAGAAGAATTTGGCTTTCTCGCAGATACAGTTGAGATTAGAAATGATTAGAAAATGAGGCTGAGCAAAAAGCTCAGCACCGCTTCTCAAAGTTAGTGTCAACATCTCAGCGCAGTGGTTGATTGGCAGATTTGTTCGTGTTTTACACTCCAAATCTGACCATTACGACTGATGCGAACAGAGTTCGCTTCATTTCCAACCTCCAACAGTCACTACTCTGACTGTTGGAGCTATGCGGGGGTGGGAGTGAAACAGTCTGGGAATAGACTGTTTCAGCTCAACAACTTAAAACGAAAAATTGTTGACGAACTCTTCTATGAATGGTCGAGTTCTTTCCCACTCCCGAATAGTTTTGATAGATATTTTATACTATATTCAATCCTAAATATTTTTCATATCTCCTTAAGAAAGCACCAATTAGATTGGTGTTTTCTTGTTTAGAAAAGAATCGAAACCTATCAAGAAAGCATATAAAAATTCAGCCAGTTGACTGAATTTTTGGTATAATCTATTTTATGAAACTTCCACAATTTCTTTTTTTAGCCATTACAACTATTTTAGCTGTTTATTTTATGAATGCATCGATTTTGACAGGAGATTTCTTGATTGCAGGTATCTACGCCTTTATCGCCTATCGGAATCTTCATTTTGCTTACAAGGTGACTAAATTTATTCGTTTGGTGGAGAAGCAGACCAAGCAGTAAGGCTGATTTCTCCGCTGGAGATGATTTTTGCCTTGCCATTGTCTAACTGGATGACCAGATTTCCTGTATCAGTAACAGCGATGGCAGTACCCTTAAATTCAACTTGATTTTCTACAAAGCTCACTTGTTGGCCAACGACAAGTGATTTTTCTTTGTAAAGGGCAATTAGTTCCTTCTCATCGGTTTCTAAGAAGGCTTTCCAGATGGCAGTAATGAGTTGATTGCGGGTAAATGGTGGTTGTTCCTCGAAAAGATTTCCTGCAGATTGTTGTAATTCCTTAGGGAAATCGTCTATGCGGACATTGATGCCGACACCGATAATGACATCGGTTACCCGTTGGTTTTCCATGGAAGAGATGGCTTCGGTTAGAATGCCAGCGACCTTTTTGTGTCCGAGATAGATGTCATTGACCCACTTGATTTGGACATCCAAGTCGCAAAGAGATTGAATGGCCTTGACAACTGCTGCAGCAGCTAAAATGGTGTAGGGCTTAAATTCAAGGAAGGGGACATTTGGAGAAAGGCGGAGGGACATATAGATACCGCCTGACTTGGAGGCATAAAAGGGTCTCCCAAATCGTCCCTTGGCTTTATTCTGATAGGGAGCTAGATATAGGGCAGGACTAGTATGACCTGATTCAATACCTTGTTTGGCATCTAGTTGGGTCGAATCGCTGTCAGCTTTCAGATAGACAGGCAGTTGGAGTTCCTCTGCAATCAAGTCTGGCAGTAGCAAATCCCCATCGGCCAATTTGTAGCCACGATTGCGGGCAGCCTCAATAGTTAAACCATGCGTTTCTAACTGGCGAATGGCTTTCCAAACTGAAGTCCGAGAAATACCCAATTCCTGAGCCAAATCTTCTCCGCTGACATAATCCTCTCTCTCTTTTAAAAGGAGATATATTTTCTGATAGGTTTTCATACCTTCATTATAGCAAAAAATTCACCTAAAACGTGATATAATAGTTTCAAATAAGGAGGTTTTCATGAAGACACTTGATTACATTGTTACATTGACCAACACTCCGTCGCCAACTGGTTTTACGACGGATATTATGAATTACATCCAGGCAGAGGTTGAAAGTTTCGGCTATGCTGCTAGTAAAACCGCTAAAGGTGGTGTTTTGGTGACAGTTCCGGGGGAAAATGACCAGGAACACCGCATGGTGACTGCTCACCTGGACACACTGGGGGCCATGGTTCGTGCAGTGAAACCGGATGGCCGACTCAAAATGGATTTGGTGGGAGGATTTGGATACCCTTCTATTGAGGGAGAAAACTGTTTGATTCATTGCGCTAAAAATGGTAAGACCTTTACAGGTACTATTCTCATGCACCAGACCTCTGTCCATGTCTACCGAGATGCCAGCACAGCCGAGCGGAACCAGACCAATATGGAAATTCGTTTGGACGAAAAAGTGACCAATGCGGACGAGACGCGGGCCTTGGGTATTGAAGTCGGAGATTTTATCTCCTTTGATCCTCGTACCGTCGTGACAGAAACTGGCTTTATCAAGAGTCGTCACTTGGATGATAAGGTATCCGCAGCTATCTTGCTCCATCTATTGAAGGTATATAAAGAAGAGGGGATTACCCTGCCTTATACGACACATTTCTATTTTTCAAACAATGAAGAGATTGGCTACGGTGCCAACTCCAGCATTCCTGCTCAGGTGGTTGAATATTTGGCAGTCGATATGGGGGCAATGGGAGATGACCAGCAGACAGATGAGTACACAGTTTCTATCTGTGTCAAAGATGGTTCAGGTCCATATCATTACGAACTTCGTCAGCACTTGATATCCTTGGCTGAGAGGGATGGTATTCCATATAAATTAGACATTTATCCATATTATGGTTCCGATGCTTCGGCAGCTATGCGAGCAGGTGTGGATGTCAAGCACGCCCTGCTTGGTGCGGGAATTGAGTCTAGCCATTCCTACGAGCGGACGCATTTGGATTCTGTAGTTGCGACTGAGCGGATGGTAGATGCCTATTTGAAATCAGCAATGGTAGATTAAGATGAATGAAACCCGTTTTTTAGAGTTATTCAATGACTTGGATAAGGTCTTGCGTAAGGTGTGCGGTGTTGCGGATGGGGAATATGCAGATGTAGGCTCTATGTTGACCAAGGCAAAGGAATTGACGCGACATAATCCCGTTGAGGCGAACTGGGATAAACTCTATATGGCTCGTCAGTTGCGTAATCTCATGGTTCATGAGAAACGAACAGGTTTGAAGGAAGTAGCCCAACCTTCGCAGGAATTGATCACTGTTTTGGAAAAAGTGATAGCTCAGTACCAAGAACCGATTACCATTGCCGACTATTTGCAAAAGACCCAGAAAATTAATCCGGTTATTTTTGAGGGCAAGGACAAATTGATAAAGGCTTTAGAAATTGTGGAGCAAGAGCATTTTTCTAAGTTTCCTATTTTTTCTGACAAGGTTTATCAAGGTCTGGTTTCTGACAAGGGATTGACAAATTGGTTGGCCAAGGCAAGCAAGGAAACGGGCTCTATACGTGAAAAATTGGTGGAAGCTAGTCTTGAAGACGTACTAGCTTGTGAGGAAGATAGTATTCAGGTGATTGTTCTACCAATAATAGCCCATCTTTATCAGGTAATTAATCATTTTGAGGGGCGTAAGCGCACAACCATCCTAGTCAGTCGTCAGGCGAGTGGGAAGCTTCATTCACCAGAGGATCTTGTTGGTATTGTCACAGCCCAGGACTTGGCAGAGATTTATGGGATGGTGGATTGAGTGGAGAAAGGAGAAATCATGTCAACAAATCGTTTAGCTTGGGATGAGTATTTTGCGGCTCAGGCGCTTTTAATTGCCAATCGGGCGACTTGTAAGCGGGCCAAGGTCGGTGCGGTTTTGGTTAAGGACAATAAGGTTATCGCAACAGGCTACAATGGTTCTGTTTCAGGAACCGAACATTGTTTGGAGCAGGAATGCCTTATGATTGATGGTCATTGTGCTAGAACCTTGCATGCGGAAGTCAATGCCATTTTACAAGGAGCGGAGCGGGGAATTCCAAAAGGTTTTACTGCCTATGTGACCCATTTCCCATGTCTCAACTGCTCTAAGCAATTGTTACAGGTTGGTTGTAAGCGGGTTGTTTATATCAATGAATACCGCATGGATGACTATGCTCAGTATTTGTATAAAGAAAAAGGCTGTGAGTTGGTTCATTTGCCTCTAGAGGTGGTTAAACAGGCAATTGCAGATGCCGAATTTATCTAGTAGTTTACGCAGCAGAGAGGGGTGTTTTGAGCAACCCTCTTTATTTTTAAGAAAATGCTAGGATAGTCGGTCAATCTATGCTATACTAGAAACGTTATTAAGTCCCGAAAAGGTAGTTTATAGACTAGTTAATATTTGCAGAAACACTTGAAACACAATTAAAGAAACTGGTAATATTGAATAGTAATTGTAAAATCTTTACTACATTTCAGTCACCATTTTCTTAATAGTTAGACTACTCTCATATAGTCTAGAATTGTCTTTCTCCCTGAGTATCTGGAAATTTTCCTTTGCTCAAGACAGGTGTCTTTCGCAAATAGGATTTCCCTTTGCTCAAGACAAAAGTCTTTCGCAAAGAACTAGTCTTCGACTAGTTCTTTGTAACCTTAGTAACCCGCTAGGTTTCTAGCATATATTCTATTATAAGGGGGACATTTTTATGTCAGAACGTAAGTTGTTTACGTCTGAGTCAGTATCGGAAGGACATCCGGATAAGATTGCTGACCAGATTTCAGATGCTATTTTGGATGCCATTTTAGCAGAGGATCCAGATGCGCACGTAGCGGCAGAGACAGCTGTTTACACAGGTAGTGTTCATGTGTTTGGAGAGATTTCAACCACTGCCTATGTGGATATTAACCGTGTGGTACGGGATACGATTGCGGAGATTGGCTATACAAAAGGTGAGTATGGTTTTTCAGCTGAGTCGGTTGGGGTTCATCCGTCACTTGTAGAGCAATCGCCAGATATTGCCCAAGGCGTCAATGAAGCCTTGGAAACTCGTCAAGATGCTAGTCAAGATCCATTGGATTTGATTGGTGCAGGTGACCAGGGGCTCATGTTTGGTTTTGCAGTAGATGAAACGCCTGAACTTATGCCGTTGCCAATTTCACTTAGTCACAAATTGGTGCGTCGTTTGGCCGAGTTGAGAAAATCTGGTGAAATTGCTTATCTCCGTCCAGATGCTAAGTCACAGGTAACAGTTGAATACGATGAAGACAATCAACCTGTTCGTGTGGATACAGTCGTTATTTCGACCCAGCATGATCCAGAAGTTAGCCAGGAGCAAATTCGTCAGGATGTCATTGAACGTGTGATTAAGGAAATCATTCCAGCTCATTATCTGGATGACCAAACCAACTACTTTATCAACCCAACTGGTCGCTTTGTCATTGGCGGACCTCAAGGGGACTCTGGTTTGACAGGTCGTAAGATTATTGTGGATACCTATGGTGGTTATTCTCGTCATGGTGGCGGTGCTTTCTCTGGTAAGGATGCGACCAAAGTGGACCGTTCTGCATCTTATGCGGCACGCTACATCGCTAAAAATATCGTAGCAGCTGGTTTGGCTAAAAAGGCGGAAGTTCAATTGGCCTATGCTATCGGTGTTGCTCAACCAGTTTCAGTTCGCATCGACACATTTGGTACAAGTACAGTGGCTGAGAGTAAATTGGAAGCAGCTGTTCGTCAGATTTTCGATTTACGCCCAGCTGGTATTATTCAAATGTTGGACCTCAAACGTCCGATTTACAAGCAAACTGCAGCCTATGGTCATATGGGACGTACGGATATTGACTTGCCGTGGGAACGCTTGGACAAAGTAGATGCTTTACAAGCAGTACTACAAAAGATCAACTAGGAATATTTTCAAAACAGGAGACAGACTTGCCTCCTGTTTTTTTATATATCAAATAACTAGCATTTTACCACCCATTGTGGTAAAATGAAACGTATGCCTTTTTAGGCAAATTAAGAAAGTGAATGCTAGTATGAGAAAAATTGTAATTAATGGTGGAAAAACACTGAAAGGGTCGGTTACCGTTAGTGGTGCCAAAAACTCAGTTGTTGCTCTTATTCCGGCCATTATTCTTGCAGACGGGATTGTTACTCTGGACGGAGTGCCTGCAATCTCGGATGTAGATAGCTTAGTTGATATTATGGAAACAATGGGCGCGACGGTCAAGCGTGATGGTGAAAGCTTGGAGATTGACCCTCGTGGTGTAAAAGACATGCCTATGCCATTTGGTAAAATTAATAGCTTGCGTGCCTCCTACTATTTTTACGGTTCCCTCCTTGGTCGCTTTGGTCAAGCTGTTGTTGGCTTGCCAGGTGGTTGTGATTTGGGTCCGCGTCCAATTGATTTGCACTTGAAGGCCTTCGCAGCCATGGGTGCGAAAACAACCTATGAAGGTGAATATATGCGCTTGGCAACTAATGGTCAGCGTATTCAAGGGGCACATATCTTCATGGATGTTGTCAGCGTTGGTGCGACAATTAATACTATCTTAGCAGCTGTCAAAGCAGAAGGCCGTACAGTTATTGAAAATGCGGCGCGTGAACCTGAAATTATTGACGTGGCAACTTTGCTTAACAATATGGGGGCACGTATCCGTGGTGCGGGTACAGATATTATCACCATTGAAGGTGTAGACAGTCTAAAAGGAACACGTCATCAAGTGATTCCAGACCGTATTGAAGCAGGGACTTATATTGCCCTTGCTGCTGCTGTTGGTGAAGGTATTCGTATCGATAATGTCCTTTATGAACACTTAGAGAGTTACATCGCTAAGTTGGAAGAAATGGGTGTTCGCATGACCATTTCTGAAGATAGTATTTTTGTTGAAAAGCAAGAAACATTAAAGGCAGTGAATATCAAAACTTCACCTTATCCAGGTTTTGCGACAGACTTGCAGCAACCCATTACACCTTTACTGCTTAAGGCAGAAGGTACTGGTACGATTGTTGATACGATTTATGAAAAACGTGTTGGTCATGTGCAGGAGCTTGCAAATCTTGGAGCAAAAATCTCTACTCGTAACAACCATATTGCCTTTGAAGGTCCAAATCAACTGACTGGTACATCTGTTAAAGCTACTGATTTGCGTGCGGGAGCCGCAATGGTTATCGCTGGTTTAATGGCTCAAGGGCGTACAGAAATTACAAACATTGAGTTTATTCTACGTGGTTACTCAAATATTGTTGATAAGCTGACAGAATTAGGTGCAGATATTCAATTGATTGAGGATTAGAGAGTCTAATTGAGAACTACTTTCTCAAAACGTAATCGATTTAAAAACAAAACAATCTGGGGCTGGGAGTAATTCTCAGCCCCTTGGGTACACTATGACACTTTGGACAAGACTAGCGAAGTTTGCTTACTTTGAAACGGACCGTTTGTATTTACGACCATTTTCTTTTGAAGATGGAGAAAGTTTCTATGAAATTGTATCAAATCCCGAAAATCTTCCGTTTATCTTTCCAGCTTTGGAGGACAGAAATATTGCTTTTTCGACAATGGTTGAAAAATTTATGCGTTCACCATTGGGAAACTGGGCCTTAGTTGATAAGTATTCGGAGAGGATGATCGGTGCGCTTTGCTTTGAAAAGGTAGATGAACGTCAACTTTCTGCGGAGCTCAGCTATTTCCTAAAAAAAGACTACTGGAGAAGAGGCTTAATGACGGAAGCAGTGAGGACTTTAGTCTATCTAGCTTTTTATGAGTTTGGTCTGAGGGAGCTGGTTATTGTCACTCATGAGGAAAATGTGGCCAGTCAGATGGTGGCGAAAAAAGCTGGTTTGGTACAGGTTGCGCAGTATCGCGGAAGTGACCGCTATAGCCATAAAACAAGAAATTATCTAAAATTTAGCTTGAAGAGGGCTGAATTTAGTTTAGAAATATATGAGGAGAATCAATGATTACTATTAAATCACAACGAGAAATTGATGCCATGAACCGTGCTGGAGATGTTCTGGCTGGTATTCATATTGGTTTGCGAGAGATTATCAAGCCAGGTGTGGACATGTGGGAAGTAGAGGAATATGTCCGTAAAACGTGTAAGGAAAAGAATGTTTTGCCACTCCAAATTGGTGTTGATGGAGAATTGATGGATTATCCTTATGCGACTTGTTGTGGATTGAATGACGAGGTCGCTCATGCCTTTCCGCGTCATTACAAACTTAAAGAAGGTGATTTACTGAAGGTCGATATGGTTTTGAGTGAGCCTTTGGATAAAGCGGTAGTTGATGTTTCTAAGCTCAACTTTAATGATGTCAAGGCTATGAAGAAAATCACCCAGACCTATCGTGGTGGTTGTGCGGATTCCTGCTGGGCTTATGCGGTTGGTCAGGTCTCTGAGGAAGTTCAAAACTTGATGGACGTGACTAAGGAATGTTTGTACTGTGGTATCGAGCAAGCAGTTGTTGGCAATCGTATCGGCGATATCGGTGCTGCTATTCAAGAATATGCGGAAGGTCTTGGCTACGGTGTTGTTCGTGACTTGGTGGGTCACGGCGTTGGACCAACCTTCCACGAAGAGCCGATGGTTCCTCATTATGGAACTAAAGGTCGTGGTCTTCGCTTGCGTGAAGGTATGGTTTTGACTATCGAGCCTATGATTAATACAGGGACTTGGGAAATTGATACGGATATGAAGACTGGTTGGGCTCACAAAACACTTGATGGTGGCTTGTCTTGTCAATACGAACACCAATTTGTCATCACCAAAGATGGACCGGTTATTTTGACCAGTCAAGGTGAAGAAGGGACCTATTAATTCTCGGTGTGGTCGTGAATAATAGATGAATGAGGAAGGAGGAGAGAATGAAGAAAACCAAAATAGTTGAAGGTTTGAAAACATTCTGCTCAACCTTCTTTTCTTTTTATCGTTCTGCTGATAGCGATGTAACAAGTGTTGCAGTAGCTTACTATTTGTTAATTTCTATTTTCCCTATTCTTCTAACTCTCGCGAATTTACTGCCATATTATCCATTTGATGTGGATATGATTTTATCGGTTGTAGCTGAATTTGTGCCAGACAAGCTCTATCCTTCGGTTTCATCTTTTATCACTTCTGTATTAACAAAGCCGTCGTCATCGTGGTTAGGGATTTCAATTCTGACAACTCTTTGGACCCTGTCACGTAGTATGACTATTTTGCAGAAGGCTTTTAATAAGGCTTATGGCATCGATGAACACCGTGATTTTATTATTGGGCACTTGATTGGCATATTTTTAGGAATTGGTCTGCAGGTAATTATCCTCTTAAGTATTACGCTTTTGACTTTCGGGCAGGCAGTTTTTTCTTATATTAATAAGCTGGTTCCTATTGAAGACGCCTGGCTGAAAGGACTTCTTAGTCAAACACAGTTAGTAGGTTTAATGGCTCTGTTTGCCTCCTTGGTTATGCTTTATTTCTTTTTGCCAAATGTTCGGATAAAAAAAGTTCGATATGTTTTTCCAGGAACGTTGTTTGTTCTGTTGACGATGACTTCTATTGGAAAGTTATTTTCGATTTATGTTGATAATTATGCTAATAAGTTGCTGGATTTTAGAATAGTAACAGCTGTCGTCTTTCTTGTTTTTATGCTTTGGTTCATTTTTATGGCTCAAGTACTCATCATTGGTGCAATGATTAATGCTACGGTTCAAAGTATGCAGGTAGAAGAGTTTCATGCCAGAGATGGGGATATTGTTTCTATCTTGAATAGGCTAAAGGCAAGATTTACAGCGATAGATAAAGAATGAAGCAGGAAAATCAAGCTATATATAAAAATGAGGTTCCGTTGGAGCCTCATTTCGTATTTTTAAAGATAAAGAGTTTGCTCAAGAAATAGTTGACCACAATGACCAAGACTTGTGAGAAGAGAGTGGAAATGGCGTTAACAAGTGTCAAATCATGGTTGACAAACTGCCCAATCAATTGTGGATAGGCTTGAACTAGCAAGTAGGCTAGGGCCATATCCATGACCAAGGTCGCGATGCGGGCAGATACAAACTTGACCAATCGCTGAGGCCAACCCTTTCTGGCTTGTTTGAAAACGAAACGGTCGTTGGTCCAAAAGGCAAAGAGGATAGCTACTGCATTGGCTAAAAGAGTTACCAATAGAATGGAAGGAATGACTAAAAATAGCCCCATTCGAGTGACCATATAGACAAGGGTTGCTGCCACACCTGCAATCAAATAGAGAATAACTTCGTTATTGATGAGTTGATAAAATAGTTTTTTCATAGGACTAGTCTATCATTTTTAGCAAAAATATGCTATACTAATCAACGTTGTTGAATTTTCAATGACCCTTGGGGCTTGCTCACTTTACCCAAGCATATTTTAAGCTTTTTCGCTAAAGGAGAATTTTATGAATACATCTAAATGGACTGCCAGAGATATGGCAGAAATTGCTCTTGTTGCGGCGATTTATGTCGCTCTTACCTTGACACCGCCATTGAATGCTATTTCCTTCGGGGCTGTTCAGTTTCGTTTGTCTGAAATGCTCAATTTCTTGGCTTTTTATAATCGTAAGTATATTATCGCTGTGACCATTGGTTGCATGATTTCCAACTTGATTGGTTTTGGCGTGATTGACCTTTTTGTGGGTGGATTCTCGACATTAATCTTCGTTACGTTGGGAGTTATTTTGTTTGAAAAATACAAGAAGGACTATCTATTCGGTGGATTATTTAACAAGGCTTTCTTTTATTTCTCATTCTTTTTTGCGGCAACGATGTTTACCATTGCTTTAGAATTAAAAGTCTTATATGATTTACCATTCTTTCTAACTTGGTTGACAACAGCAGCAGGAGAATTGCTTTCTCTATTAGTTGGAGCTGTTGTTATCGATAAACTATCCAAGAAAATAAATTTTGAAAAGTAAGTATACAATAAATGTGAGCAGACACTTTCGGGTGTCTTTTATTTTTAGGTCGCATTATTTTGTATTGATTGACAATTTAGTTTATACTGGGGATAGAAGAAATAGGAGGTCTTTTATGACAAGATATACGTTTTCAAATGGTGTAACTGTTCCTAAAATTGGTTTTGGAACTTGGCAGATACCCGATGGTGAAGTGGCGTACGGTGCGGTTTCTTATGCATTGGAAGCTGGTTATCGCCATATTGATACTGCTCAAATTTATGGCAATGAAGCTAGTGTTGGTCGAGCTATAGCTGATAGTGGTCTAGCTCGTGAGGACATTTTTTTAACAACTAAGGTTTGGAATGATAAGATTGGCTATGAAGATACCCTTGCTTCAGTAGAAGAATCCATGCAAAAACTTCAGGTGGATTATCTGGATTTGTTACTGATCCATTGGCCAAATCCAAAGGCTATTCGCGACAGCATTGGCTGGAAGGAACGCAATGCCCAGGTTTGGAAGGCATTAGAAGAGCTCTATCGTGCTGGAAAAGTGAAAGTAATTGGAGTTTCTAACTTTATGGAACACCATCTAGAAGCTTTGCTGGAAACAGCTGAGATTATCCCGATGGCTAATCAGATTATGTTAGCTCCAGGAACTCCTCAGTCAGAATTAGTTGCTTACTGCAAAGCAAAAGGGATTCTCTTGGAGGCCTATAGCCCATTTGGTACAGGAAGCCTTTTCCAAAGCCAAGAGGCAGCCGATTTGGCTAAAGAAGCTGGTTGTAGTGTTGCACAGTTAGCACTAGCTTGGTCTTTAGATAAAGGCTTTCTCCCTCTCCCTAAATCAACTAGTCCAGAAAATATTAAGGCGAATTTGGAAATTGATGGCTTGGCTATTAGTCCGAAAGCAGTTGCAAAGTTGGATAAACTAGAAGGAGTGAAAGGTCGCCTTGACCCGGATCAGGCTGAATTTTAATTAGCTATTGAGAGCATGTAGTTTATCTACGTGCTTTTTCTATTGAGTCATTTGTACCGCTTTCATGTTATAATAGTAGCTATGGAAGAAAAATATTTGAAAATTGCTCAGGAATTGGGCGTTAGTTTAAAACAGATTGATACGGTTCTCTCTTTGACGGCTGAAGGCAATACTATTCCCTTTATCGCTCGTTATCGAAAGGACGTAACTGGTAATTTAGATGAAGTAGTCATCAAGTCTATCATTGATCGGGATAAGGCCTTGACTGCTCTGGCAGAACGCAAAGCGACTGTCCTTGCCAAGATTGAAGAACAGGGCAAGTTGACAGACCAGCTCCGTCAGGCTATCGAGGAAGCGGAAAAGTTGGCAGATGTGGAAGAACTCTACCTGCCTTATAAGGAAAAACGTCGGACCAAGGCAACGGTGGCGCGTGAGGCTGGACTGTTCCCGCTGGCTCGTCTAATTTTGCAGAATGTGGCTGACTTGGAAGAACAGGCTGCTAGTTTCATCTGTGAAGGTTTTGATACTGCTCAGGCTTGTTTGGCTGGTGCTGTGGATATTTTGGTGGAAGCTATCTCAGAAGACAATAAGCTTCGGGCCTGGGTCTACCATGAAGTACAAACCAATTCAAGCCTGACTTCAGAGCTAAAAGATCAAGAAGCCGATGAAAAAGAAGTCTTTCAGATTTACTATGATTTTTCTGAGAAAGTGGCAAAAATGCAGGGTTATAAGACCCTGGCCATCAATCGTGGGGAGAAATTAGGGGTTCTCAAGGTTTCTTTTGAACACAATGTGGATAAGATGGTCCGTTTCTTCGAACTACGCTTTCCACAGACCAATAGCTATATCAAGGATGTCATCCAGCAGGCCATCAAGAAGAAAATTTTACCTGCTATGGAGCGTCGTATTCGAACAGAATTGACGGAAGAAGCAGAAGAAGGAGCTATCCAGCTCTTCTCTAAAAACCTACGAAATCTGCTCCTTGTATCTCCTCTAAAAGGCAAGGTTGTTCTTGGTTTTGACCCTGCCTTTCGGACAGGAGCTAAGCTGGCGGTTGTGGACCAGACTGGAAAACTCTTGACAACCCAGGTCATCTATCCTGTGGAGCCGGCTGGTCAGCGACAAATTGCTCAGGCCAAGAAAGACTTGGCAGACCTGATTGGTCAGTATCAGGTGGAAATCATTGCTATCGGAAATGGAACGGCCAGCCGTGAATCTGAAGCCTTCGTCGCTGATTTGCTCAAGGACTTCCCAGATGTTTCTTATGTCATCGTCAATGAAAGCGGAGCATCTGTCTACTCAGCTTCTGAGCTGGCGCGATACGAGTTCCCAGACCTACCTGTGGAAAAACGCTCTGCCATTTCCATAGCCCGCCGTCTGCAAGACCCTCTGGCTGAGTTGGTCAAAATCGATCCTAAGTCCATCGGTGTCGGCCAGTACCAGCACGATGTCAACCAGAAGTCTCTGTCTGAAAGTCTGGATTTTGTGGTCGATACGGTGGTCAACCAGGTCGGTGTCAATGTCAATACGGCCAGTCCTGCCCTTTTGGCTCACGTTGCTGGTCTTAACAAGACCATTTCGGAGAACATCGTCAAGTACCGCGAGGAAAATGGAGCTCTGACCTCTCGTCAGCAGCTCAAAAAGGTTCCACGTTTGGGTGATAAGGCCTTTGAGCAGGCAGCTGGTTTCTTACGCATTCCAGATGCGACTAACTTTTTGGACAATACTGGCGTGCACCCCGAGTCTTACAAGGCTGTGGAAAACCTGTTAGAACTTCTAGCTATTGACCACTTAGATGAGGCTGCGCAGGAAAAATTAAAGCAGGTGGCTATCGCGGATACGGCAGAAAAAATCGGTGTCGGTCAGGAAACCTTGAAGGATATCATCGCGGACTTGCTCAAACCTGGTCGTGATTTACGGGATGACTTTGAAGCACCAGTCCTCCGTCAGGATGTCTTGGATGTCAAGGACTTGGTAGTCGGACAGGAATTGCAAGGCACGGTCCGCAATATTGTGGACTTTGGAGCCTTTGTGGATATCGGTGTCCACGAGGATGGTCTGGTTCACATTTCACGCATGGTCAAACGCAAACGGGATAAAAATGGACGCCAACAAGCCTTGCCACATCCAAGCGAAGTCCTCGCCGTTGGGGAAATCGTAACCGTCTGGGTGGTTGAAGTGGATATCAAACGCAACCGTATTGGTCTTAGCCTTTTGAACCCAAATGGATCTGAATAAGTATGTACAAGAAGTCTCCTTGCAAGACTTCGGTAAGGAATTTCGGCATGTAGCAATCTGGAACAGGCGATTACGCTCAACGGGTGGTCGCTTTTTTCCAAGGGATGGGCATTTGGATTTCAATCCCAAGCACTTGGAGGAGCAAGGTTTAGAAGTCTTTCGGAAGATTGTCCGCCACGAGCTCTGCCATTACCATCTCTACTTTGAGAAGAAAGGCTATCGGCACGGAGACAGGGATTTCAAGGAATTGTTGGCTGCGGTGGACGGCCTGCGCTATGCTCCTAAACTGGAACAAGCTTCCAATCCTAGTCTGCTGTATACCTGTCAATCCTGTGGACAAGTCTACCAGCGCAAGCGCCGCATTGACCTAAAAAAATACCGATGTGGCAAGTGTAGGGGGCTTTTAGAGAAAATACTTTAATACAAGAAAACCAGTCCTAAGAGATTGACTTAGGGCTGGTTTTTGTGATAATACTCTTCGAAAATCAAAATCAGACGTTGTTGACTTGATTTGATGAACTTCAGTTCTATCTGCATCTGCGTCGCCTAGTCTGATTTTGATTTTCATTGAGTATAAGGTATTGGGATTATTTTGTAAAAAGTATTAGGATTGAAGGCTTGGTTCTGGGAGTTGTAAAATAATATTTTTATCATTTTTCACAACTTTGCTTGAATGGTGTGAGAGTTGTTCGATGTAGTATTGTCTACTAGTATTGAAAAGTGTAATGAGTTCGGAGTATAGAGACTGACCATGGAGTTCCATCAAGATTTCACAGAGTTTTAAAACACGGAGATAAGCAGATTGGAGATCTTTACGGATTTGATAGGTATCATAGCGATTAGCTTTGCTACGAATATCTGTGGTATGGGAGAAAACTGTTTCAAATTCCTGCTGACTTTCTTTTAGGTTCTCAAAAAATCTTTTTAAACCAAGGATTTCGATATGTTCCATTACTTCTGGACTGGAGAAACGATTAAATAGTTTGTCCAATTCTAGACTTTCTTTTTCATAATCAAGTCGATGTATGTCTCGAAAAGGTTTTACAATTTCTGTTAACTCACTATAAGCAGTTTTTTCAGATTGTCGTTTACTCGTTTCGAAGGCGGCTAGACTACGTTTAAAAATAGAAAAGTCACTATTACGGAGTTGATTGGCATCTTGAATCTTTTTTGTTAATGCTTTTCCTTTATCTTGATTGAAGGCTTTTTGGTATTGGTTGAAGGCTGCTTGCCATGTATCTATTGCTAGGGTCAAATGATTATCTTGATTGAAAGGAATTTGACTTTGTTGTAATGATTTGAGACTGCGAGAATTAAGTTGGTAAAAGTTGCTGTTGTCCAACTTTTGCAGTGGTAATGGTTTCACTTTACTTGTTCGTATGCTTGTGTTTGATGCAGAGTGATTTTCTTTTTTTGCTGTCATCAGCTATCCTCATTTCTTATGTGATAGTACTATGATAGCAATTAAACAATCTATTCAACAGGACATTTTTGTCCCGAAAATGAACATGGAAGTAATGAAGTGCTGATTTTACTGCCTGATAACAAGAAATGAGCTGATAGGTCGGTATATTGTTCCTATGTGGGACTCCATTCAACAGATTGGTTGATGTTTTTAATCCTTGTCGCATAAAAATTGTGAAAATAGTTCGTATTTTTTGTATTTTACTGTTACCAAAAGAAAAAAAGTCTAAAGAACTTTTGCTTGTCAGCTTTCAGTCGATAAATTAGTCGACTGATTTTTAGTTTGTTAGCTGATTGAAAGATTTTTTTGAAGCGTGAAAAAATTGAACTTCAATAATCAGTCTATTATACAACAATAAATAAGGCATTTTTATCTGTCTCATGATATAATTTTATAGAAGGCTCTTACGCTATTTCTGGGCGTAAGTTATAAAGAATAAGGAGAAACTATGATTACTTCTGAAGAGATTAAATTACGTCTATGGAATGGTGCCAATGAACTCCGTGGCTCTATGGATGCTAGTCGGTACAAAGATTATATGCTTGGGCTCATGTTCTACAAGTTTTTAAGTGACCAGACCTTAAAAACCTTTGCCAACACATCGGGCTTGACCAAGGAAGAAAATTGGTATGAGGAGTATGTGCTGGCTCATCAAGAGTATGGGACAGAGCTAGAAAAGATGATCCAAGACGTTTTGGGTTATTTTGTTCGTCCAGAACACCTCTACCAAACTTGGATTAAGGATATGAACGAGGGGCGGTTTGAAGTTCAGAAGGTGACGGATAGCCTGAGCCAATTTGAGCGAAGTATTGCCGTAGCCAATGGTTCAGATGATTTTCAAGGTCTTTTTGCCAGCTCTACCCTTGATCTGACGGATACAGCACTGGGAAGCAACCTTAATGAACGGAGTAAAAACATCCAGGCTCTTATCCGTTTGTTTGAGGATTTGGACATGGTTGCCCTGCAAAGTGGAGATGTTTTGGGGGATGCCTATGAGTATCTGATTGGACAATTTGCCATGGAATCTGGTAAGAAGGCTGGCGAGTTCTACACGCCCCACCAAGTCAGTGAAGTCATGGCTCAGATTGTTGCGACCAATTCTTCTATTTCATCCATCTATGACCCAACCGTTGGCTCTGGTTCTCTCCTTTTGACAGTCAAAAAACACCTGTCGGAAGACAGGCAGAGAAGTCTGAACTACTATGGTCAGGAAAAGAATACGGCAACCTATAACCTGACCCGTATGAACCTCCTGCTCCACGGTGTCCGTCCTGAGAAGATGAGCATTAAAAACGGTGATACCCTCTCACAAGACTGGCCAGAAGATCCAGAACGCCCAAATGAAGGAGTGCAGTTTGATGCAGTGGTTATGAACCCGCCTTACTCTGTTAAAAATTGGAACCGTTCAGGTTTGAAACCCAGCGACCCACGTTTTGAAATTGCTGGTGTTCTTCCGCCAGACTCAAAAGGTGACTTTGCCTTTCTTTTGCACGGTCTTTATCACCTTGGAACCCATGGTACCATGGCTATCGTTTTGCCACACGGTGTTCTCTTCCGTGGAGCAGCTGAGGGCGAAATCCGTAAGCGGTTGATTGAGAAAAACCAGATTGATGCCGTTATTGGTCTGCCAAGCAACCTCTTTACCAACACAGGTATCCCTGTTTGTATCATTATCCTCAAGAAAAATCGGGAGCTGAATGAACCTGTGCTCTTTATCGATGCCTCACGCAACTTTATCAAGGCAGGCAAGCAAAATGCCTTACAAGAAAAAGACATTGCAAAGATTGTGGATGTATATACGAACAGAAGCGAAGAAGAGGGATACAGCCACCTAGCAAGCCGTCAGGAATTGATTCAAAACGACTGATATGTAAAGCCCTTTGTCAAGTAAAAACAATCGAACTGATTAAAAAATGAAAAGTATCTAGAAA
>NZ_ASCA01000023.1 GCF_002760245.1 Streptococcus suis YS161 | reverse complement strand
ATTTCTCTGAGTTGCTCCAGCTTGTCATTGATATAGGTAACCTGCTTCTCTCGACTCATCGGTATTTTTTCAAACTGGGAATCTCCAATGACAATGGCATCATAGTCGCCTGTGATAATACGTGATACGAACTGCTTACGTTTGGCTTTGACAAAGTCCTTCTTGGTGGTCACATAAACTTTCTTAGTTGGGAAAAATTTCATGATTTCTTGACCAAACTGAGCAGTTAAACTAGACGGCACCACATAAAGTGGTTTATGTACCATTCCTAGTTCTTTCAACTTGAAACCAGCTCCAAGCATGGTCAAGGTTTTTCCAGACCCTACCTCATGGGCGAGTAGAGCTCGTTTTTCTTCCACAATCCGTTGAATGGCATTCTTTTGGTGGGGACGTAAGGAGATATTCTGGGCAAGTCCATCAATGGTTAAATGGCTACCATCATAGGTCTTTGATACTGTACGATTATAGAGACTGTTATAGGTGTCTTCAATCATCTGTTGGACTTCTGGATATTTTGCTACAAAATCTTGAAAGAGTTCTTGTAGGTGTGTTTCCTTGGCACGCAGGACTGTTGTTTTCTCCACATCCGTCACATTCTTTTTCTTATCCCCTTCGACAATTTGTTTTGTGATGGTTGGTTGATTGGAATTCAGGAGATTTTCAAATATTTTACGACCACTATTATAACGAGAACCTGGTACACCTAAACTCCTATCCGTTGCGTTGGAATAGGTATAGGCAAACTTAGATTGGTAAGTGATAACTCCGTCAATGGGACTGACTTCAAGGACTGTTGTTACTTCTTGGTCTGACAGTTCATAGGCTTTCCCCATAAAGGTTTCTTGGGCAAATTTTCCGTAAACAGACAAAGGAATCCAGCGTGAACCGATTCGATAATCAATGTCTGCTAAAGTAATGCGTGCTGGTTTGACTGTTTCTAGAAGTCCTGCATAATGCGGCCAGTTAAAGTCCTGATTGTCTTGTTTCACGAATAGGTCCACCACTTCTAACTTAGTGACGACATCACCTGACAGAAAGTCTTGGCGAGAAACATAGGACAGTTCCCCATTCAAATACTTCTCAGGATCAGGCATAATGAGGTCACCTAACTCCTCAATCAAGGTCATCTTCGATTCAACCTGATAGATAGACATCATATAAGCGAAATCAACACCACGTCCGTCAGCCAAACTGGAATTTAAGGCATCAAGGGCAGTATGTACCTTTTTAACCTCTTTTTCAGGACGCACTAGAGCCTTTTCAAAGGCAAGGGATTTAGTATAGATAACAGACTTTCCACTTGGATCTAGACGTTCATCTTCCAAACTAGCCAGAAGCGAATACTTATCATCACTATCAAAAAGATTGCGGTTCACTGTACTGTTTAAATACCCGTAGCGTTTGACAAAGCTATCATAGGTACGATTGAGTTTGCCTAACAAGTGGTTAAAGGTCTCCTTATCATAGTCATAATAGCGCTGAATGGCAATCACCTCTTGGTAGGCATTGCGAATATCGACCATTCCTTTGATTCGTGCCACTTCTTTATCAGACAAAGGAGCTTCATAGAAAACTGTCTTTTTATAATATCCCTTAAACTGACCACGTTTGGCTGCATCATCGGTCACATAAACATCTAGAGCAGTGCTATCAGTCACCTCTAAGCTAATAAATCTATCAATCTGTTTTTGAGAATGCTTGGTGTCCCATGCTTTGAAGTTGCCCTCTTCATCGACATAATAACTGATTTCTTCCGTCTTGGTCCCCACTCGAATGCCTTTGTTATCTCGATAGTAAACTGTAGAACCCTGGTAACCAAAACTGTACTGACCTAGATTTTCTCTAAGATCAGGTGGAATTGAGGTATCAATCACTTGTTTGGTCAATACATCTGGGTTAATGATGACCTCATTTCGATCAATCTCTCTTGGGGCCTTAACATGGTTTAGAGCAGTTTGGACACTGGCAATCAAGTTATCACTAGTTCCCTTAACAGAAAGTGTTCCACCGTTAAAGTTTCTAACCTCATAGGTTCCTAGCACTTGGCTATTGTATTCTCCATCAAAGTAAGGATTGAGCCAAATGCGACTATCCTTTTCATAACGAATGGAACCTGAAAAGGCTAAGTCATCTGTCACATATCCCTTGTTCAAGTGTTTCTGGAAGAACAACATATCCGTTGTAACATTCGTTCCTGCAATGGCCTTAAAGGTAGAGTCAGGCAATCGAACCCCTCCAAGAAATTCAGTTGTCTCACGAATATCTTGTAAGATGTTTTCTGTTCGCTTATCCATGGTTCCTGTGGAAGAGATAATCGCTACTTGTCCACCATCATGGACCAAATCAAGTGACTTTTTGACAAAGTAGTCATGAATCATATAAGGCTTATCGTACCTGTTATCCGCAATTCGTATATTGGCAAACGGCACATTTGAAATCACCAAATCAAAACTATTGTCGTTAAAAGCCACCGTCTCAAAGCCCTTAATTTCAATATGGCTATTCGGGTGAAGGTGCTTGGCAATGGCTCCTGTAATGGTATCTAGCTCTACGCCATATAGCTCACTCTTTTCTCTTAAGTGTTTGGGCATAGCCGCAAAGAAATTCCCTGTTCCCATGGAAGGATCTAGGATTTTGCCACCTGTAAAGCCGTCTCTTTCCAACTTATCCCACATCTGATGAATCAGGGCAGGGTCTGTGTAATAGGCTGTCAGGGAGGACTGTTTCATATCCGAATACTCTTTATCAGTGACTAGGCTTTTCAGTTCTTCTCGTTCCATAGAAAATTTTGGATTATAGTCATCAAAGAAATCATTGGCAAGTCCACCCCAGCCCACATACTTGGCAAGGAGTTCTTGTTCACTTAATGAAGCATTGCGGTGCTCTACTTCTAGATTTTTTACCAAACGAATGGCCGCAATGTTTGTCTCAACCTTATCTCTAGCAGTCTTTGGATAAAAGTCCGTCATATCTTCTGGAAAATAAAAGTCCGTTACTGGAATCTCTGGAATTGTTTCGACGACTTCCTCTTCAGGAATTTGATTATCTGATTCTTCAAGTTCAGTATCGTTATGACCTTTTTCTGAACCATCTGGTTCCAATAGTCCAATACTCTGAACTGGCTCCTCGTCCAGAAATGAAAAAAGGTTTAATTCTTGGTCCGCTACTTCTAACTCTGTTTGTTTTTCTGTCTTTTGCCGATGAAGTGCCTGACAGACTTCTTCCCAGGTCCTCACATAAAGAACTGGATTTTGTTCTATGATATCTGAAAAATCATTGACTAACTCAATCCGAATCAAACCGTTCAATCGAGCATCGCTGACCGATACGACCTCAAAGTCCTGTCCCTTATAGGAAACCAATGACCCCAGAGGATAAGTGTCCAATACTCTCTGGACTAGTGGATTTTCCGCAAATTCTCCATCAACTACTTCTTTTCCCTCACCTTTCTCTAGCTTGTTCTTCCAATCTCTGAGGGTTAAATCTGGCTGATTGCCTTTATCTTTTTCAAATTGCTCCGCGTCTTCTCTGCTTAAATCTTCATGTAAAAAGGCGTAGGCAGCTTGTCTCAGCTCTTCAATGGAAAGCTGACTGCCAAAGAAAAATTCAACCTTTTCATGAGTTAGCCCCATTTGGAGTAGTTCGGTCGCAAGGGCTAGTTGAGTTACCGTAGCTTTTGGATAACCACCTAATAAAGCAAGGTCCGAATTTTTCAAACGAAAACGACCTGCCGCATCCAATAAAATATCGACTTGGTCTGATTCAAACTGAGATAGTTCAATCCCTAGCTGAGTCAATTTTTCTTGATTTTCTATCCTAATGACTTGTCCAATTTTTTCTAATTCCTTTTCTTCGATTGTAGTCAATGTTCTTTTCAACTCATAGGGACTGCCATCAGCCTCTAGATAGGCGAGTAACTCCTCTCCATCAAAAACTGGTGTCATTTCCATCTCAGTATCAAAATCACCTCGTCTAAAACTTGGGACTTTGGAACGTTCATTTCGAATTTGGTCAAAATATGTTAGAATCTCAAATTTACGTCGTAATGACAACTCTTCATAGGCTGGCAGATGACTGGTTTTTCCTGTTTGAACATCCAGTTGAGATAAATCTACATCCAAACTAGCAATAACCAGAGTGCCCTTTTCTCGAAAAGATATTGCCTGCTGAACACTTGTTTTATGCTCATCAACAGTTTCATCAGCTCTTGTTTCAAGCTCAGGCTCGTAAGTCAAGAGAAACTGTTCAATATCTCGGCTGATCCGATCCGCTAAATTATTAGCCACACGATAAACATTGACCAAATTAGCTCCCCTACTCTTTTGTAATAGAGAATCTGGTGAAATAGTTTGGTAGTGTCCATTTGAGTCTAATAGTTGAAAACGAGTGGCCAGATTGAACAAGGCCACTTCAATCACCAAGTCTTTTTCAGACGTCGATAGTTTGTCAAGTTTTTGGAGACCAGTTTGGCCGAATACTTGTGTATAGGTCAATAGATCATGAGCAGTATCATAAGGACTAGCCTGAACAAAAGCTGAAACATCTGTCTCAAAGTGAAGTACCTGAACAGGTCTTTTGAATTCCTGCCTATTGGTCATAAACTGATAAACGAGACTATCCCACTCCTCATCAAAATGCTCTGCTTGGTAATATAAAAACGCTTCAAGCAAGGCTCTATCACGAGGAATGGTTGCTCTCATCATTTGTAGTAAGACTTCTTGATTCATTATTCCCTCCCATTTTAAAAAGGCTGAGAGTGTTTCTCAGCCCTTTGTGTTAATCTAGGACCAAGGCTCGTTGGTCTCTTTCTTGTGGAATACCATCCATTACAGTTGCCACATAGTGTTGTAAGAAATGACTTTTCTGGTCTAGTAAATCTTTTTGCAAGGCAAGGTGAACCAAATCTCCAAAATAATCCTGACTAGAAATAGCCAAGTCCTGTTGAATCATGGCCTGTAAGGTTTCAAGGCTAAGTAGTGAATAATCGTCACTATCCAAAACCTCATACTGTTCCAAGGTGTCTGAAAGACTATTTGAGGACATTAAATCCATAATAAAATTAGAGCCTTCACCTGTTCGGTACAACTTTTCCAGAATGTCAGTCATATCTGCCTGTACTTCATCCTGATAACTATCAACTTTAACTCGTAGCTCATCACTAATCAAGGATAGGTCATCCTCATCCATATAATCTTGATAAACCTGATTGAGGATTGTTCTATCAGAAATACTTAATTCCAAAGAGAGAAAGGCCTTGATAAACTCTTGGTAATCGACCTTCTCCATTTCAGACAAAGCCTCTTTCATGGTGTCAAAGTTCCAAGCCATCACACAACTCCTTTTGTGGGACTAGTGGTGAATGTCCAGATTGTAGCTCTTCTAAATCAGCTTGACCATCACCATCTGTGTCAACAGACTGCGGATTGGTTCCCAAAGCTAGTTCCTGAGCATCTGTCAAACCATCTTGGTCTGAATCCTTTTCATAAATAGTTTTTGGATTCATCTACTTCTCCTCCTTTTTCTTCAGTCCATAAGCCGTACCAAGTAGAATACCAGCTCCAATCAAGCCCAAAAGGGATTCCTGTTCCCCTGTATTTGGCAAAATGCTTGCTGGAACAGGCGGTTCAATAGTCTCAATTGGTGGTTGAGGTGGTGTGGGTTGATTTGGACTTGGTTCTTCAGGTTGAGGTGTATGTGTTACAACTGTATTTGAACTGATGACATAGCCATTCACTGTATGAAGATAGGTATTCTCCACCTGACCAGCCGCAATCCGTTTCATATGCAGGTAAACATCTGCCTGAAAGGCTGAATCATCAGAGACAGTCTCTAAGAAGGATTTATCAAATGAAATTGACACGAGGCCATTTTCTGTATCCACCTGTTGCAAGGTATATTTCGTAACCTCCGTTCCTTCTTTTAAGACAGAATCGTCTTTGAGGATGACATCCGTCATCAGATAGCTGCGATAAACACCATTATACTCATCATGCTTTTCATCATAGTTATCTTCAAAACCATATTCAAATAAATCAGTCGCACGATTGCTTGGAATCAAAGCTCCAACCAAACGATAGTTAAAGGTTTGATGCAAGGCCACTTCTTTCCCATCAAGGCTGTCATCTTTATGAGACAAGTCAATCACCACATCTTTTTGTGGGTCTAGTTTGGGAACATTATTAACCACTGTTTCCGTGACATAGGCCAAGCCAAAATCAATCTGATAGGCTGTATTTTCATACTGACCACCTGTTTTGGTCAACTCATTTTTTACCGTCATCGGAAGCGTGACAACTAAGGTTTGACCAGTCTTCACATAGGTCTCATAAAAGGTTTTGGGATCATCGCTACTAAGGACTTGAATGGCTCCATTAGGTATAAACTGACGTTTAGCCATGGCATCTTGAACAACTTTCGGAGCTTCTGACAAACTAGCGTAGGTGCTGACAGAGATACCAGATACACGATTGCCATCCTTATCCAAAACTTGAATGCCATCAGGATTTAGGGTAAGGGCTTCTTCTGGGTAATCGTCTACCATGTAAAATCCCTTGGCAAGAACATCATCCGTCACGACCATGTCCTTGTATTGACTGTAATCCAAGACAATTTTGTAATAATTGACCGTATTCGGAAGAACAGTCTTTCCATCAATTGAAATACCTTCTTGGTTGGTATTAGACTTCTGTGGAGTTACTTTAGGGACAAAATTGGTCACCGTGTTGGTTTCATAGGCTAGCCCAAAGTCCACCTGATAAGCCACGTTTTCATAAGACTTCCCTGAATTAAGCATGGTTTCCAAAACCGTCATCGGAGTGACAATGGTAATATTCTCCCCCTTGGTTACATAAGATTCAAAAAAGGCTTGTGGGTCCTCAGGCATGAAAACTTGAAAAGCTCCTTTAGGCTGAATTTTTTGTTTCGAAAGGGCTGCTTGTAGCGTTTTAGGAGCTTCAGTTAATTGAGAATAAGCCTTCACCGTGATTCCTGAAACTGTTTTGCCATCAGATGTGACAAACTGAATAGCTGCTTCATCCGGCAATAAAGCTTCTTCTGGATAATCATCCACAAAGTAAAAACCTTGTGCAATCTGAGAGTTGTCTGCTTTAATCCCTCGGTATTGGTCCAAGTCCCATGAGAGAGTATAGTGATTTTGACTTCCCACTAGCATGGGCTTCCCATTGATGTCCACTTTGTCTTTATTGAGGTTTTGTTTCTTGGGTTCTGGAGAAACAAGGGTGTTGGTCACTTCCTTGGTTTCATAGCCATTTCCAAAATCAACTTGATAAGCCTTGTTTGTATAGGTCTTAGTTTGACCATAGAGACTATCTTTCACCGTCATTTTGGTCAAAAGAGCTAAAGAAGTTCCTGTTTGAACATACTGGTCATAAAAGGCTTGGTTGTCATCCGGCAAAAAGACTTGAAAGGCACCTGTCGGTGTAATCTTAGCACGAGCTAATTTATCTTGAAGGTCTTTAGGGACTTCATTTAGTGAAGCATAGTTTTTAACCGTTATTCCTGATACCTTCTGACCATCAAGGGTTGTGATAGCCGTGCCATTTTCCACCACATCTAGCACTTCCTCTGGGTAATCGTCCACAAAGAAGAAGCCTCGTGCAATTGTCTCTTTAGCAGAACGATCTCCCTTATACTGGTCCAAATCCCAAATCAATCGGTAGTGGTTGGTTGTGCCAAGGGCTACGACCGTGTCATTAATGAGGACGCCATCCGCATTTTCATTGTTTTTATCTGGTGTAATGAGTGTGGTTGTCTCCCCATCACCTGGTGTACGAACCGTTACAACATTTGAAGTGACTGTGTAAGTATTGGTTGTGCCCTTGTTCAAAAGGAGTTTGTAACTATTGGAATAGGTTGCCCCATCATTTTGAACAGAACCATAGAGTTTTGGAGCGGTCAATTGATAAACCTTGGTTAAATCTTTATTTACCTCCTGCAACAAGTTTTCCTTTGCGGTTAAGGTCACAAAATTCTTAGTCTCATCAAAGCTAAGGACATAGTTTCCATTCTCTTTTTGTGTTGTTTCCTTATCAAATAGGTAACCAGCAGGCAAGTAGTCCTCAAAAATGAGACTAGTCGTTTGGGCACGATTGGGCGATAAGGCATCAACTGTTAAGGGATAAATCACCGTTGAATCTTTTGCGACAGTTTTCTCATGAAGATTAGCTTGGTCACTATTGACCACTTCTTTCATAATCTCTGGAGTTGTCGTCAAACGGTACGCATGATAATGGACAGTTGGTACTTGTGGTGGCGTTGGAAGTTCTTTTGGAATAGGTTTGATAGGTAAGGTTACCTTGGTCAAGGTCAGACTAGGCTGCACTACTTCATCCAAAGGCTTTGGGGTGAAGGTTACAGGCTTTTCTGGTGTAAATGTTTTAGGAGTAAAGACATCTGGTGTTACCGTAATAGGTTCTGGAATGGGTTCAAGTTCCACTGTTACATGAGGTTTGGGACTATACGGTGTTACTGTACGTGCCACTGGTAGGGTATTTAAGGCGAACCAGTATGACAAGCCAACATTCTGTGGCATATCGCCTTGCCCAAAGGTGACTGTATAGGTATTGCCTGATGTAACCGTTGAGACAATAGCTCCTTTATAAGCATAACGACTTGATGTGGTATCCCATTCCTCAGGTAAATTCAAATCACTTGCACGGTTGGAACCCAACGAACGGGCCAGACCTTCATTAGTCACTTGAACGGTTGAACCATTAATCGGCACAAATTTCCCAGAAGAATCTTTGACATATTCTAGACCAATGTCATTATGATTGAGGGAAGAATGCGTGAAGACTCCTGGTTTTTCTTTGGAGAAGGTAACTTGTGAACCGTCTTCCAAGAAATACTTAGCAACTACACGAAACTCCATCTTGTCTGTTCGCCAGTCACCATTTCCGTCATTTCGATAGGCAATAAAGCCCTCTGTGGGATCATTTGGTACAACCAATTTCACGGCATCGGTTCCAGCTGGTGATACAAGGTTGGTAATATCGTAAGTCACTCGACTAATCTTTTTACCATCAAATCGTGCATGTTGAAGATTTTGATAGCTAAAACTAAGAGTCTCACCTGTTTTGAAGCTGTCATAGACAAAGAATCCTGTGGAATCCAAAATTCTTGAGTAGCCACCCAGCAAAGCATCGCCAGTTGAAATGATTTGATTAGGATTTCGGGTATTGGCTCCATGTTGTGCTTGTGGCTCACCGTTATTGAGATTTAGGGCTTGAGCAAGGGCTTCAGAAATATAACCTTCTTCACCTTTTGAAATCTCGGCCAAATCACGTTGATAGCGTTCCAATTCTTTGGCATTATAGGCATCAATCGCTTCATTCTCTTTTCTGGCTGCGACTTCTTTTTCTTTATTACGTTTGGTAATAGCTTCAATCTCGGCAGCACGATCTGAAACTAATTGTTGTTTCTCCTGATTAGCTTGATCTACTGCGGCTTGACCTGCACGGTTTTCAGCATCAACAGCTGCTTGACCAGCCTGATTACGCCTTTCAATGGCTTCATTATCTGCCTTTACCTTAGCAAGTCCAGCTTCATTTTCCTGTTGAATGACCTGATTTTTCGCAACAATATCATCTGCCTTTGTTTTCTTTGTTTGATAATCCGCTACAGCTTGTTCGTTAGTTGATTGAATGGTTTCAACAGCCTTGCCATAGTTTGTATAGTCTAGTACAGATGTCCCATTTCCTGATGAAACTACTTGTTCATTTACTGTCACATCAGCATCTACATACCGAGTTTTTAGGTCATTGACTTTGGTATCAACCCAAGCATTTGTCTCTTTACCAGTTTGGTTGGCCTCTTCGTAGGCCTGTGACAGCACCTCATTTTCCTGTTCAATGCGTGCTTTATTTGATTCGTATGTCGCTTTGTCAGCTTTGTAGGTTTCAGTAACTTCATTGATAGCCACAACCTGTTTTTGGGCATCTGCTTCAGCTTTTGAAATTTGTTGGTTGGTTTCTGCCGCAGATCTTGTATTTCCTAAATCCATTGGACTATCTTCAACCGTAGAAACACCTTCAGCCGTTGCCTCTTCAACTGCTTGTTTTACCGTATCATGTGGTACGGTGACTGCAATTGCACCGTTAGATTGTCCAGTTGACCCTAAACTTTCAGTTTGTTCAGATACAGGGTTTGGTTGTGTTTCTGGTAAATTCGTGGCTGGATTTTCCGTTCGTTGAATGGCGGTGTCAACTGATGATGTGACTTCATCAGCATGTGCAACCG
>NZ_ASCA01000022.1 GCF_002760245.1 Streptococcus suis YS161 | reverse complement strand
CAGCCACCAGCATAGCTGGTGGTTTTCTTGTTTTTCTCTACGAGAAAAACTGGCTCGAAGCCATAATCAAAAAAAAACCAGAAATTCTGGTTTTTTTGATTATTGAATTGCTGCCAACAGATCAGCTGCTTGTTGCTTGAGTTTTGCTAGAGTTTCGTCAGATAACTCCAATACACCTGTTCCCCATGCTTCTGGATTGATGGTTGAACCTGTAAATTCACCAGCAATCTGAGTACGGATAAATGGAAGAAGGTGTTGGAAGTCTTTGAATAGGTGGTCGTGACCACTGTTTGCGACTGCAGAGACAGTGGTGATTTTATCTTGTAGGATAGATGGTCCTTTTGGATTGGATAAATCGAGCGAACGACTGAGCCAATCGAGAGCATTTTTTACGATGCCTGGGATTGCATAGTTATATATTGGTGAGAAAATCCAGATAGCATCCGCAGCGTCTACTTGTGCACGTAGCTCTGCGATTTCAGGAAGGATAGGTGTCTCGATGTCTTGGTTGAATAGGGGAATTTTTGCAAGATCAATGTAAGATACTTTAGCCTTATCAGCCAAGAATGCTTCAGCTTTTTTTGCCATTTGATGGTTAAAAGAACCGTCACGTAGTGAACCAACTAAAAACAATACGTTTGCCATGATGGACCTCCTTTTCATAAAAACATAAATTTAGTATATCGTATTTGTCTTTTGTTGGCAATCCTAGGTCTGCTGGTTCTTGAATTTTTTAAGTATCTCGGCTAATTGGTCTTGTTCTTCTGAACTAAGGACAGAAAAAATCTCTCCAACGTGATCATAATGCTCTGGAAGGATTTTTTCAATGGTTTCGCGTCCAAGTGGAGTGAGAGCAATCAAGGAAGCACGACGGTCATTTGTATCGATAGTCTTGTAGATATAACCATCTCGAATCATGTTTTTTATAACGACAGTCATGTTGCCAGAAGTACTTAATAATTTATCAATTAAGTCTTGAATTCGCAGATTTCCTTTGTTGTAGAGTGCCTCCATCACTCCAAACTGACAAACTGTCAGTCCGTATTTTTTGATTGTTTCTAATTCTGATTTTGTGATAGTATTAGCTGCTCTGCGAAAGACGACTAGACTGTGAAGTGCATGCTTGTTCTCGTTTAAAGATTGTTCAACAGTTCTCATGAGAATATTTTAGCAATAAATAGCTCGGTTATCAAGCAAAAAAAGTTAAATCCTATATTCATAGGTAAAGTACTTTCTATAGCATAGAGAAGCTGAACTGTGGGTCCCAGTTCTTATATCCGTTCTCTGTCTGAAGGAGAATGAAAGTTTATTCACAATTCAATTACGGAAAAAATGGAAATATGCTTTAACTTGTAGTATAATAGGACTACTATGGAAAAAAAGATTTTTCAACTTTTGGAAGTATTGGCAACGAAGAAGGGCCAGCTGATAGCTGGTTCCTTTATACTCCTAAGTGTCATGACTTTTTCGATATTCGTTATTTTGGACCTTGCAGCTAAGCCTTTTTCTGATGTACAGAATCATGCTATTTCTGTAGCTCGAGACTATGCGGATATAGAGGTTGTTGATGATGTCTCTATCTACAACGGGACAGAAACATACTTTAGCGTGCAAGGAAAGACGAGTCAGGGGGAAATGATTGCGGTTATCATTCCTGAAGAGACAAATACTGTGTACGTTTATCCAATGGCGAATGGTATTTCTAAGGAAGAAGCGCAGGCAGTCGCTACAGAGAATGGTGCGTCAGTAGCTGATAGGGTGATTCTAGGTTTTAGGGATGACAAACCAATTTGGGAGGTCAAATCTGGGACAGCTTATTATTTAGTAAATTTTGAAACAGGAGATTTTATCAAGAAGGAGGGCTTATGAGCAAGTTATCAAGACGAGTCTTAGAGATGGAAGAAAGTGTAACTCTGGCAGCAGGTGCGCGTGCAAAAGCCTTGAAGGCGGAAGGACGTGATATTTTAGAGCTGACCTTGGGTGAGCCAGACTTTGTCACACCCAAGAATATCCAAGAAGCTGCTATTAAGTCTATCGAAGATGGTAAGGCGAGTTTTTATACGGTAGCTTCAGGTCTTCCTGAGTTGAAGGACGCAGTCAATACCTACTTTGAGAATTTCTATGGCTACTCTATCGAACGCAATCAAGTTGTTCTTGCGACAGGTGCTAAGTTTGTCCTCTATGCCTTCTTTGCGGCAGTCATCAATCCTGGTGATGAGGTCTTGATTCCAACGCCTTACTGGGTATCCTACGCAGACCAAATCAAGATGAATGATGGGGTGCCAGTCTTTGTCACTGCAAGTGAAGAGCACAATTTCAAGGTAACGGTTGATCAGCTGGAAGCGGCTCGTACGGATAAGACCAAGGTATTCCTACTCAACAGCCCGTCCAATCCGACAGGTATGATTTACAGTCGTGAGGAGTTGGAAGCTATTGGAAACTGGGCTGTAGAGCACGATATTCTCATCTTGGCAGACGATATTTACGGTCGTTTGGTCTATAATGGAAATACCTTTACACCGATTTCAAGCATTTCAGAAAGCATTCGCCAGCAGACTATTGTTGTCAATGGGGTGGCCAAGGCCTATGCCATGACAGGTTGGCGGGTTGGATTTGCCGTTGGTAATCCTGAGATCATTGCAGCCATGAGTAAGATTGTCGGACAAACGACGTCAAACTTAACAACCGCTGCTCAGTATGCGGCCATTGAAGCCTTTACAGGTCCGCAAGATACAGTAGAAACCATGCGTCAGGCCTTTGAAGAGCGACTTAATACCATTTATCCCTTGCTGGCAGAAGTGCCAGGTTTTGAAGTGATCAAGCCAGAAGGGGCCTTCTATCTCTTTCCGAATGTTAAAAAAGCTATGGAAATGAAAGGCTACACAGATGTAACTGAATTTACCACAGCGATTTTGGAAGAAGTAGGAGTTGCAATGGTGACAGGTGCTGGTTTTGGAGCTCCTGAGAATATCCGCCTCAGCTATGCGACAGATATGGACACGCTCAAAGAAGCAGTGGCTCGACTATACACATTTATGAAAAAATAAAAAGAGGAAAAATAATGTCTAGAAAATTGATTACCATCAACCAAGTAAAAGATTATGTCGGTCAAGAAGTGACCATTGGTGCCTGGGTTGCCAACAAGTCAGGTAAGGGCAAATTGGCCTTCTTGCAGTTGCGTGACGGAACAGCCTTCTTCCAAGCAGTTGCTTTCAAGCCGAACTTCATCGAAAAATTCGGTGAAGAAGCTGGTACTGAGAAGTTTGATGTAGCAAAACGCCTCAGCCAAGAAACGTCTGTCTATGTGACAGGGATTGTCAAGGAAGACGAGCGTTCTAAGTTTGGTTATGAGCTAGATGTGACAGACCTTGAAGTGATCGGTGAGTCACAAGATTACCCAATCACACCAAAGGAACACGGTACGGACTTCCTTATGGATAACCGTCATCTCTGGTTGCGTTCTCGTAAACAGGTCGCTATCCAGCAAATCCGTAACGCCATCATCTATGCGACTTATGAATTCTTTGAAAAGAATGGCTTTATCAAGTTTGATAGCCCAATCTTGTCTGGAAATGCGGCAGAAGATTCGACAGAATTGTTCGAAACAGACTACTTTGGTCAACCTGCCTACCTCAGTCAATCAGGTCAGCTTTATCTTGAGGCTGGTGCCATGGCCCTTGGTCGCGTCTTCGACTTCGGTCCTGTTTTCCGTGCGGAAAAATCAAAAACTCGCCGTCACTTGACTGAGTTCTGGATGATGGATGCCGAGTATTCATTCCTCAGCCATGAAGAGTCACTTGACTTGCAAGAAGCTTATGTCAAAGCCTTGATTCAAGGGGTTATCGACCGTGCTCCACAAGCCTTGGAAACTCTTGAGCGTGATGTGGATGCCCTCAAACGCTACATTGCGGAGCCATTTAAACGTGTGGCTTATGATGATGCCATTACCCTTCTTCAAGAGCATGAAGCTGATGAAGATACAGACTACGAACACATCGAGCATGGTGATGACTTTGGATCACCGCATGAAACTTGGATTTCAAACTACTTTGGTGTACCGACTTTCGTTGTTAACTATCCAGCAAGCTTCAAGGCCTTCTACATGAAGCCAGTTCCTGGCAATCCAGAGCGCGTGCTCTGTGCGGACTTGCTTGCTCCAGAAGGCTACGGTGAAATTATCGGTGGTTCGATGCGTGAGGACAATTACGATGCCTTGGTAGCCAAGATGGACGAGCTCGGCATGGACAAGTCAGAATACGAATTTTACCTTGACCTTCGTAAATACGGTTCAGTGCCACACGGTGGTTTTGGTATCGGTATCGAGCGTATGGTAACCTTCGTCGCTGGTACAAAACACATTCGTGAAGCCATTCCATTCCCGAGAATGTTGCACCGCTTGCATCCGTAATACAGTCGTTCAGTTTTTCTTTTATTACGTCGTTAACTCGCTTTGCCGTACCTTAGTACAGCCTGTAGCTCGTTGCCTAGTACTAAAAGTAAACTGAAAGACTGCGAAATAAATATTCACTGACAGACTACACATGTGGTCTGTTTTCTTGCTTTTTCGCTCGCTTTTATTTATAATTATTCTAAATAAAATCGTGGAGAGGAAAATGAAGCAAGAAAGTTTAGGAAAAGAAATTATTCGTTTGGCCTTGCCTGCTACGGTGGAAAATATTTTTCAGACCTTAGTTGGTTTTGTGGATACCCTCTTAATAGCCCAGCTAGGGCTGGTAGCGGTGACGGCAGTTGGTCTTGCCAATACGATTTTGAATGTCTATTTGGCGGTCTATATGGCTTTGGGAGTTGGGTCAACAGCTTTAATTATGGCTTCGAGCCAGTTTTTCTCGTAGAGAAAAACAAGAAAACCACCAGCTATGCTGGTGGCTGCCAAGGC
>NZ_ASCA01000021.1 GCF_002760245.1 Streptococcus suis YS161 | reverse complement strand
ACGATTTATCCTTAGATAAATCACCCTGCACGTTTGGTTCGTCTTCTTTAATTTTCAAAGATCTTGTCGTTATCACGCTCTCGCGACAACTATCTTAGTTTATCATTTCTTGTGAACTTTGTCAACACTTTTTTGAAACTTTTTTTCGTTCCTCTGTTAACTAGTCCCCTCAAGAGACAACTCAATCATTCTATCATCTTCTGATGGGCTTGTCAACACTTTTTCGAAACTTTTTTTCGTTCCTCTATTAACTAGCCCCTCAAGAGACAACTCAATCATTCTATCATGACTTATATACATTGTCAACCGGTTTTTTGAAAATAATAAAACAGCTGCAAAAACTGCAACTGTTTTATTATCCTTATTGACGTACCTCTAGAAGACCCAAATCTCCATCTTCACGTCTATACAATACATTTGTTGTACCGTCATTAGCATCTGTATAGATAAAGAAATCATGTCCAAGCAACTCCAATTGGAGGACTGCTTCTTCCATATCCATTGGTTTCAAGTCTACTTGCTTAGTACGAACCACTTTTACTTCCTCGCCTGTTTGCTCAACAAGTTCATCTGTAAAGACTTGACCAGTTGCCACTTTTTGACGATGTTTTCGTTCAATCTTGGTTTTGTTACGACGAATTTGACGTTCAATCTTATCTACTACAAGATCGATAGAGCCATACATTTCTTGTGAAATATCTTCTGCGCGAAGTGTAACTGCTCCAACTGGAATTGTCACTTCTACTTTTGCACGCTTGTCACGGTAAACTTTTAGATTTACTTTAGCATTCAACTCTTGTTCTTCATTGAAATATTTCTCAATCTTAGCCACTTTCTCTTCTACATAGGTGCGAAGTGCATCTGTAACTTCAAGGTTTTCTCCACGAATACTGAATTTAATCATATTTAGTACCTCTTTCTTGGCTTTCGCCTTTCTTCACTATTATTATATCACATTATTAAATAAATGCAACCGTTTTCTCATCGTGTTAGTGAAAATGTTTTGATTTCTTTCCTACCAATTTTCATGAAAAGTTCTACAGCAAGTTGGATTGTGGCTCCTGTTGTATATATATCGTCGAATAATAATATTTTTTCTGGCACTTCTTTTTCATCTAATAGATAGAACATCTGTTTTGCTTCTAGTCTCTCTGCACGATTTTTAGATGATTGTTTTTGGCTTTCATACTTTCCAAGAAGGGACTGATAGGGAATATTTGTAGCACTCAAAAGTCCTTCCACTTGATTAAAACCGCGTTCTAATAGTCGTTTTTGACTAATTGGTATGGGAACAATTGTGTAGTCAGGAAATTGGCTTAACGCTATTCTAAGCTTTTTAGCAAAAATATTTCTTAAAACATAGTCTCCTTGAAATTTGTAGCGACTAAAATAATGTGCCATCGCTTGATTATATCGGTACAAAGCTGTGTGGACAACTGGTTTCCCTTGATTCTGCCAGTACTGACAATCCTTGCAACTTTCCGATTCTCCATTTTTATAACAATGTGGACAGTGTTGCTCTGCTATTTCCTCAAAAGTTGAAAAACATTCTTCACAGATGCCCGATTTTTCTTTACTAAAGAAGATGAGATCTGAAAATCTTGTTTTATTTTTCATAGCTTGGGCGCACAATAGACAATTAGACATAACCAGCCTCCTTGTTCATCTGTTTAATTTCAGCGATTGCCTTTTCAATGGCTCCTGTACTTCCCTCATGATAAAACTGGAGTAAACCAGTCGGACGTTCCATACTCCTACCAACCCGACCTGCAATCTGAACGAGACTTGACGCTGTGTAGAGGTAATGATTGGCTTGAACAACAAAGACGTCTACACATGGGAAGGTCACCCCACGTTCAAGAATAGTAGTCGAGATTAAGACTGTGATTTCTCTCTTGCGAAACCCTTCAACTATTTCAAGGCGATTTTCTGTTTGACTAGATACAAAGCCAATTGTTTCTTCTGGGAATGTTTTTTTCATTATCTTGGTAAATTCTTGACCTTTGGAGATTTCTGGGACAAAAATGAGTAAGGGAAAGCCCGACTTTCTCTGTTCTTCAATCGCTTTTTTCAACTTTGGAACTAGTCTATTTTTCTTTAGGGTATCATCGAATTTACTAAACCAGACTTTTTGCGGGACAACAAGTGGGTTGCCATGAAAGCGCCTTGGCAAACTAAGACGGCTTAATTTACCCATTCTGACTTTTTTATCCAATTCATCTGTTGAAGTCGCCGTCAGAAAAACTTGAACTCCGTCTTCCTTGACCGCATTATCTGCTGCTTGATAGAGCATGGGATTATCTGCATAGGGAAAGGCGTCTACTTCATCAATCAAAACCAAATCAAAGGCCTGATAAAATTTTAATAACTGATGTGTGGTTGCTACAACTAATGGAGTTCGGAAATAGGGTTCAGACTCTCCATGCAGTAAACTAATTGGAACTGAAAAGTCATTTTGCAGACGTTTATAGAGTTCGATACAAACATCAATTCGAGGACTGGCTAGGCAAACCGCTCCGCCTTTATCAATCACTGAGGCAACGGTGTGGTAGATCATCTCTGTCTTACCTGCTCCTGTTACTGCATGAACCAATGTCGCACGATTATTTTCCACGTTTGCAACTAGTCCATCTGAAATTCTTTGTTGCCAATCAGTTAGTTGACCTTTCCATTTTAAACACTTAGTGATTGGAAAATCTTTCTGAGGAAAATGATAGAGTTTTTCGTCTGACCGCACTCTGCCTAGAAGCAAGCAGGCTCGACAGTAATAAGCATCGTTTGGCAATTTGTTTTCTTCTTCAAAAGTTGTTCCACAGCGAAAGCAGTTATTCTTTTTTGTAAGACTTGGCACTTTTTCTGCTATTTCTCTTTCTTTTGCTGTCAATTGGTATTTGGTAAATAATCTTCCATAATAATTTTCTAATTCTTTCATCACTTATTTATTCGGAATTTCTTGTCAGTTTTTAAAAAAATTAGTACAATTTGGTTATGAAAGAATTTAAAACAATTAGAGAAGATGGTATTGTTGAGGAAGAAATTAAAAAGTCACGATTTATCTGCTTTATGAAACGAGTGACCAGCGAGGAGGAAGCTCGCGACTTTATCAACAAAATCAAGAAAGAACATTACAAGGCTACTCATAACTGCTCTGCTTTTGTTCTTGGAGAAAATATGGAAATCAAGCGTTCCTCAGATGATGGGGAGCCGTCTGGTACTGCTGGTGTGCCAATGCTGGCGGTTTTAGAAAATCACGAACTAACCAATGTCGCAACAGTGGTTACCCGCTATTTTGGAGGTATCAAACTCGGGGCAGGCGGACTTATTCGTGCTTACGCTGGAGCCGTGGCTAATGCAGTCAAGGAAATCGGGGTTGTGGAAGTCAAGGAGCAGGAAGGGATTTCCATTAGCATGTCCTATGCCCAATACCAAGAGTTTGCCAATTGGCGAGCTGGGCAAGGTCTGGAAGAATTTGATACCCAGTTTACTACTGAAGTTTCAACCATGATTTTTGTAGATAAAGAATTCCTTGAACAAACCTTAGCAAGTCTCACTGACTTTTACCACGGAAAAGTATCCGCGGAAAAAGCTAACTCTCGAATCGTTGAGGTACCTGTCTATTAAAAAAAGCTATCGGCGAGATAGTTTTTTTATATTATCCTTTTTTGACTTTCTACTATATAATGTATAATAACATTATTTGGAGGTGCCATATGGCTATTTATCAAAACATTACTCAATTAGTTGGAAAAACACCTATTATTAAACTCAATAATATCGTTCCAGAGGGAGCAGCGGAGGTCTATGTGAAATTAGAGGCCTTTAACCCAGGATCTTCTGTAAAAGACCGTATCGCCTTGGCTATGATTGAAGATGCTGAGAAGGCTGGTACAATCAAACCTGGAGATACTATTGTTGAGCCAACAAGTGGTAACACTGGTATCGGTCTTGCTTGGGTTGGAGCAGCAAAAGGTTATAAGGTGATTATCGTCATGCCTGAAACCATGAGTGTTGAGCGTCGTAAGATTATCCAAGCTTATGGAGCTGAACTTGTCTTGACTCCTGGTAGCGAAGGGATGAAAGGGGCTATCGCCAAAGCAAAAGAGATTGCTGAAGAAAAAAATGGCTGGGTTCCTTTCCAGTTTGCTAATCCATCCAATCCAAAAGTTCACGAAGATACAACAGGAAAGGAAATTTTGGAAGACTTTGGAACAACTGGTTTAGATGCCTTTGTATCTGGCGTTGGTACTGGTGGTACCGTTTCAGGTGTTTCGCATGTTTTGAAGACAGCAAATCCAGATATTGCTATCTATGCTGTCGAAGCTGATGAATCAGCTGTCTTATCTGGTGAAGCACCTGGTCCGCACAAAATCCAAGGTATTTCGGCAGGTTTTATTCCAGATACTTTGGATACTAGCGCCTATGATGGCATTATTCGTGTCAAATCCGATGATGCCTTAGCTACAGGTCGTGCTATCGGTGGAAAAGAAGGATTCTTAGTTGGTATTTCTTCAGGTGCAGCAATTCACGCTGCTATCGAAGTCGCTAAGGAGTTGGGAACTGGAAAAAAAGTGTTGGCAATCTTACCTGATAACGGAGAACGTTACTTGTCAACAGCTCTTTATGAGTTCAATGATTAAAAAGAAAGAAGGTTAGGAATGCATCCTATACCTTCTTTTCTTTGTGTTCTTTGAGATAGCCTTTAGCTTCCTCAATCCATTTCGGAAGTTGTTTTGCTAAAGGGGAAAAACCAATTTTATTCCGTTCATTTGTAAAACGATGATGACGCGGAATTTTTTGTTGTTCTTCTTCCAAGGTCCGGATTGATAAACTAGCCTTTTCAGTATATTCATCAAAGTCGACTACCTGTACCAAAACCTCTTGCCCCAATTTTAAATGATCATAAATATTATCAACAAAACCTGTTTTGATTTCCGAGATATGGATTAGGCCCGTCGTCCCATTCTCTAATTGTACAAAGGCTCCATACGGCTGAATGCCCGTTACCGTCCCCTTGAGTTTATCTCCGATTTTCATCTTAATCCTCTATTTCGATGGTCTCAATTACAACATCTTCATGTGGACGATCTGCTGAATCTGTTGCAACCGCTGCGATAGCATCCAAGACGACGAAGGAGTCTTCATCAACTAGATGACCAAACACTGTGTGGCGTTGATCTAGATGTGGTGTCCCGCCATTTTTGACATAGGCTTCTGCAACTTCTTTAGGCCAACCGCCTCGTTCTAATTCTTTCGCATTGTATGGGAAGTTTTGGTTTTGAACGATAAAGAATTGGCTTCCATTTGTATTTGGTCCTGCATTGGCCATTGACAAGGCTCCTCTGAGATTAAAAGCTTCCATTGAAAATTCATCTTCAAACGCAGTACCATAAATAGATTCACCACCCATACCTGTTCCGGTTGGATCGCCACCTTGAATCATAAAGTCTTTGATAATACGATGGAAGATAATTCCGTCATAATAGCCATCTTTAGAAAGAGCTACGAAATTTGCTACAGTTTTGGGTGCAATTTCAGGAAAGAGTTTTACTGTTAACTTACCATGGTTAGTCTTGATATGCGCAACTGGTCCTGTAACATTTTCCAAATCTAATTGCGGGAAATATTTTTCTTTTTCTACCATACCTAATTTCTCCAAGGCATCAAAAATGCCATCTTCTTCTACTTTTTTTGTGATATAATCTGCATGCTTTTGCAGTTCTGGATGCGAATGTCCCATAGCGATACTAATTCCTGCATAATCGAACAACTCAATATCGTTGAGTCCATCTCCGAACACTAGGACATTTTCAGGTTTCAGGCCTAGTTTTTCAACAACCTTAGCAACACCAGTTGCTTTGGAAGAGCCTTTTAGCACAATGTCCGATGAAATAGCATCCCAACGAACACTACGCAATTCCGCTTGCAACTCTTCTGGAAGTTCTACTTCGTGACCATCTTTCTCGAAAGTTAGCAATTGGTAGATGTCATTTTCTTTATAAAAAGTTGGGTTTGTTTCCAAACCTTCATAAATCAAGTCAATTACTTGACTAATGCGGTCAGTTCGTGCAGAAAGTGTCCCTTTTTGACTACCAAGCATACCATATTCGATTCCAATTTCTTTAGCCCAATTTAATACAGATTCTACTAAATTTTGGGGCATTGGCTGATGGTACACTACCTGACCTTTGGCATCTTCTACGTAGGAGCCGTTAATCATAGCGAAAAAGTCTGGCTTTAAGGCTTTGATTTCTGGCACCAAACCATAAGGCGTTCGTCCTGACGCAATTCCTGTCAAAATTCCCTTTTCTTTCAGCGATTTGAAAACCTGCTGAATTGATTCAGGAATGTAGCCTGTATTCTTCACACGTAGCGTGTCGTCAATGTCAAAAAAGACTATTTTTATTTTTTTTGCCTTATATCTGAGTTTTGCATCCATATAATTCCACTATCCTTTGGTTGAAAATTAACTAATTTTCATTATACCACTATTGGTCCTCTTGCGCCACCAAACCATGCTGGAAAGCATAAACAACTGCTTGAGTACGATCGCTAACAGCTAGTTTGGATAAGATATTGGAAACATGGGTCTTAACAGTTTTTAAGGATATGAAGGACTCATCTGCAATTCGTTGATTATCATATCCCTTGGCTAACAGCGTCAAGATTTCGCGTTCACGAGCTGTCAAGTCATCATGTAAATCTGGGTGGCGTTTATGGTGCTCTACTTTTTTCTCTACTTCTGTCTCAATAGCATATTCTCCAAGAGCTACCTTGCGGATGGCTGCTAAGATTTCGTCAGCACTTGATGTTTTCAACATATAACCACGAGCTCCTGCTTCCAGCACAGGATAGATTTTTTCATTATCTAGATAGGAGGTCAGGATGACAATCTGCGCTTGCGGCCATTCCTTCAGCAAGGCCAAGGTTGCTTCTACGCCAGTCATCTTGGGCATAACCAAGTCCATCACTACAACATCGGGTTTAACCTCTAATGCTTTGGCCAAACCTTCCTCGCCATCACTAGCTTCTGCAACTACTTCAACATCTGGCTGTAAATTTAAGTAACTTTTCAATCCTAGACGAACCATCTCATGGTCGTCAACCAGCATCACTCGAATCATATTCATCTTCTTTTCCTTTCAATAGTGGGATACGAATATCGATCGCCACTCCCTTATTTGGAGCTGTGCGAATTTTTATCGTTCCAGCCATGTCTTCAACCCGCTCACGTATGTTTTGAAGACCGTAACTTAATTCATCATCTGCACCTTGTTGGAAGCCGATACCGTCGTCTGTCATTTTCAACTGAAGTTCTGTTTCCTTCTGCAAGAGGTAAACATCCAAATGCTTGGCTTTGGCATGTCGCAAGGTATTACTGATAATTTCTTGCGCAATGCGGAAGAGATGTTCTTCAATTAGTTTCGGTAACTCCTCTACTTCATGTTGGAAATGAACGATAATATTACTTTTGTCGCTAACTTCACGCAAAATCAGCTCAAATCCTTCAACCAAGGTTTTACTTTCAAGTTCACTTGGGCGTAGATGTAATAATAGGATGCGTAGGTCTCTTTGGGCAGACTCAATCATGTCTTTCACGAGCATCAGCTGTTCCTGCAAAGTTTCCTGCGGAAGAGTGGATAGATTGGACGATAATCCTGACAAAATCATGCTCGTTGCAAATAACTCTTGACTAACCGTATCATGCAAATCCCTGGCAATCCGTTTCCGTTCTCCCTCAACAATCTCTTCTTTCTTGACTAAATCTTGATTGTCAACCAGCTGCACCTGACGCGTGAGGTTTCTGACCTTATCAGACAACTGGAGCAAGAGCTGATCACTTTCGGTATCTGTTCGAATACTTTTATTCTTCAAGATAGCTTGTAACTTCGTCCGCATAACCTGAGTGGAGGCTAGGCTGACAGTTTGTACCATTACAGCTAGAAAAAGGGTTAAAACGATAACTAGTAGAATGAGAGTAAACACGAGCTGCTCCGTTGAAATCCAGAGCGTAACATCTAGCAACGAATAATTTAAAAGTGGGAGGGTGGAAGCAATCACCACAAAAACAATAAGACAGGCAAACCAGGCGAGGAGTAGGTAGGTACGTTTTCTCATACGCGAACCACCTCCACATCTCCCAGTATATTGTTGGTAACGACTTTTACACGTTTGTGTGATTCTTGATAATCAGGACTATTGACCGCTATACTTTCATTCCGCAAATCCCAATATGATTCACCCAGGAAACTTACTCGTCCATAGATACTAGTTGCTGAAAGTGCAACCTCAACATCAATTGGAACAATAATTTTTGTCCGTCCAAACGTTTTACGAATAACAACAATATTATCTCTGCCAACTAATACAGTCTTATCCAAATCAACTACATCATTGCCAAACAAACGTACAATGTTAATATCTTCAAAACCAAACCTATCTTGAGAGTGGTCGTGGTTGCCAAACCATCTATTTTTCTCTTTTTGAACCTGTAGAGAATAGTCACTAAAAACAATGTGGGTATATTGGTTTCTCTTTTCATAACGTGAAAAGAAATTAATCAGCATGTACACGACTAGTAGCATAATCCCAATAATGAAGAAGGGATTTAAAACAAAGACCAAAAATAATAGAGATAAGGAGCTGACCAGTAGAACACTGTTGACTTTTCTTCCTAGGAAGTACCAAATGACGAGTAATAAGGCAGAGAAAAGTAGCAGGGTCCGACTGGCCTCATTGGCTACCACGTCAAAGGCTGCCATCGTAAAAATCATACTTTCTATTAGTAGAAAAAATTGAACTTTCCGCATCTTCTCCATCCTTTCTATACTATTGTAACAAAAAATAAGTAAAAGAACTCCATCCAAAGTAGGAAATATAGTCGAATGAATTAGCTTTCAGACAAGGAACTGAGGCGCAGGCTATACTAAAGTATGGCAAGGCGAAAGTGACGATGTATCAAAGATAATTCAAATGTCTATATTAGTTCAAAGCAACGAGATGCAGGCTATACTTGGGTACGGCAAAGTAAATTAACGAAGCAAGCAAAATAAACTAAACATGACTATAAACTATGCAAATCACTCCTAGGCCATCACTCTTGATGGACAGAAGGAAACAATTTTGGCATAGGGGACCGCTCACAAGCTACGCTCTCTAATCAAGAGAAAAAGGTTCGGCATCTGCCCAACCTTATTCATCTTTATCGTCCGCTATCTGTTGAAGTACTTGTGCTGGTGGAACTTCCTGTTGAGGAATCGCTACTGGTGCCGGTTGATGCAACGGAGACATACAAGGTAACTGTTCCATCAATTGTTGCTCCAGCAGCAGGATATTGTCCAATGACGATGTCACTTGTCGTTGAGTAATAGCTTCTATCTTCTTGTTTTTCAATACTTTCCACATTGACGCCTAGCGTTTGTAATTGACTACGTGCCTGTGAATAGGTGTAATTGCCAGATGTTAAATCAGGCATAATCAATTCTTTTCCTTTTGAAACAACTAGATTGATGATAGAACCTTTTGTCAACTCTGTATTGGCAACAGGATCTGTACTGATAACCTGACCCGCAGTAACAGATGAGCTATATTCCTGAGTAATAGTTCCAATACTGAAGCCTGCTGTCTGAAGAATTTGAGTAGCATTCTCCTGAGTTTTTCCAACAACGTTTGGCACAACTTGTGGCGCCACTCCTTTGGAAACGTAAAGGGTAATTTTCGCCCCTTTCTCAGCAGAACTATTTGCTCCTGGATCTGTTTTGATAACGAGTCCTTGGGCAACTTTTTCGCTATATTCTTCTTTTATTGTCACTTGGAAACCAAGAGCCTCCAATTCCTGCCGTGCAGTATCAGAATCCTTATCTGTCACATCTGGAATAGATACCATCGCAGCCGTTGCTACTACAATATCAATCTTACTTCCTTGACGTCTGGTCGTCTTTGCAGCCGGAGAGGTCCGTATTACCAAGCCTTCATCTACAGTCGCTGTCGCTTCTTCTGTGATGTTTCCAACTTCCAATCCTGCCACTTCAATCATTTCTGTAGCTTTTTCAACGGTTTGACCAGACACATCAGGGACTGTAACTGTTCGTGGAGTGTTGAAAAACATGAGTCCAGCCGCTATGACTGTTAACAAAATAGCCCCTATCAAGACTTTGTAGCGTGTACGCATACCTGGCCTTGGTTTTGAAACAGGCTTATTTCCCGACTTCGCCACTTCTTTCTTACCAGGCCCCTTATCCGTCGCAGAAACTTGGGCAGAACTGTTTGTATGCGGTACTTTCGTTTCAACATTGGCTTGGGAGAGTTTTGGCAATGTTTTTGTATCAACCTTGTTCCCTTCTAGTTCAACCCTGGGTTCATTCCGACGATCCATGGATAGAGCCGAAGCTAAATCTGCATACATTTCTGCAACCGACTTATAGCGCTCGTTTAATTTTTTAGCCGTTGCTTTTAGTACAACATTTTCTAAGGCCTGAGGTACGTTGGCATTCTCTTCTCTAACAGATGGGAGAGGTTTTTGGAAATGCTGAAGAGCAATCGTCACAGCACTGTCTCCATCATAGGGAATACGACCCGTCAACATTTCAAAAAGGATGATTCCCATCGCATAAATGTCACTTTGAATGGTCGCCTTCGAACCACGCGCCTGCTCAGGTGAAAGATAGTGAACAGACCCCAACATGGAGTTGGTTTGTGTCAAACTCGTTTCAGCAAAGGCAACTGCAATACCAAAGTCTGTTACTTTAGCAACTCCATTGGAAGTCAAAAGGACGTTCTGAGGTTTCAAATCTCGATGGACAATTCCTCTCGTGTGCGCCATTCGCATAGCAAGGAGAATCTGTCCCATAATTCGCACCGCAACATCGTTGGAGAGTGGTGCATTTTCTTTTATATAACGTTTTAAATCGAGGCCATTGACATATTCCATAGCCAGATACTGTTGACCATCTTCTTCACCGATGTCCGAAATACGAACGATATTGGGATGGTCAAGTTCTGCCATGGCACGCGCTTCACGTTGAAAACGCTGGATAGCAATTTGATCTGTCTGATAGTTGGTCCGAAGAACTTTAACAGCAACCTCTTCTCCATCTAAAATCAAATCTCTTGCTAGGTAAACATCTGCCATACCGCCTCGACCAATTTGCCGAACGATTCGATACCGACCGGCAAAGATCTTACCGATTTGAATCATTACCTAGCCTCCTCCGTAATGTGAAGCAAACCTACTGTAATATTATCTAGACCGCCTGCATTATTGGCAAAACGTACAAGTGTTTCTACCTTGCTTTCAATTGAAACATCACTCAATACAATATCACGAATGTCCTCGGTTGGTACCATATTGGTTAAGCCATCGCTGTTAATAAGGACATAATCTCCAACCTCAAGAGTTTTCAAAGCAATGTCTGGTTCAATTGGTTCGGCTTGTCCGATGGACTGCGTTACAATATTTTTTTGAGGATGACGCTGTGCTTCTTCTTCTGTGAGCTGACCAGCTCGAACAAGGGCACCTACCAGCGAATGGTCGTTGGTTAGACGTGTATATTCGCCATCTCTAATCAATCCAACTCGTGAATCTCCAACATGGGCATAGATCATTTGGTTGTCGATGACAACAACTGCCTCAAGAGTTGTTCCCATCCCCTTGTATTCTTCTGTCTGTCCAAGTTCATGAATCTTTTGGTTTTCAGCATCAATGATTGCAACCATCCATTCACGGACATCATTTAAGGTCACTAATTGAGTATCAACCCAAGCAGCTCCCAAATCGGTTGCTGCCATTTCACTAGCAATATGGCCGGCACGGTGCCCACCCATTCCATCAGCTAACACGACCAAATCAATCCCTGCACGGTTTTTGTAGCGATTGATATAGTCTTGGTTGTTCGAACGTTTCTGTCCTACATCAGTAAGTAATGCAATTTCCATAATTTTTATCGTTGCTAAGCAACTTCCTCCTCTTATTCTAGGATTTTCGTCTAAGTTGACCGATGAAAAATCCATCTGTCTTATACTGTTCAGGGGTTATCAACAAGCAGCCATCCACCATAATATCTGTTTGAGGGTGTTCTAGTGTCACCTGTTCAAAATTGGGATGGTTTTGCAGAAATTCTTGAATAACCTCTTGGTTTTCCTTAGCAATAATCGTACATGTGCTATAGGTTATTATACCACCAATTTTCAAGCTTTGGCAAACACTGTCTAGTATCTGCAACTGGATAGTCTTTAGAGAATCAAAGTCCATCGATGCCTTGTTGTAACGAATATCAGGCTTACGTCGAATGAGTCCAATACCTGAACATGGGGCATCCACTAGGATTTTATCAAAGGTATCTGGACCAAATTCCTCATGAACACGACTGGCGTCCAGACCTTTGGTCTCAATCTTATCTTCTAGGCCTAAACGACGTGCGTTTTCTTCAATCAGGTTTAGTTTATGATCATATAAATCCAACGCATAAACTTTTCCATCCGTAAGATAACTTGCCATATGACAGGTCTTTCCACCCGGAGCTGCACAGGCATCCAAGATGATTTCATCTCCTTGAATATCCAAAGTCGGAGCTACCAATTGACTGGTTTCATCTTGAATGGTGATGAGTCCTTCCTTGAAATAATCTGTCCCCGCAAAGTGTCCATGGGATTTAACCAACCCAACTGGTGATAACTGCGAGTGTTGGGCGCCTAGCTCCTCTGCCAATCGCTCCACTTGTTGACCATCTGTCACGCGTACGCTGGCCTTATTCCGATCATGTAAACTTTGGAAAATCTTCTCTGCACGTTCATCGCCATATTCTGCAATCAGGGTTTGGACCAACCAAACTGGCACAGAATACTGAACGGATAAACGTTTGTTCTTTCTTTTAATATCTGCTGGTTTCGGCAAGGAATCCTGACTAAGCTTACGCAAAATGGCATTAACAAATTTGTCAGTTCCAGGCTTTCGCTTGGCAATATTAACTGCCTCATTGACAACTGCGTGGGTAGGCAATTTATCCAAATATACCAACTGGTAGAGGCTCAACATGAGGAGATAGTAGACCCAAGTGTCCAACTTTTCCCTATCTTCGATAAAATGTGCCAAATACCACTCTAGGGTAATTTTACGAGAAACCGTCCCATAAACCAACTCGGTCGCCAAGCCCTTGTCCTGTGCTGATAAACGAGAAGATTCTAGGGCCTTATTGAGAGCGATGTTCGAGTAAGCACCTTGATCAAAGACTTGTTCCAATACAGATAAGGCTAGACTTCTTGCTGTTTCATGTTTATTGATCACCAAATTGATCTCCTACTGCAATATCTCGACCTGCACCATTTAAAAAGTCTGCAATGGTCATTTTTGGCTTACCAGCTGGCTGGACAGTTTTCAGAGAAAGGGCTCCCTGACCTGTCGCAATGATCAATTCTTTCTTGCTTCGAGCAATAACCCGACCAACTGGTCCTTCACCTTCTGCTTCTACAGCTTCTTGAATTTTAAAACGTTCCCCTTGCCAATAGGTGTGGGCAACGGGCCACGGGTACATACCGCGAATCTGATTAAATAGTTGACGAGCTGTCTTATTCCAATCCAGTACCTCTTCTTCTGGCTGGATATTTGGTGAGAAAGTTACTTGTTCTGGATCTTGAGCTACTGGTTTCAAGTCACCAGCAATATAGGCTGGTAAGGTTTGTAATAATAAATCCCGACCAACAACAGCCAACTTTTCAAACAAGGTGCCGACGTTGTCGCTTTCTTCAATAGCAATGCTATCGCTGGAAATCATGTCACCGGCATCCATTTCCTTGACCATTTCCATGATGGTTACGCCGGCACGTTCATCACCGTTAATCAAAGCGTAATGAATAGGGGCACCGCCACGGTATTTAGGAAGAAGAGAAGCATGAACATTGACCGCAAAGTCAACAGAGTTCAACAATTTGGTTGGTAGGAATTGCCCAAAAGCTGCCGTCACAATCCCATCTGCTCCTAAATTCATCAGCTCATCCATTTCTTGACTTCCTGATAACTTTTCCGGTTGATAGACTGGTAAACGGTGTTCCAAAGCCACTTCTTTCACAGGTGTCATTTGGATGACTTTTTTTCGTCCAACAGCTCGGTCTGGCTGGGTAACAACAGCTAAGATTTCATACTGATCATCCGCCAAAAGACCTTTTAAGACTGTCGCAGAAAATGCTGGTGTTCCCATAAAAATCAACTTTGTCATCTTTGCTTTCTCATCTCCTTTACTCTATAAGGTTTCTACTAATTCTATTATCCTTTAATTATACCATTTTTGCTTATTTTTTCCTTAATTCATGCCTATTTAAAGCCTTTTAACGCAAAAAAATAAAGCCGATTACTCGACTTTACATCATATTCTGCGGTTCATTGTCAATAATCAGCCGCAAATCTTGATTTTCTCTCTCCTGCGTCCAATCCAAAATCTGATTCAATACCTCTTCCAAACGGTCTTCATGCCGGTATTTCAAGATGATCTGGTAGTGGTAGAGATTATGGGTTCTGGCAATAGGCTTGGGCGTCGGTCCCAGGATTTGAATTGCATCTGTTAAGTGTTGACGGAGAAAGGCTACAGTTTCATAGGCTTTTTTCACGACAAATTCTTCCGACTTGTGCGAAAAGGTTAGACCAACTGTAAAATAGTAAGGTGGATAACCAAGATTTTTCCGAATGCCCATCTCATAGCGATAGAAACCTTCATAGTCCTGCTCTTTGGCAAAGGCAATGGCATAGTGATTGGGGTTGTAGGTCTGAATCAGGACCTCTCCTTCCTTATCAGCTCGACCAGCCCGACCAGCTACCTGAGTTAGCAACTGGAAGGTTCGCTCAGAAGACCGAAAATCAGGCAAATTCAGAGCCGTATCCGCATTGAGCACGCCAACTAGGGTCACATTTGGAAAATCCAAGCCTTTGGCAATCATCTGAGTTCCTAGAAGAATATCCGCTTCGCCTCGACCAAACCGTTCGAGCAAGTCCTCATGAGCACCTTTTTTCTTGGTAGTATCCACATCCATCCGCAAAATTCGAGCTTCTGGTAAGAGCTCCTGCAATTCATCGTAGGCCTTTTGCGTACCCGTCCCATAATAACGAATAGAACGACTTTGACAGTTTGGACAGGTCTGAGGAATCCCCTTTTGAAAACCACAATAATGGCAATTCATCGTTTTTGTGTCCATGTGAAGCGTTAGGGAAATATCACAGTTAGGACATTGGTCCACAGTCCCACAATCCCGACACATGACAAAAGAAGAATAACCACGCCTATTCAACATAAGAACGACCTGTTCCTTACGAGCCAATTTTTCTCTTATCTTTTCAATCAGAACAGGGGTAAAATTACTAGCCTCCTGCTGACCGATATAATCACGGAAATCCACAACTTCCACTTCTGGAATACGTGCCAATGGATTAGCCCTCTGGTTAAGAGTCAGTCTTCCATAGACTCCCCGACTAGCCCGAGCCCGTGTTTCAAGGCTAGGCGTAGCCGAACCCAAAACCAGAGTCGCTCGATTATAATCAGCCCGTAACTTTGCCACATCACGCGCATGATAGCGTGGATTGCTGTCCTGCTTGTAGGTCGCCTCATGCTCCTCATCAATGATGATAACACCCAAGTTTGTCAAAGGGGCAAAAATGGCCGAACGGGCCCCGACAACCACCTGGGCATTGCCTGCCTCAATCTTCCGCCACTCGTCATACTTCTCTCCATCAGACAATCCAGAGTGGAGAATGGCAACCTGCTGACCAAAACGAGAAATAAAACGATTGGTCATCTGAGGGGTCAAGGAAATTTCAGGCACCAGCATAATAGCTGTTTTCCCCATCTTCAGAACCCTATCAATAACCTGCAGATAAACCTCCGTCTTCCCAGAACCTGTCACTCCTTGCAGTAGAAATGTCTGACTTTCCTGACCGATAGAGGCCACAATCTCACGAACCGCAATGGCCTGCTCTGGATTCAAATCAAAGGCCTGCGTTTTTTCTACCTTATCAAAAACACCCTGAGTCCGCGACACTTCCTCTTCCCAGACTTCTATATAGCCTTTTTCTTGGAAATAGCGGAGCGTATCAGCTGAATAGTCCGATTTTAGGTTTGAAAGGAGCTGGTCTTCCGAGTGCTCCAGCAGAAATTCTCTTAATTGCTGCCGTTTCTTAGCCCGATTGCTAATGTCTGCTTCTCGTAATTTCTCCAGACAAACTCGGTACCATTTTTCTGTCTTGATTTGCTTTTTATCCTTGGCCACATAGTCTACCAAGATTTTCCCTGACTGGGCCAGACGCATGATTTTTCCTTGCTCTTTCACGTCTAAGTCAGAAAAACGAATCTGCTCCTTATCACCAAACAGACTAATCTGCTCTGCAATTTCCAAACCAAGCCCTGGCCTGAGCAATTTATCATAGGTGGAATTGAGAAGACTTGGCAACATAGCCTTCAAGAGAGTAATTTTGTAGGAGAAAACCGACTTTCTCATCTGGTCAGCCAACCAAAATTGCTCTTGATTGAGAACAGGACTATAGTCCAAAACCTCGGCAAGCTCTTTCAAGTCTTGTAAGTTATTTTCATCATCTTCATCAATCAAGTTAACTACAATTCCTTGAATGAGGCGATTGCCCTTGCCAAAGGGTACGTGGACACGTACGCCAACCTTGAGCCCCTCTTCCAATTCAGCTGGAACTCGATAGGAATAGGCCTGATCGGTCTGCATCAAGGGGATGTCTACAATAACCTGTGCTAACATACTTCCTTCCTCCTCGTAAAATAAGTTTATGGGGATTTTTCAATCCCAAATTTTTAATGAGTGTAATAATGTTAACTTGA
>NZ_ASCA01000020.1 GCF_002760245.1 Streptococcus suis YS161 | reverse complement strand
GATTGTTTTTTTATTCTAGTGTACAGGTAAATCCACGAATTCTCAACTGGGGGTCTTTACATATTGTCTATAATTATACTCCAGCTGGTGGGTAAATATAGCTGACTGTTCCTTCGCTAGTCGTTGTTGGATCAAAGAAACCTCGGACATTACTTGGGTAGTATACTCCACCATAGTTTGATTCCTTAACTTGAATGTGACCGTTAGCTGCCACATCTGTTACATAGGCAACATGACCGTAGCCTCCATCTGTCCATACAGCAATAGCGCCAACTTTTGGAGTAGTTCCCACTTCATATCCAAGCGCTACCGCACTAGCTGCCCAATCTCCACCATTACCCCAATAGTTTCCAACCCAAGGAGCCATTTCTTTGGCACCCCAAGTACACTGACCCGCTGGATAGGTATTAGCCGTATATTCCACAGCAACCTCTGACACCATATTGGTAGCCAAAGCAGCCTTTGCAGCGGCAGCAGCTTTGGCTGCTTTTTTTGCAGCTTCAACCTTTTTTGTTAACGCTGATACTGTCGGACTATCGCTTATAACTGTGTCATCTGCACTGACATTCACCATTCCCGACCATAAAAGATTTCCTATGAGGGCTGTAAACAGTCCCAATTTGAATTGTTTTTTTATCATTTGATAACTCATAATATTTGATTCCTTCGTGTTTTTCTGCCCTATCTATCCTAAGGGATAATCCTTGCAGAGAGCTTAAAGAAATGTAACAAATATTACAGATAACTTGCAATCTCTTAACAATTACAGTGTTCGGACTTTTTGTCAAAAAAACGACCTCCAATACGGAAGTCGTTTTCTATTTAGTGTAATTATTTTCTCCTACTCCTAAGTACACTGATTAGAATAAAAACCAAACCAGATATAATGTTTAGATATTTATTCCCATAAAGCGGACTAATCGCGATAAGGAAAAATCCTAGCGCCAATAAGAAAGGAGATTTGTTCTTGGAAAACATTATTCCTCACCAGCCTTAACCTTATTGGCTGCAATAACAAATGGTGTCCAAATCAGGAAGGCAACAAAGAGGTTGAATAGTGAAACCAACGCAGCCATAATGTTACCACCTGTTGCTAGATAAGCGTAGAGTCCTGGAGGGGTAATCCATGGAACAGGAGCAAAGACTGGCGGAATTATACCTGCCGCTGTCGCTAAGTATGCGATAGTTGCACAAATCGGTGGAACAATTAGCCATGGAATAGCAAACAGTGGATTCAATACCATTGGTATACCAAAGGTAACTGGTTCGTTAATATTGAATACACCCATTGGAGCAGATAATTTAGCTACCATTTTGTATTCTTCTCGTTTTGAGAAAATGAAAATAGCAATAATCAAAGCTAGAGTGACGCCTGAACCACCCATTTGAGCATAAGCATCAAAGGAACCACGAGTCCAAAGCCACGGTAAATTCGCAGTACTATGAGTTGCAGTATAAGCAGCCGCATTTTCATTTAGTGCAACCATATAGACTCCGTCCATAATTGGCGCCAAGACATTGTGACCATGCAGGCCGAAGAACCAAAAAAGTTGTACAAGGAAAGTTAAAAGAATGACTGACCCAAGACCTTGTGACAGACCAAGTAATGGCAGTTGAATATAAGTTGATACTAAATCTCCCAAAGATTGTCCTGTTAGAGTAAATGCAAGATATGCCACAATGGATGACGCATAAATTGCAGCAGTACCTGGGATAATAGCAGCAAATGCCTTATTAACTGCCGGTGGAACAGAATCTGGCAATTTAATAATGACATTCCGTTTTACAAGACTTGCATAGACCCATGTGGCGAGAAATCCAATAAACAATGCTGTAAACAAACCTGTTGCACCGCCATATTTCAATGCGATAGCTCCCCACTGGCTTGTTTCCAAGGCTGAAACTCCATCTGTCGTCACAATGGATAATCCCAAACCTTCCAAAGCAGAAACAACTGACTTATCAACTCCGTCTAAAGCAGTGGAAATCGTTACACTTTGAGGAATAGTAGAGATGAATGATGCAAAGGAAATCAAACCGCCTGCAAGAGGATTGACCTTGTACATCAAAGACAAGTTGTAACCAAAAGCAAAGGCAAAAACAAGTGCCATAATCCCAATGGTTCCAAAATAAACATAGCCATTGATGTTAATAACAGGCTGCATAGCCTCTGCAAAACCTGTCCAACCCATATTGTTTGGAATATCCCTCAAAAAGACATTGAGCAGGACGGCTACCGTACCAGCCATTGTAATCGGCATCATGGAAATAAAGGAATCACGTATAGCTATCAAATGACGTTGCGAGCCGATTTTTCCTGATATTTCCATGAACTTTTCAGAAATATTTGACATAATCTGTCTCCTTTTCTATTTTTTTATTGTTGTATAAACAAAATCACGATGTCGAAGCACCTTCTTTAGAATACCGAATCAGTGCTTCTAATTGAGCATCTGTCTGCCGTTTCAAACTCTTAGAGAAGACTTTCTCCATTAAAAAGTAGTTCCCTCTCATAAATAAGTCTACCGCTTCCATTTCATAAGAGTATTCAATCTCTGTTTGATTGTCCCCCAAAGCGTGCAAATCATAGCGGATATGCTCTTTTCCTCGATTGGAATGAAAACAAACAGCATAACGATAGGGAGCAAGAAATTCCTCTACATGCACCTTGACACTATGCTCTCCTTTGTTTCCAAATGTTTTTACATAGGTCAACCCCTTCTGGATATCTTGATCAAGAAGAGGACGTCCAGTATTTTGCTGATAATCCTCTTTCAAGGACCGACCAATCGCAGCAAACAATTGTTCAATTGGAACCTGTCCTATTTTTTTGATTTTCATACCTGTCCTCCTATCTCCGTTATCCAACAAGGTGGCCTAGCCACAATTCTTCTGTTCAGCTAAACGCTTATAGAGCTCCACTACTTCCTTGGCCATATCAATAAAAGTCAGGGCATTCATCAAGTGGTCTTGTCCATGCACCATTAGCAAGGTCACTTCCACCGTTTGCCCACCAGCCTCTTGGGCTAGTAGACCTGTTTGTGACTTATGGGCAATATTTAGGGAGGTGTTTGCTTCTTGAAGCAAGTGCTCTGCCGTCTGGAAATCCTCCTGCTTGGCCGCTTGAATCGCCTGAACAGCATAGCCCTTTGCCTCTCCCCCATACATAATAAGCCCCATAATCGCTTCTAAGTATTCCGGAGAGTTCATACTAGTCCTCCATTAGTGCCAAAGCAGCATCGAGCACCTTAGCACCATTCATCACTCCATAATCCATCATATTGATTGCATCAACCTTGATTGCAGGCTCGAACTTAGCCTTGTAGTCATTTAGCAAAAATTTAACCTGTGGACCTAGCAAAAGGACATCAATCTCCTTTTGACTAACTTCACTATCAGCTTCTGACACAGGGACTGCCCAAATCGTTGCCTCTATCCCCTTTTCTTCTGCGGCTTTCTGCATCTTGGTCACCAACATACTAGTAGACATACCAGCATTGCACACTAACATAATTTGTTTCATAAAAAACTCCTCCTACCCCTGTTTCTGAATCAAGGGAATAAATATATCGACTAATTCCTGATAGCTAGGATTTTGCACTAGCCTTTCTTGCAAGGACCTGTCTTGGACAAATTCAACCAGACAAGGTGAAATATACTTCAGATGTGGATTCCGACCTTTAGACGGAGATAGAAGAAAGACAAACTGCACCTTCTTCCCCTCTTCCCATTCAACCGCTTCCTTACAAACTCCAACCACAATCTGCTCAGAGAAAGTCAGGGGAATAGCTGGATGCGGAAAGGCCAACAGTTCTCCAAAAACGACCGAGCTATAGGACTCTCTCACATTTACCTGTTCCCTAAATTGTTCCACAAAGCCTGATTCCTTGGCTTCATCCAAGCGCGCTATTAGTTGCAACAAGGTCCTATCTCGACTCATCTTTTTTTCCAAAGAGACTATTCGCAAGGGTGAAAATACAGCCTCTGCAATCTGTCTCGCCTGCTCTTCCTCCATAGGTAAAGCCTCGTTCTGCTCAACTCGGACAGGTGTCACTTGTTGAAGATAGGAACGAATTGCCTCGATATCCTGCTCTGACAGGAAAACACTGACGGTGATGACGGGTGTCAGGAAAATTAAATTGGACAAGCTAATCGAAGAAATAATCAGGTCTACATCTCTTAAACCTTCTTCTGTTACCTCATAGTAACTCACAACATCTGCAATTTCCAAGCTTGTTGCAAATTCCTTTTCCAAACGATTTCGCAACATTAAAGCGCTTCCAATTCCGGTTGCACAGACGACCAATACCCGCAACTTTTTCCGACCCTCGTACCGCTCAATCGCAGCCAATACATGCAGGGTCAGGTAGGCCCATTCGTCATCCGAAATACTATAGGCAGCCAAGGTTGGCACAGAAGCAAAAGCTTGCTTGGTCAGCTCAAATACTTCTATATAATCCCTCTGGATATCAGCCACCAAGGGATTAGCCAACTGAATCTGGTGCTCCAACCGCGTCCGTAAGGGAAGCAAATGAGCGACAATCCCCTTGAAAAGTTGTCGATCTTTTAACAAATCCAGACCAGTCAACTGAGAGAGAGTCTGTAAACAAGTTTCAACTTCTTCCTCTAGACCGTCCTCTAACTCCGAAAGCTGACTAGGATTCCCCGTCAACTTGACCTTCAGGTGTAGAGCGATATAGTTGGCTTCTTCTACAGGAATCTCCACTTGAAACTCTGTTTCAATTCGTTCGATAATTCGTCCAGCAACCTGATACTCCTTGGAAGATTGAATCTGATCAGATATTGGAAATCGCTCTAAACTAGCTCCCCCCTTCATTCGTTGCAAGAGCAGAGCGATATGAAGAACCAGGTTTTGCATCACAAAATCAGACAGGCGAAGTTTGGCATCACGACACTCATCCAAGACAATCAACATCAGGTCTGTAAACCGAATGTCTGGTAGGAGCTGACTTTCCACCAAACCATAAAGAGACTGACCATTCCCTTGTCCAAAAAAGTAATCCATGATGAAGTGCCGAATAGCAGGCTCCTCCCCGCTTAATTCTACCCCCCTCCGTGTGAACAACAGTTCCAGTTGGTAAGGAGCAAATAAATTGCGAATATCCGCAATGATAGAATGTAGGGTTGTTTTTCCGATAAACAGCTCTCGTTGCAAACGATCCATGGACTGAATTGGATTTTCCAATAATAACTTACTTAAAACATAGCGTTGTCGGTCCGTCGCTTCCTCCAGTTGCCGTAAGTCCGTCACCTGCTTTTTCAACCGTAGCTGTTCTTGCCAAAACATTTCAAACTCAACCGGTCTCTCCACCTGCAAACAGTACCCCTTACTTTGTTTGGACAAAATAGAAGCACCGCTAGCCTCTAGCGAAAGAGAGAGTTGCTGGACATACTTTCTTGCTGTTCGATCACTGACACCCAAAGCCTTTGCCAGTTCTATACTAGATACAAAGTCCCCTTGTTTTGCCAGTAAATAATCTACCAGACGAACTTCTTTTTTAGATAGCATACTCCCTCCTCTCCGCAAGATTTATACGAAATATAACAAGACTAGTAAGCTAGAGCCTGTTGATAAAAACATATTTTTATATTTCTATTGTAGCATATCCTCAGGCTACAAGGGTTCTCTTTTTTTCCGTATTGTTAATGAAAGGAATCGGACGCAACGATTCGCAATCGAAAGGATTGCCAAGGCTTGATAAAAGTGAGCAAGGGCAGATAGTCAGGGCAAATTCGTCCAACCCGATTCACTTTTGAACTAACGGTGAACTCCCTCAAAGCTATTTGTAACTCTCCCTTGTAACGACCATATAGGTCATTGTCAATCAAGACATCCCCTCGCTGCACAAGTATTTCCCTGTCTGTATGTGCAGGAATAGCAGCATTCTTGTAGACAATACGGGGCATGGTCGACCGAAGTAGGTAAGCTGAAATGTCCCCACGATAAACATGATCAAACTCAATGATTTCCCGCTCCACAGCTGTCACTTGCCCAGTAAGTTCTACAGGTAAACAAATGTCCTCTTCTTCCAAGATAGATTGAATAGACTGGAGCTCCTCCTCCGAGATGAACTGATTGGAGATGAGAATACAGTCAATCAAACCTGTCGCCTTGAGCCAGGCAATCTGAAGAGGTAAGGTCTGATTGCGATGCTCCTCCAAGGTAGGCAGGCCTTCTGACAAGGGCCAAGGCCCTTCCGTTGCAGACTGGGCAGTCACAAAAGCTGCCGTCTGTATGCCTTCTTGGTGATAGAAAGAAGACATTTCTAAAAAATGCTCTTCTGATAGTCCTGTATAGGCATGAGGATAGAAATTATGACAGGCAACAATGTTATCCCTATTTGCCTCACTAGCTAGCAGTTGCGTCAGTAAGACCTTATCGGTACTCAGATTTAGTTCAATCTTGAGCCCGTAAGGATTCTGTGTCAAGCTGACAATCTCCTCCAAAGGCAAGGCCTCGTCCAGACGAATCCCTGTCAGCCCTAAACCATGGGCTTCTTCAATGAGTGATTTCTGCCAGCCCTGTGCCTCTATAAAACTCGGACTAAGATCCGCAATCACGACTATCCCCAACTGACGAGCATAGGCAATCAAGTCCCGATAGAGTTGCAAGGCTTCTTGGGCATTCCCCCCAAGCTGCAAGAGGCTCATAAACATTCGCCGTGCCCCATAACGCCCCAGCAAGTCTATATAAGCCTTAGACTCTTCCAGAGAATAGTTTTCTGGATAGATTGAAAAACCAAATTGCACCATTGCTCCTCCTAACGACTAAATCCATTGGCATCACTCAGCGCCTTAAACCAACGTCCCGATTTCTTAATCCTGCGCTCCTGATTCTCCAAATCCAACTCGACCAGCCCATAACGATTTTTGTAGGCATTGAGCCACGACCAACAATCAATAAAGGTCCACAACATATAACCTTTACAGTTAGCCCCTTCCTCAATAGCCCGATGTAATTCTATCAAGTGATCTTCGATAAATTCAATCCGATAATCATCCTGAATGACCTCATCTTGCCGGAAAGCCACTTCACCCTCTACTCCCATACCATTTTCAGTGACTAACCACTCAATATTGTTGTATTGGTCCCGAATATTGATTGCGATATCGTAGATTCCTTTTTCATAGATTTCCCAGCCTCGATGCGGATTGATTTTTTTCCCTGGCATATCGTAAGGTGCGAAGAAGTGCTCTGGAGTCAAAACCTCTCCCTCTTTCCAAACCTTTGTCGGTGCCTGTACACGAAGGGGTTGGTAATAGTTGACACCTAAAAAATCTACCCGATTTTCCCTAATAATCGCCAGCTCTTCCTCGCTGGTTTCAGGACTCAATCCGTATTCCTCAATCAAGTCAACCAAGTCCCTCGGGTATTCTCCCAATACAGAAGGATCTAAGAAGCTCTTGGTTTGGAAGAGCTCAGCTATTTTAGCTGCCTTGACATCATCAGGATGCTCACTTCGAGGATAGGCCGGTGTCAGATTCAGGACAATTGCAATTTTCTTCTCCAAATTCACTTCATGACAGGCTTTTACTGCCAAGGAACTAGCCAACTGAGTATGGTAGGCAACAGCAACTGCCGCCTTGGCATCTACCTTACAAGGATAATGATAATCCCCTAGATAGCCGCACTCAACTGGAACAATCGGCTCATTAAAGGTAATCCAACGATCTACTAGGTCGTCAAACAATTCAAAACAAGTACGAGCATAGGCTTCATATGCCCAAACAATGTCCTTGTTCTCCCAGCCTCCTTGCTCCTGCAAAGCATAGGGAAGATCAAAATGATAGAGATTAACAAACAGCTGAATCCCTTTTTCTTTTATCAAAGAAAATACAGAACGATAAAAAGTCACAGCCTCCTGATTAACCTCTCCAACACCCTTTGGAAATAACCGCGACCACTGAATCGATGTCCTAAATACTGTGTGTCCAGTTTCAACCAATAACTCGATATCCTTTTTGAAATTCTTATAGAAAGTGGAAGTCCTCTCTGGGCCTACTTTCCCATGGAAACGTTCTGGCTCAATGCTGTACCAGTAGTCCCAATTATTCTGTCCTTTTCCATCGCCCAGCTCAGTTCCTTCACTCTGCGGACCCGATGTAGAAGTCCCCCACAAAAAACCTTCTGGAAAATGATAAACTACCTTATCCTCTGTCATAACCAATTCCTTTCTTCTTTATCTGATCGATGACACTCCTAAATTGTGGCAAGTACGCCTCATGTGCCACTAGTAATTCTTGTAAGACACGCTCTGCCAATTCTCCATTCGGAATCAGAGGATTGAGAGCAAAAGCCTGTAAAGCCAAAGCGTAGTCTCCTGTCATTGCAGCCCCAACAGTCGCCAACTCCATTTGCTTCATTTGCTGCAGGTATCCCCTGACCACCATCGGTGTTTTGGGACATACCAAAGGAAGCGCACCCTGGGCAGTAATAACAGACGAGACTTCGACTACGCAGTCCTCTGGCAGATAAGAAATCACTCCCCTATTAACCGTCGAAACCGTCATAATTTCCTTGCTGTCGTTGTATATAGCACAAATGAGTTGACAGGCAACATCACTGTAATAAGCACCACCACGTTGCTCCAATTGCTTAGGCTTATAGTCCAAATTTGAATCCCTGTAGAGCTCAAACAACTCTTCTTCGACCTCTTGAACAACCTGAGCCCGCACCTTCCCTTGACGATACTGGTCTAAGGCATCTGCCAACATCTCCTTTTCTAAAAAGTAGTAACGGTGGTAATCACAGGGCAACAGACCAATCGACTGCAAGAAGGGGAATGAAAAATCTAAATTAGTAATATTTTTAACAACCTCCTGATTCCCTCTTGAGTTACCGTATAAAGCTTCCATGACCTCACCAGTTCGATTCTGGCCAGTCTGATCCCAAACTTCATGAAAATGGAAATGGTTTAATCCAACATGATTGGTTTGAATCGATTCCTCAGGCAAATTCAAAATCTGAGCTGCCGTCTTTTTCTGACCAATCGGAATATTGCATAAGCCAATCACCCTGTTCCACTGCAGTTCATTAACAATCGCTTCCGTTACTATGCCTGCAGGATTGGTAAAATTAATCAACCAAGCATCTGGACACAGCTCTTTCATGTCTGCAATGATACCCTTATAGGCCTCTATGGTCCGAAATGCCTTAAAGATGCCACCTGCCCCATTGGTTTCCTGTCCAAGTAGACCATGACTCAAAGGAATTGTCTCATCGATATAGCGTGCCTGTAACTGACCAACTCGGAACTGAGATGTCACAAAGTCTGCTCCCTTCAAAGCAGCCCTTCGATCCAGTGTCGCCTCTATTTCCCAGTCTAATCCAGCCTTTCTGACCATTCGACGCACCAAATCAACAACTATCTTCTGCTTTTCCACCCCAGCTTCAACATCTACAAACCACCATTCTCGAATGGGTAGTTGCTGGGAACGCAAAATCATCCCTTCAACTAACTCAGGAGTATAGCTCGAGCCGCCACCGAGTGTGACTAATTTGATTGATTTCACGACCTGTTCTCCCTTCTTTGTTCATATATTCTTATTATATTCCTGTTTCTACCTTTTGTAAACGCACACACTTCCTGTCTTTTTCCGTAATATAAAGGAAACTCCCCTCAAGACAGCCAAAAACGACCTCCAATACGGAAGTCGTTTTCTATTTATTTACAATTATTTCACTACAATATTAACAAGTTTAGTTGGCTCCAACAGTCTGCGGATAGACTGTTAGAGGTTGGAGATGGGCAAATAAATTGGTTACTTCACAACAATATTCACCAACTTATTTGGAACACTAATCACCTTGACCACTGTTTGCCCAGCGATTTCAGCTTGGACTTTTTCGTCCGCAAGGGCAACTTTTTCAAGCTCTGCTGGTGCTAGGTCTTTGGCTACGGTCAAGCGGGCTTTTACCTTGCCCTTGATTTGGACAACGATTTCCACTTCGCTTTCTACCAGTTTACTTTCGTCATATGTTGGCCATGCGACATAGCTGATTGACTGGCCTGTATTTGCCAGACCCTGCCAGAGTTCTTCTGCCAGGTGTGGTGCAAATGGGGCAATCAGTTGGACAAAGCCTTTGGCATATTCGACATAAAGCTTGTCTTCTTTGTTGGCTGCGTTGACAAAAATCATGAGCTGGGCGATAGCCGTGTTGAATTTCAAATCTTCAATATGCTCTGTCACCGTCTTCACAGTCTCATTGTAAACTTTATCAAGCGCTCCGCTATTTTCCGAAGAAATTTCCTTCGTTGTAATCAGGCGATAAACACGGTCAAGGAACTTACGGCTGCCCTCGAGACCTTCTTCTGACCAAGCGATTGACGCATCAAGTGGACCCATAAACATCTCGTAGACACGGAGGGTGTCCGCACCGAATTGCTCGACCACATCATCTGGGTTGACCACATTTTTAAGAGACTTAGACATCTTAGCAGGTGCCTGCTCCAACTCCTCACCAGTTTCAATGTTGAAGAAGGAACCGTCGCGTTTTTCCACCTTGTCGGTCGCTACAAGGGCACCACGGCTGTCGCGGTAGCTCGTTCCCAAAATCATCCCTTGGTTAAAGAGTTTTTGGAATGGCTCTTTGGTCGGTACAACGCCAAGGTCGTAAAGGAACTTATGCCAGAAACGAGCATAAAGCAGGTGAAGGACCGCGTGCTCGGCACCACCGATGTAGATGTCCACTGGCAACCAAGCTTTGAGAAGCTCCTCGTCTGCCAATTTCTCATCGTTGTGTGGGTCGATATAGCGGAGGTAGTACCAGCTTGACCCCGCCCATTGTGGCATGGTGTTGGTCTCACGGCGACCTTTGACGCCGTCTTCACGCACCACTTCCAACCAGTCTGTCAGGTTGGCTAGCGGTGACTCGCCTGTACCTGAAGGCTTGATGTCAGAGGTTTTTGGCAATACCAGAGGTAACTCATTTTCAGGTACAGCTGTGGAAGTGCCATCTTCCCAGTGGATGATTGGAATTGGCTCACCCCAATAACGTTGACGGCTGAAGAGCCAGTCACGGAGGCGGTAAGAAATCTTCTCTTGACCTACACCATTTTCTTCCAACCAAGCCACCATTTTAGCAATGGCATCAGCCTTGTTGAGACCATCTAGGAAGTCAGAGTTGATGTGAATGCCGTCTTCTGTGTAAGGCGCTTCTTCTACATTGCCACCTTCCAAAACTGGAATGATGTCCAAACCAAATTGTTTAGCAAATTCCCAGTCACGCTCATCGTGGGCAGGAACCGCCATAATGGCACCTGTTCCGTAGCTTGCAAGGACATAATCAGCAATCCAGATTGGAATTTCTTTGCCGTTTACAGGGTTAATCGCGTAAGCACCTGTCCAGACACCTGTCTTATCTTTTGCTAGGTCTGTACGGGCAAGGTCTGATTTAAGAGAAGCTTGGCGTTTGTACTCAGCTACTGCTTCTGCCTGCTCAGGCGATGTAATGCTATCAACCAAGTCATGCTCAGGAGCAAGGACAGCATAGGTCGCACCAAAAAGGGTATCTGGACGAGTTGTGAAAACAGTGAAGTCCTTGTCTGTGTCCTTGATCTTGAAGGTCACATTGGCACCTGTTGACTTGCCAATCCAGTTGCGTTGCATATCCTTGATCGACTCTGGCCAATCAACTTCTTCTAGGTCGTTGAGCAAACGCTCTGCATAGGCCGTGATTTTCAACATCCATTGGCGCATTGGTTTGCGGACAACTGGGTAGCCACCACGCTCAGATGTTCCGTCAGGAAGGACCTCTTCGTTGGCGATAGCTGTTCCCAATTCTTCCACCCAGTTGACAGGCACTTCTGCCTCGTAGGCTAGGCCTTTTTCATACAACTTAGTGAAAATCCACTGGGTCCACTTGTAGTAGTTGGGGTCAGTCGTATTGACCTCACGGTCCCAGTCGTAAGAAAAGCCAAGGGCGTTAATCTGACGTTTGAAGTTGGCGATATTTTCCGCTGTAAAGTCAGCTGGGTCATTTCCCGTGTCCATAGCGTATTGCTCCGCTGGCAGACCAAAGGCATCCCAACCCATTGGGTGAAGAACGTTGTAGCCTTGGGCACGCTTGTAACGGCTAAGAATGTCCGTCGCCGTATAACCCTCAGGGTGACCAACGTGCAAGCCCGCACCAGACGGATAAGGGAACATATCTAGGGCATAGAAGTTTGGCTTGTCCGCATCTGTTCCTGTCTTAAAGGTATGATTTTTTGCCCAAAATTCCTGCCATTTGGGCTCGATTTCCTTGTGATTATAGAAGCTCATGTGTTTTCTCCATGTCAATAAATTATCTTTACCATTATATCACGAAATAAGGAAAGAAAAAAGGTAGAAATAAACGCAAACTGCTGGGTAGCCAGAGAAAAAAACAAAAATAATGTTGTTTTTTACATCAATCGATCATCATTTCTCCAAGTATCCCTTTAAATCCTCAATCGCTCCCATCCCATCTTGTAATCCAGCCTGGTAAATTTCTTCAAATTTTTCTGGATTCTTCTCTAAACGACCAATTTGTAAAGCTTGATGAGGCCGGATAACATAAATCTGGCCTTCATTTTCTAGCTGGATGATTTTTTCGACAGTTTGATTATAATGTTGATACCGTTTTGATGCGACAGATACAAATTTAGGATACTTTCTATAAAGCATGCGGTAAATCCGTCCGCTTGAAGCCTTTTTACGATAAGTAATTGGCTGCGTCAAGATAACAATGAGTTTGTCAAAGCCAAGACTTTTGGCAAATTCAACAGGAATAGAATCTGATAAACCACCATCTAAGTATTTTTTACCATCAACTTCGACAATTTTTGAAACGAAAGGCAATGCTGAACTGGCGCGCAACAATTCCATTTGCTCAAAGACATGATCAATTTTGTAATATTCTGGCTGACCGGTTTCAATATTTGTCACCGTCACATAGAACGGAACTCCTGACTGCGCAAAAGCATCTTGATCAAACCTATCTAACTCCATTGGTACCTTGTAATAAGTAAAGTCTTTGTTGACCATATTTCCTGTTGTCAACCAGGATCTCAATCCCATATAATGCTTATCTTTAATAAAACGCTTATTATAGCGAATCGCTCTGCCTCTTTGTTTGGAAAGGAAATTAACGCCAAAAAGTGCTCCTGCGGAAACTGAAACGACCCCATCAACATGAATATCAGCATCTAAAAAAGCATCTAGAACACCCGCAGTATAAAGGCCTCGCATACCCCCACCTTCTAAAACTAGACCAACTTTCATCTGTAGCACCTCCTAAAATTACCTTCTATTGTAGCAAAAAATCCCGTCGAAACGAGATTTTTGCTATATGGTATTCAATGAAACTTAACATCCGACTGGGTAATGCAGGCACAGCTTAGGATCTGTTCTTTTTTCTATTTCAAGGGAACTAGCTGAAAAGAATCACTAGACCCTTTTACTTAGCGAATCGAATTACCAAGGTTCGATGTTGAGTGTTACAATATTACCAAATAATCACGCGGTCTTCTTTTGCACGCCACATGCCGTCGCCTTCTTGAACGCCAAAGGTTTCATGGAATTCATCGAAGTTTGGCAACTGGATGTTGGTGCGTAAGTGACCTGGTGCATGGACATCGACACTAGCCAACATCTGCATGAACTCAGGACGAGCCTTCATTCGCCAGATACGAGCAAAGTTGGTAAAGAATTCCTCAGCGGAGAAGTCATCTTCTGACTTGGCTGCTTCCAAGGCCGCTGCAATCCCACCAAGGTCGGCAATGTTTTCTGACACGGTCAATTTACCATTGATTTTGGCACCATAAGAATCCTGACCCTCAAACTGGTCGATGACCTGCTGAGTACGAGCTTCAAAGGCTGCATAATCTTCCTCTGTCCACCAGTTATTCAAGCTACCATGCTCATCAAAGGAAGCACCGTTTGAGTCAAAGGCATGGGAAATCTCGTGGGCAATAACCGCACCGATACCGCCGTAGTTAGCTGACGAAGATTGCTCCAGCGAGTAGAATGGCGCCTGCAAAATGGCTGCTGGAAAGACAATCAAGTTTTTCTGTGGGTTATAGTAGGCATTGACCATGTGAGCTGGCATGCCCCATTCCTTAATGTCCACAGGCTTGTTCCACTTGCTCCAACCATGAGCAATGTCAATCTTGTTTAGTTCGATGGCATTTTCCACCAAGGACTTGCTTGGGTCAACAATCTTCTTATAATAACGCTCTGGCAAGGCTTCTGGATAGCCAATGTAAGGCTTGATAACATTGAGTTTGACAATGGCCTTGTCACGCGTTTCCTGAGCTAACCAGTCTGCCGTTTCCAAACGAGATTTGTAAACCTCAATCATCTTAGCAACTTTGGCTTCCACATCGGCCTTGGCTTCTGGTGAGAATTTTTCTCCTGCATACCAAAGACCGAGGGCTTGGTTAAAGTAGCCTTGTGCCAAGTTGTAGGCTGCTTTTTCTTGGTTTTGAGCCTGTGGCGTACCAGAAAGAGCACGGCTGTAGGCTCCTGCTAGAATACGGATTTCATCTGACAGGAAAGCTGTATAAGCTCCTGCCGCTTTCAAAATCAAGGTCGCCTTCAAAAGCTCCCAATTATCCGCACTGTAAATGTCCTTGGCAGCCTGCCAGAAGCGTTCCTCAGGCACGATAATCTTGTCTGGCGTTTGACCTAAAATCGCTGTGAAGAAATCATCCAAAGGCAACTCTGGTGCCAAGGCAGTAAAATCTGCCCACTCGTACGGATGATAGAGTTTAGCGTACTCAGACCCCTCTTCATTTGAAAGAACATACTTGGCAATCTTGGCATCCAGTTCCAAACGCTTGTCCAAGAGGTCCTTGATTTCCTCATCACTGAAGCCGAACTTAGGCAGGAGGGCTTCTTGGCTCTCTCTCCACGTTTTGAGCAACTCTGCTCCTTTTTCATGCCCTTCCTCATAGTAGGTCGTATCTGGCAGGATAATGCCTAGAGAATCTGCCCAGAGGACATTGGTGGTCGCGTCCATAAAGTCAGGTGCCACACCGAAAGGCATGAGGTTTGGCTTGCCTGCCAACTCATATTCTGCCAACTTGCTGGTAAATTCTTCGAAAGAGTTGAGAGCCTTGTACTCTGCAATCAAGGCCTGAGCAGGTTTTGCCCCCAAACGGTCACGGGTTTCATAGTCAGCTACTTGTTTGTGAAAAGCCACAAAGTTTTGCAAAACGCTATCTTCTGGGACATCTTCTCCCGCCAACCAAGCGTTTGTCGTGTCAATCATGAGCTTTTCAATCTCATCTGCCAAGTCCGTGAAACCACCTGTTCTTGGCTTATCATCTGGAATGACGGCTGTTTTTGCCCATTCACCATTGACGTATTCGTAAAAATCATCTTGTAAACGTGTCATTGATTTTCTCCTTTGTCTTTCTTAATGACTATAATAACAAAAAATTCTGACAATTTCACTTATCAGGTGACCATGACCAAGTATTTTTTAGAATAATACTCGAACAAACCACAAGAAGGCTGACAACGGCACAGGTCCCTGACATGGTTAAATCCAGTTGATTGGCCACTAAAAAACCTAGCACAACCGTTAAAATAGCGATACCTTGCCCTAAAAGAAGCAATTGCCAGAAGGATTTGACCCAACGTAGGGCAGCCATACTTGGTGCCACCAAGAAAACAATAACAGTCATCGAGCCAATCGCTTCAAAGGCCAGAACAGTGGTTAAGGAAACTAGAATCAAAATAACCATTTCTAAAATCCTTGTTCGTAAGCCAGACAAACGAGCATGGTTGCTGTCAAATAGGTACACTTGTAAACGATGGTAAGACCAAACAAAAAATAGAACAATAACCAACCAAGCCAAACTCGACTTGACCAGACTAACAGGGAGTGACCAGGCTAGAACATCCATACGATGGAGCGGAGCAAAAAGTACTTCCCCCTGCAAAACCAGATCCACATCCAAGTGAACATTGCGAGCAAAAAGAGAAATAAGCAAAACCGCCACCGCAAAAAAGAAAGAAAAAACTAGACCTGTTGCGGCATCATGCGCCATCTTTCGACTATGCAGACGGTCAATGGCAAGAACCGATAATAACCCAAACAGACTGGCACCAACTATTAGCAACGGTGAATCCAAACTATGACTAATAAAAAATCCCAGAACAATCCCAAGCAAGACAGAATGCGATAGCGCATCTGCCAACATCGATTGATTTTTTACAACCAGTATCGAGCCGAGCAAGCCACAAGAACTAGCAATAACCATCAAAATGAGTAATACTTCAAACACGACCATTCTCCTTTCTGACATAGGTAACATACACAAATGCAGACAGGGTCAGACCTGTCAGACAGACGATAATAGTCGGTCCAGTCGACAAACCAGATACACTGGAGCTAATCCAGGTCCCTACGAAAGCCGACCCAATTGCAACGATTCCTGCCAGTAACAGACTCTTATGATACGATTTTCCCAGCATCAAGCCAAAGACAGCTGGCGCAATCAAAAAACTACTCATCAAAATAGCTCCGACTAACTTTAATCCTACTGCAATTAGGCAAATCATCAAAAACATCGTCAACTGCTGCAAGTACTTTACACGAACACCAATAACCCTTGCAAAAGTTTGATCAAACAGATACAGCTTATAGTCTTGATAAAAGAAAGCAAACAATACCAAAGCCAATAGAGAAATAATTCCGATGAGTATCACATCATCCAGCTGAATAAAGGCTGCCTGTCCAAATAGATAGGTTTGCAATCCAGCTTGGGAAGACCCTGCAAAGGCTTCATTTCCCTGAATAGCATTTTTTAAGACCATTCCCAAACCAAAGAAAGACGCAGACACCAATGAAAGGGCATTGACTAGGCTGTGACCACCTTTTCGACGCAGCCAATGGACAAGTGCATAAGAAAGGTAGCCTGACAACACTGCTCCTAACAGCAAGTAGAGAGGATGTCGCGACTGAAAAATCATGAAAGAGACAATCACTCCAGGATAAGAAGCATGCCCAAGAGCATCCCCAAGCAAACTCTGTTTAGTAAGAACAGATATACTTCCGATAGTGCTGGCTGCCACAGCTAGGCTGACGGTCCCTAAAGCAACTGTCCAGAAAGAATACTCTTTGAAAACCTCAAACATGACTGCCTCCTTTGGCATTTCCTAGAAACAGCCCATTTCCTATGCCGTAGGTCGCCTGATAATTCTCGCTTGTCAAAGTCTCATCCATCGGACCAGAGTCAATCACATGCTTATGAAGCCAGACAAGGTGATCAAAGTAGGCATCCAGCGTCGTTAAGTCATGATGAATGACAATGGAAGTTTTCCCTTCACATTGGAACTCCTTGAGCATATCCATGATCATGATTTCTGTTGCCTGATCAATCCCTGCCAGAGGCTCATCCATAAGATACAATTCTGCTTCCTGTGCCAGGGCTCTGGCTAGAAAGACCCGCTGACGCTGCCCACCTGAAAGCTGATCAATCTGACGATTGCGTAAATCCGCAATTTTTAACCGTTCTAGAGCCTGCTCAACAATCTGTCTATCAGCCTTAGTCGGTCTTCTAAACATCCCCTTACTATGAGCGAAGCGTCCCATCAGAATAATTTCAAAAACTGTTGCAGGAAATTGCCAGTTTACTTGACTGGACTGGGGAATATAGGCTACTTTTTGAGCAATCAACCTCTCTAGACCTGCCTCCTGACCAAGCAAGCGAACCTGCCCTGTGTCAGGTTTTTCCAACCCCAAAATGACCTTGAATAGACTGGACTTCCCAGCACCATTTGGTCCAACAATAGCCGTCCGACTCCCTCTGGGAATCACCAAATTAACATCTTCTAAAGCCATGGTCTGGCTGGCTGTATATGCTAAATTGACATCTTTTAATTCAATGATTGCTGACATATTTCCTCCTATTTTTAAAAATGATATACCTCATTCATACTCAATGAAAATCAAAATCAGACCAACCTACCAAGCTGAGAAAGTCGATAAGATTAAGATACCGTACCAACAAATTGCTGGCAAACTCTATACATCGCTTATTTCAACACATCAGTACATGAATTTGATTTTCGTAGAGCACCAATGCTTCTTTCAATTGTAGGTTTATAATTCTGTTAAAAACGGTCCAAAAACGGAAAGAACTCGACCTAGACCGAGTCCTTTTTACTACTCATTTGAAATCCCTATTCACGCACAGACTACTGATATATAAAGTCCCGCTGTGAACCAAGATCATCGAGGTCTACAAACAGTATTTCTAGTCAAGGACCTCAATAACTGGTGTGATTTGCTACTAACGCCTATCCTCCCCCAAGCGTTGTCACCTCCTATAGAAAGAGACCTATACTGCTTGTGCTCGAAACAATTGATTATCCCTCATATTGGTACCTATCAACTCTATCTTCGGTAATATCTCTAGTCTTCATTGAATAGCAAGTCCGTTCGACCTGTACTATTTCAGATATTTAACCATCAATTTAACATTATGTTTGTACATGTCGATAAAGGTATCCCCTTCCTCGCCTTCTGGTGCCAAGGAATCTGAGAACAACTCCTTACCTTCGCCAGTAACAACTTCAACCTGACCACCTTTGGCTTTTACTGCCTCTTGCAATTTCTTCATGCGTTCTGGATTGGTTGTAGACTCTGTAAAGATAGCCTTGATATTATGGTCGATGATTAGGTTAACTGTCTCAATCATGTCACTGTTAGCCACTTCTGAGTCGGTGCTCACGCCTTGAGGAGCATAGAGAGTGAAGTCATAACTAGCAGCAAAGTAATTAAAGGCATCATGTGGTGTTACCAAATAGCGACTTTCTTTTGGAATCACACTTAATTCTTTTTCTACCCAGGCATGCAAATCATCTAGCTGCGCTTGGTATTTTTCTGCATTTTTCTGAATCATCTCAGCTTTAGCAGGTAAGAGTTTTTGTAGTTCCTCTGAAGCTACAGCTACAGCTGACTTGTACAAGGGAATTGAAAACCAGAAGTGCGGATCGACAATCTCTTCTCCATCCTCATCCATCGTATTCAAATCTTTTGCATTAAAGTTTTTAGAAACAGCTACTCCGGTCTTCTCCAAAGCTTCAACCATTTTACCTTCAAAGTGCAAACCGTGGTAGAGAACAAGGTCAGCCTTTTGTAATTTTGATAAATCACTAGATTTGGCTACGTACAAATGAGGGTCTTCTCCTGCTGGAATCAGCAAATCACGTTCCACCTCATCACCCGCCAACTGATAGACCATGTCATTGAGGAAGGAAGTAGTCACAGCCACTCTTGGCTTACTAGAGCCTTCTGTGGTTTGCGATGGACGACAAGCTCCTAGCCCTATTAGGGACAATAGCAGAGCAAAACTGAACAATATTTTCTTCATATAGGTTCTCCTTTTATTTTTATTAAGCATACCTAACTATATAATTAGATTAAGCTAAAAAATTCATTTTGTCAACTGATTTTTAAATTTTTTGATATAATAGTTTCAGTAGAAAGCGAGTTCTCATGACACCAAACAAAGAAGATTACCTAAAATGTATTTATGAACTGGGTCAATTAGACCAAAAAATTACCAATAAACTCATTGCAGAGAAGATGGCCTTCTCCGCACCAGCCGTTTCCGAAATGCTCAAAAAAATGGTAGCCGAAGAGCTCATTTCTAAGGATGCCAAGGCAGGTTATCTCCTCAGCCAAACTGCCCTTGAAATGGTAGCCAGCCTCTATCGCAAACACCGCTTGATTGAGGTATTCTTAGTTGAGCAACTTGGCTACTCTCCAGAAGAAGTCCATGAAGAAGCTGAAATTTTGGAACACACTGTCTCCGACCATTTTATCAACCGACTGGATAAACTCCTAGGTTATCCCCAAACCTGTCCACATGGCGGCAGCATTCCCAAAGAGAACCAGTTGCTCGCGGAACGCTATCAAACCCGACTATCCCAACTGACCGAAACTGGCTCCTACCAACTGGTCCGTATCCATGATTTCTACCAACTGCTACAATATTTGGAGCAGCATGAGTTAGCTATCGGCGACCAATTACTTGTAACGGACTTCGACCACTTTGCCCAGACCATTACCATCCAGTACAAGGACAAAGAGCTTGCCGTCCCAACAGCCATCGCTCAACAATTATTCATCGAAAAAAGCAATCGCCCAGCCTAAACAAGCTGAGCGATTATTTTTTTCTCACATTACGGAAAATAAATCTGGCCGCAAACAATAGTTGCCCTAGGATATATACCAAACCCAAAAAAGAACCTATATAAAAACAGCCCAATAGAAAGTAAGGGCTATAGGTTAAAGGCTGCAGGACAAATACTATGACTGCTACCAAGCCCAATGTCATTAAGTTAACTAACCTATCACATTTTGTGGTGGGTTAGTTTTTATGTTACACTAAAAATAA
>NZ_ASCA01000002.1 GCF_002760245.1 Streptococcus suis YS161 | reverse complement strand
ACCGCTACTGCAAATGTATTGAAAATCTTCGTGAAAAACGAATTACTCACCTACAATTTGCTTATCAAGAAACGAGACCTTGCAAATCCAAATACCGGCCTCAATGCTCGCTTCGAACTCTACAATGAGAATGAGTCTACTAGGTTAGACCAAGGCAATACCACGCAGACAGGAAATAGCCTCACCTTCCGTAATCTGCGACCGGGCACTTACGTCCTCAAAGAGGTCACAGCCCCAACAGGCTACAATCCAATCCAGAAAATCAAATTGACCATCAGTCTAGATGGACAAATTACGATTGTGGAAGGACCACAAGACTTGTTGGAAGGTCAAGCTGTGAATGCCAATAACGAGATTGAACTTGTCGTCAAGAACAGACCATTTACAGATTTCAGTATCGAAAAGGTTAGCAACCTAACGCCGACGATCAATTTGGCAGGAGTTCAGCTGCAAATCAAGGCAAAAAATAACGGTCCAGCTCCGCTATTTAGCGATGATAATTGGCATATCCAACATTATCAAGCAACGATTGATACCGCAAACAAAGCCTTGACGTGGTGGACCCAATCAAATGACGTTGGCAATGCTGTCTTTAAACTTCCTCAGGGAACGTATACGATTAGTGAGTTAGCTGCACCAGCTGGTTACGAATTGCTTCAACCGTTTGATATTATCGTTGGAGCGGATGGTCAAGTTCGGTTAGCAGACGGCGCACCGACCAATGCCGAAATCAATACAAAAGATGGACGGATAAATCTCAAACTCACCAACATCTTCAAACCGAAACTGAAGATTATCAAGGTTGATAGCAGGGATGAGAACCGCAGACTTGCAAATGCAACCTTCAAACTCTTTGGTGGGGATGGACGCACGCAGGTTGGAAGTGACTTGGTGACAGGAACGACTGGGGAAGTAGAGATTCCAGCCTTGACACCGGGTACCTACTATCTACAAGAAACCCAGTCCCCAGCAGGCTTCCAGACAAATGGAACCAAGTACAAACTAATTATCGCTACGGATGGGACTACAACAGTAGAAAATGCCGACGACCTTATTGCTGTCGCACCACTTTCTGATGATAAAGTCATTTCAATCACACTGAAGAACAATGTGAAGACCTATCGCTTGAAGATTAAGAAGCGCGACTATGATAATCCAACTAACGGAGTATCTGGTGCTCGATTTGCTCTCTATCCATCTGAGGGACCAAACGAAGATGGTAGCAATAAGGTTCAAGTACTGATTAACGGTCGTATGACAGCCCTTGAGGGTGGTAGCTACTCTCACTTGGATAACACAATTGATTTTCCAAATATTCCACCTGGAGAATACGTCCTTAGAGAGACACAAGCTCCATCAGGTTACACAAAAATCAGAGATACGCGCCTTCGGATTGGGGAAGACGGACGCTTGACGCTCCTTGATGCAGATCAGGCTCTTGTATCCGTTGAGATAGGGCAGGGGGATACGCTTGTCATGGTGGCTAAAAACATTCGTACTTTTAACTTCCAAATCAAAAAAGTGGATAGTACAAATGAGGCGACTCTCCTCGATAATGCTCAATTCTCAATCTATAAGACAGATGTTAACTGGACAAAAGGAGACACAGCCTTAGCTCAGGGTCTGACAAGTGCTGGTATCTATCAGACGAATCTTGAGCCTGGCTATTATATCCTAAAAGAAGACCAGGCTCCTTCCGGTTATCTCCTCAATCAGAAGGAATACCGCTTCCAGATTAACCACGATGGCTCTATCCTTCTTCATAATCCAGACGAGACGGTATCATTGTCTCGAGCAGATACGAATCGTCTTGTCGTCTTTACTATGAAAAATACCCGAACAACCTCTCAGTTCAAGTTGGCAAAACGCTCGTATCGTGATTCAGCTCAGCGTCTAGAAGCGACATTTGAATTGAAAGAAAGTGGGAATGCACAAGCGACAGCAGTTGTTAAGACAACAACGACAACAGGAGATGAAGTTCTCTTTGACAATTTGCCAGTAGGGAAATCGTACATTTTGAAAGAGACGGTAGCACCAGACGGCTATCAAAAGATTGAAAAAGAAATCCATATTGATATAGGCGCAGATGGAGCCATCACTATCCAAGATGGAGGCGACCTCGTTAGCCTAGACAATACGGATAGTCACCTGATTATCGTGAAAAACCTCCGCAAAGGAGAATATCCGAAAACGGGTGGTATAGGAATTATTCCTTATATTGCATTAGGGGGGGTGATGATGTTCGTTGCTTTTGCCGTTGAGCGACGTCGCAAATACACTGAATAAACCTTAATGTAACAAAAAAATAAATCAAAATCATATAGGGGAAGATTAATGAAAAAAAGAAATAAGCTTTTCTCGTTGCTTACAGTCCTTATCACACTTTTGGGCTCCCTAGGCAACCTTGCAACTGTGTTTGCTGAGGGTCCTGATACGACTCAACCTCACAAAACAACCGTTGTCGTTCACAAGATCGTAATGAACGAAGAACAATTTGGTAACTTTAATGGTTCTAGTAAAACTCCAGGTACTGTACCAGAATATGATGGTAATGAGATTACTAACTTGAAAGGTTATTTCGGTAACTCTGCTAAGGAAGTTGCTGGAGTAAACTTCAAGGTATGGCAAAAGGTTGATGCAGCTGATACAGGTACAAAGACAGGTGAGACTCTTGGTATTGCTGGTGACAATGGTAACTATAAACTTGTTCAAGACTATCAAAATGGTGTGAATACTGTTGATACAGGAGACAAGGGTGCTAGCTTCACTCTTGTGGATGGTACCTATATCTTCACGGAAGATAAAGAAGCCTCATCTTACTACAATGGTCAGAATGAATTGACTGGTATGAAAGCTGTACCATTCAAACTTGAATTGCCACAAGCTAAGACAGACGGTACTGGTTACTTTAGTGAGACTGATAAATTACACGTTTATCCAAAGAACACTGAAGATAAACCTGAAATCGATAAAACATTTGCAGATGGTTCAAAAACTCAAAAACCAGTAAACATTGGCGATCGTATCGATTATAAGATTACAACAACTGTTCCAAAGGATGCAGCCTACAAAACATTTGCTTGGGAAGATACCATGGTTGCAGGTCTTGACTTTACACTAGGTTCATTGGCAATCACTTCCACTACTGGACAAGATCCAAATCCAACTGTTACTACTTGGACAAAAGATACTGACTATAGCTTGGTTGAAACCAAACGTGGCTTCATGGTTAAGTTGAATGCGACTGGTCTTGCTAAATTGGAAACTGCTGCCAAAGCAGGTGATGTAAACTTCACTTTGACATACAAGGCAACATTGAATGATTCTGCTGCTGTTGATACAGGTATCCCTAACAAGGTTAAATTGATTTATGGTAACCGTCCAAGCGACTTCTCAGAACCAAAATCTACAAAACCATCAAATGGTGAAATTACTGTTAACAAAACATGGGGTGAAGGTGTAACCCCAAAAGACGTTGTATTCGGTGTGTATGAAAAAGAAACTGGTGTACGTGTGGGTGGAATCACACTCCAAGCAGGTACTAACTCAGGTAAATTAGAAGGTCTTGATGACTCTAAAGAATATGTTGTAATCGAGGAAACTAGCGTTCCAAGTTCACTTCCTAACTACACAAATGGTGCTACTGGTACTATCAATGTAGAAAACAAGAAAAACCCTAACCCAGATCCACTTGAGCCAGAAGAGCCAAAAGTTATCACTTATGGTAAACGTTTTGTGAAGACTGATGATACAACAGCTGCAACAAAACTTGTTGGTGCAAAATTCGTTGTAAAAAATGCAGCCGGTGAATTCCTTGCGTTGAAAGATGAAACAACTCGAACAGCTCAAATGTCTGCTTATCAAAATGCAGAAGATGCTTATGTAGCAGCTGTGAATGAAAAGAAACCTCAAAATGAAATTGAGACTAAAAAAGCGGCTCGCGACGTTGCTTATGAAGCGATGAACATGCAATGGACTTGGGTTTCAAGTCAATCAGCTGCCTTCACATTTGTATCATCAACAGATGGTAAGTTTGAAGTTAAAGGTCTTAATGCTGGTACTTACCAACTTGTCGAAACAAAAGCTCCAGATGGATACGCACTTCTTACTTCACCAATTGAATTTCAAGTAGGTCCTGGTACTTGGACAGATACTTCAGCGACTGCAATTGATGGCCATAAACGCGTAAACAACAAAAAAGTAACAATCCCACAAACTGGTGGTATTGGTACCCTTGTCTTCACAGTTGTTGGTTTGAGTGTGATGGTATTTGCATTCATCGCTATGAAAAAACGCCAATCTGAAGAAGCATAATATCAGTTGAAAAGGAGGGACAGATGAGACGAATCAGACAGCTAGTATGTTGTTTTATAGCTATTATTTGTGTATTGTCACTGCCCTCGCTTTCACTCCAAGCACAAGATTCCTTTGATGTTCAGGTTCATATTCCGCTTCCTGATGGGATAGATGCCAGTCAAGTTTCGACAGGCTTGGAGGCTTGGTATATCGCTGCAGAAGAGCCAGCCTCTTCTGAACGGTTGGCAGATACTTTATATCAAAAAAGTAGGTCTGAGTTGAACCAACTCTACGGAGAGCCGATTTCCTCGCAAGACCTTACTTCAGAAGGTCAGGCCACTTTTCAGGGCTTGACGAAAGGGTGGTATTATGTCCGACAAGTAGGAACTCCTACGAGTCTCGAGGTTGTCCCATTCTTGATGAAAGTTGACGGCAGTGTTGCGCGGATTGAGGCTAAGGTAAGAAGGCCTAGCAAAGAAAAAGGAAGTAAGCCATTTCTGAAGGTATCTACAAGTACTGCCCCCTTATCTGGTGCAGAGTTTGCAGTTCTTGAGGAAGTGAACGGAGAATTGAAGGAAGTGATAGTCGACGGCATTACCTATCATGTTACTTCTGGAGCAAACGGTCAGTTTGTTGTAGGACCTCTTCCCTATGGTACTTATTATCTGAAAGAGGTCAAGGCTCCTGCAGGCTATATTCTAGCCCAAGATACGATTCCTTTTGAAATTACTTCGGATTCACATGTGTCTGAAATTGTTAAAATCAAGAACAAACCCGTCACACCTCCCGGTATTGAGATACCATATACAGGGAATGCGGTGGTCATAGCGGTTTTATCGCTAGGCATTATTCTCTTCTTGCTAGGCTATCGTTTGGT
>NZ_ASCA01000019.1 GCF_002760245.1 Streptococcus suis YS161 | reverse complement strand
GTCTTTAGGCGCTGGCTGGTGATGTGGGCTTATAGCCCTTGTTCAAACCACCCGTTTGACGGGTGGTCATGATTATGTTTAAAGGGGTCTTTTATTTGGCGTACCAGCTTTGCGTGGAAACTTATTTGGAGTTTCCTTTTTCTTTTCGACGATGGTCAATGTTCGAGGGTCACCATTTGGAAGAGTATAGTCGTGGTTTTCGATGACTTTTGCGAAGAGGAGATTAAGTGCGTTTTTTGCTTGGGTCAATTCATCTTCTGCGCTGGACGCCTTGAGTGCGATTAATTTTCCGTTGAGCTTCAAATAAGGAATAGTCAATTCAGAAAGAATCTGCATGCGGGCAACTGCGCGTGCTGTGACAAGGTCAAATTGTGCACGGAAGTTCTTATCTTGTGCAAAGTCTTCTGCACGACCATGATAGAAATGAACACCTTCGAGCTCTAGTTCTTCGGCAAGCAAATGTAAAAAGTTAATTCGTTTATTAAGAGAATCAATGATGGTAACATCTAGTTGCGGAAAGACGATCTTCATAGGTAGGCTAGGAAATCCAGCTCCAGCTCCAATATCTAAAAGCCGAAGAGGTTCGTTCTGAATATGGCCTTGCAGGATTGGAGCGATAGAATCGTAGAAATGCTTCAGATAGACTTCGCTTTCCTCGGTAATAGCTGTCAGATTGATTTTTTCATTCCATTCCACTAATAGTTGGAAATAGCGATGAAATTGGTGTTTTTGTTGGTCGCTTAATTGAATACCTTGGTCTGCCAAGGTTTTATAAAATACTTCAGGTTTCATAATCTTATCTTATCATAATTTAAGCAAAAGAAAAACCCAGAAGAGTCTGGGAATTTTCTTATTGACCATCTGTCTGTCCCGTCGCAGGATTGTTTCCTGTTGTTGCAGTTTCAGTTGAAGAAGTTGCAGTCTCGGTGGAAGTTCCAGATGATGTTTCGCTTGATGTTGTCGTCGCTTCGGCCGTTTCACTAGTTTCAGTCGAACTAGAAGAACTTGTACTAGAGCTAGTGTACGTGTTATAAGCATTGGATAGTGAGCGACTACCTCTGAGATAGTAATTGGAACCGTAACGTACGAGTCCGCTTGGCATCTCCCAATCGGTAGCTGTATAGTCCGAATGCATAAAGAGCATCATATTGTGGTAGACATCTGTTGCAATTCGCATGCTGTTATCAAGGATAGGAGTCATACGATTGGTATATCCGGTCCAAACAGCCATTGCATACTGACTAGAATATCCAACAAAGTTTTCATCAGGAACGACCATGTAGCTATAATTTGCTTCTGGAATTGAAGCTAGAATAGTATCCGTTTCGCTATCGGTATAGTTTGATGTACCTGTTTTACCTGCCATAGGAACTCCACTAACAGAAGCGTTTAATCCATAACCGGAAGACATAACAGCCTTCATCATATCGGTCATCATGTAGGCTGTCTCGGCAGACATGACTTTGGTTCCTTTAGGAGCATATTCTGTTACTGTCCCATCACTAAAGACAATTTTATTGACATACTGTGGAGCGTAGTAAGTGCCACCATTGGCAAAAGCAGCGTAGGCAGCAGCCATTTTTTCACTACTTGCTCCATACTTACTGCTAGTATCGGATGTATTACTTGAAATAGCATTAGAGTAATGAATATCAGGGTAATCGATACCGACGCTATTCAAAAATTTCAAGGCATTTTCTAAGCCTGTAGCTTCCAATGCTTTAACGGCTGTAACATTTCGAGAATATTGAATAGCAGTCTTAACAGAGATATTACCATAGTATTGTTTATCCCAGTTATTGACAGGAGTTGTTGTACCAGGATAGTTATAAGGACCGTCTAAGATTAAATCTGCTGTAGATGTATAAATACCGTTTTCAAAAGCAGGAGCATAGTCTGTGATTGGCTTCATTGTAGAACCAAAGTCGCGGTTGGTTTCAACGGCTTGGTTGATACCAAACGAGACGTTTGTCTCCTGTTTACGACCACCTAATTGCGCAACGACTTTACCATTAGAAACATCCACAACCGTTGAAGCTACCTGTAATAAATCATCTGGATAGCTGACATACATATCTGTATTGTAGATATTCCAAAGTTGCTGCTGGGCGGCAGGATCGACGTTCGTATAGACATCCATCCCTGTTGTCAGCAAGTTGTAACCTGTTTTTGCTTCAACTTCTTCAACGACTTGTTTCAGATAGTTGTCCATATAAGCAGGATAAGCAGCTGCAGTAGATAGTGGTTGCAAACCATCTGTTACAGGTGTTAGAACAGCTTGTTCATACTGGGTATTATCAATGTACTTTTCTTCCAGCATCTCAGCCAATACCAAATCGCGGCGTGCTTTTGCATCTTCTGGATTGGTATAAGGATCATATTGGTTTGGCGCTTGGGGCATTCCTGCTAAAAGAGCTAATTGAGGAAGAGTCAAATCTTTTAACTCTTTTCCATAAAAAGCAAGAGCAGCAGTCTTCATACCGTAATTACCATTTGACATATACACCTTGTTGATGTAGTAGGTCAAAATCTCTTGTTTGGTATTGCGGCGTTCCAATTGAGTAGCCAGCCAAGCCTCTTGAATTTTCCGTTTTAGATTTTGATCTTCTACGGATGTCGAGAAATAAGTCAGCTTGATAAGCTGTTGGTCAAGTGTCGAACCACCCTGCAAACGTCCTCCGCTCAAGTTATTAATCAGGGAACCTGCAATACGAATCACGTCAACCCCTCTATGATTGAAGAAGCGTTGATCTTCGATTGCGACAATCGCATTTACCAAGTCTGTTGGAATTTCTTCAGTCTTGGCATTCGAACGTTTTTCTGCTCCTAAATCTGCAATAAGATTTCCGTTCTTATCGTAAATTTTACTTGACACAGTTGCTGTCAAAGATTCTTCTGTCAATTCTGGGGCGCTTTGGATGTAGTAAACAACCAATGCAGCTCCGGCCAGGCAGGCAATGATAGCCCCCGCCAGTAAAATATTTGCAGTGATTAGAAGAGCTTTTTTAATTGTTGTAGTTTTCAAAAGATTCACCACCTAATAGATTTTTTTCAACGATTTCCAGATATGGGATGCTGGGGAAACGCCCCATTTGAATCTCAAAGCCGTATTGTCGAATAAAGGTTAGAGGCATCGACTTACTACCCATGTCTACTTGATAAAATTCGATCAAATGAGTGGCTGGCAAGAGATAGGTTTCTTTTAATGTTGAAAAGTGAAGAAGGACAAAACAAATGCCACCTTGTTTTACAACCTGTTTCATGTGTTCGATCTGATGCGCATGAAAATTTTTCATGGGCATAGATGCTTTTTGGCGTGTCTCTTTCGCTTCAAAATCAATATAATGTCTTTTAAAAACACCAGAGTAGTCTGTGGTAGATGCCTGTCGAAAGTATGCCTCGACAATCCTAGCACGGCTCCGTTTGGGGTAATCAACTTTTACAATTTGCACGGGAGTTGGCTTCTTGTGAATGACAGCAATGCCGTGCGCAAGGTAATATTGATTGCTATCGTTGATAGCGGCCTCAAAAGACATTCCGCGATTAGCAAAGTTTACTCGCTGGGATGAAATAGGACTGGTTCTATTGATTTTTTTTGACACCTTATGAGGATAATTGACCATAGAACTCCTTCTTGATAAAATAATATCAGCATATTATACCATAATTAGCGAAAAGAGTACAAGAAATGGATACTAAGAGCCTTTTGGTAGCAGGTTATAGACATACAGACCTGGGAATTTTTTCAGAAAAAGATCCTCGATTGCACATTATTAAATCTGCAATTCGTAGGAATTTTATTCGTTTTTTAGAAGAGGGTGTTAGTTGGTTTATACTGACAGGTCAATTGGGATTTGAATACTGGTCCTTAGAAGTCTTAGAAGATTTACGAGCCGAGGGGTATCAACTGAGTATTGCAACAATATTTCCATTTGAAAATCATGGCGAACAGTGGAATGAGGCTAACCAAATAAAGTTAGCACGGTTTAAGCAGGTTGATTTTGTAAAGTATGCTTATCCACGCTATGAAAACCCAGGGCAATTTAGAGACTATAACCAGTTTTTACTGGATAATACGACAGGTTGTTATTTATTTTACGATTCTGAAAATGAAACCAATTTGAAATATTTATATCACATGGTCTTAAAGAAAGAAGGATATAATAGAAAAACGCTTACCTTTGAAGAATTGAATGAGGAGGCTGAAAATTTTTCAAATTCTGAGTGATTTGACTTGATTTTTCCCTATTTTTTTTAATATAATAGTAGTAGTGACGTTTTAGATTAGGGAGAGAGAGATGGCAAGTATTAAATTTACGACAAAAGATATTTTCGAGCAAGATTTTAAAATTGGTTTTCGTGGCTATGATCAAGATGAAGTGAACGATTTTCTTGATGATATTATGAAAGACTATGATGCTTATGAAGCGATTATCAAGGAATTAAAAGGCGAAATTGCTAGATTGAAAGCGCAGGCAGCAAATTCTCCCAAAACAACTCTTCCTACTGAAGAATCGAACGACGTATTGCGTACAGAACGTCCATCTTCAGCGACAAACTTTGATATTCTCCGCCGTCTGAACCGTCTGGAGAAAGAAGTATTTGGAAAACAAATCGTTCAGGGTCAAGAATAGAATAGAAAATTGTACACCTAAACTGACACTTTATTCGCAGTAATTTTCTTGTGCACAAATACATTCTGTATTTGTGTCAGAGATATTCCTTGATTTAAAGTGGCTTGCTTTGTAGATACAAGTTCTAAGATATTAAGGTGCAATTTTTGGATAATCGCGTGGTAGTTTTCTACCATGAGGAAAGTCCATGCTAGCACTGGCTGAGATGCCAGTAGTGTTTGTGCTAGGCGAATCAATAAGCCTAGGGACGCCCTTGGGCGTTACGGCGGTTAAAATGGCTAAGTCTTTTGATATGCCAGAGTAGATCTGAAAGTGCCACAGTGACGAAGTTTTTATGGAAACGTAAAAAATGGAACGCGGTAAACCCCTCAAGCTAGCAACCCAAACTTTGGTCGGGGCATGGGATGGATGGAAATGAACAGAAATCCTGACTGTTTAGAACAGTAGACAGATGGTTATCGAAGGTGGTAGAACCTAGTACCACCGGAACAAAACATGGCTTACAGAAAATTGCATAAAATAGGTAGCTAGCTCTGCTAGCTTTTATTGTAGAGGAAAAAAATGAAAAAACAATTTGAGTTGATTGCAACGGCAGCAGCAGGTCTGGAAGCGGTTGTGGGTCGAGAAATTCGTAATCTCGGCTATGAATGTCAAGTGGAAAATGGCCGTGTTCGATTCCAAGGAGATGTAAAATCCATTATCGAAACCAATATCTGGCTGCGTTCAGCAGATAGAATTAAAATCATTGTTGGACAATTTCCAGCAAAGACTTTTGAAGAGTTGTTCCAAGGAGTTTTTAACTTGGACTGGGAAAATTACTTGCCTCTGGGCTGCAAGTTCCCTATTTCCAAGGCCAAATGTGTCAAATCGAAATTGCATAATGAACCAAGTGTGCAGGCTATTTCTAAGAAAGCAGTTGTTAAGAAACTGCAGAAACACTTCTCTCGTCCCGAAGGGGTTCCCTTGCAAGAGATGGGGGCAGAGTTTAAAATTGAAGTGTCGATTTTGAAAGATGTGGCGACAGTCATGATTGATACGACAGGTTCTAGTTTGTTCAAACGTGGTTATCGGGTGGAAAAAGGTGGCGCACCAATCAAAGAAAATATGGCAGCTGCTATTTTGCAATTATCGAATTGGTATCCAGATAAACCGCTTATTGACCCTACTTGCGGATCGGGAACTTTCTGTATTGAGGCAGCTATGTTGGCCAAAAATATAGCTCCGGGTTTGAAGAGAAGTTTTGCATTTGAGGAATGGCCGTGGGTTGAGGATCAATTGGTGGCTGCATTACGCAAAGAAGCGCAAGCTTCTATCAAAACAGATTTGGTATTAGATATTGCTGGATCAGATATTGATGCTCGTATGATTGAAATTGCGAAGAAGAATGCATTTGCGGCAGGAGTTGAGCAGGATATTGTTTTCAAGCAAATGCGTGTGCAAGACTTGCGTTCAGATAAAATTAATGGTGTCATCATTTCTAATCCACCTTACGGAGAACGTTTGTTGGATGATGAAGCCATTGTTACCCTGTATCGAGAAATGGGGGAGACTTTTGAACCACTCAAAACATGGTCTAAGTTTATTCTAACTAGTGATGAGTTGTTTGAAACCCGTTTTGGACAGCAAGCGGATAAGAAACGCAAACTATATAATGGGACCCTAAAAGTGGATCTTTATCAATTTTTTGGTCAACGAGTGAAACGTCAAGTACAAGAAGTGCAAGGATAGGAGGACATTGTGGGAGAAAAAAATAGTCATCATCTTCCTTTGGATGAGGAGAAAGTTTTAGATTTTGAAGTGGCGAAAGATTTAACAATCGAAGAAGCAGTCAAAAAACATAAGGAGATTGAAGCGGGTGTGACAGAAGATGATGGTCTCTTGGATCGTTACATCAAGCAACACCGCGCAGAAATTGAATCTCAAAAATTTGAAACCAAAATCAATCCTCTTCCTTTAGTTGAGGTGGCTGATGAGGAAAAAAATCAAGGACGTGAAAGCGCGGAAGAGGTAGAAGCAAATGAGTCTTCTCTTACGGAAGTTAGTGAGGAGATTGCTCCTATTGTAGAAGAACTTTCGGTAACTCCGATGGAAACCTTGGAAGAAACAGTGATTGCAAGTACCGTAGCAATGGAGGGGTTATCTCCAGTGGCAGATGATTCTAGTTTAGAATTGGAAGAAGATGAAGCCGAAGACTTGGACCATAGTGAGGGCGCAGATAGGGATCAGAAAAAGAAATTTTACTTCTGGTCAGCAGTAGGGCTTTCAATGATTGGTGTAATGGCGACGGCGTTGGTTTGGATGAATTCGGTTAACAAATCGAATACTGCGACTTCTTCAAGTTCAACAAGTACAAGCCAGACGTCATCGACAGCCTCAAGTTCGACAGATGCGAATGTGACTGCTTTTGAACAGCTCTATAATAGTTTCTTTACGGATAGTAGTTTGACCAAGCTAAAAAATTCAGAGTTTGGTAAATTAGCAGAACTGAAAGTGCTGTTGGAAAAATTGGATAAGAATTTGGACAGTTATACCAAAGCTAAAGAACAGTATGATCATCTTGAAAAAGCCATTGCAGCCATTCAGGCCATTAATGGTCAGTTTGATAAAGAAGTCGTTGTTAATGGTGAAATTGATACAACGGCGACGGTTAAATCAGGAGAATCTCTTTCTGCGACAACGACAGGGATTAGTGCGGTTGACAGTCTATTGGCATCGGTCGTGAATTTTGGTCGTTCACAACAGGAAGTCGCTTCGGCTACGGTAGCAAGTGAGGCTGCAGTCACAAGCAACCAAAGTGCTGATGAAACTGTATCTACTGGTGTACCAGCGACAACAGAAGTCGCTTCAACAACGGTTTCAGGCTCCACAACCGACTTTGGTATTGCCATGCCAGCTGGTGTCGTCTTGCAACGTGACCGCAGTCGTGTTCCTTATAATCAAGCAATGATTGATGATGTAAACAATGAAGCGTGGAATTTCAATCCAGGTATCCTTGAAAATATTGTGACTATCTCGCAACAACGTGGGTATATAACAGGCAATCAATATATCTTGGAAAAAGTTAATATTATCAACGGTAATGGCTACTACAATATGTTTAAACCAGATGGGACCTACTTGTTCTCTATAAATTGTAAGACAGGCTACTTTGTCGGCAATGGTGCTAGTCATTCTGATGCCTTGGATTATTAAACAAAAAAGCGTTTTAGCCGCTTCAGATTGAAGAAAAAGTTCATTTTGGACAATTTTCTTCAATCTTTTTTCTTTATGTTGAAAATAAAAAAACTCTCAGAAACGCCGAAATATCAATGTTTCTAAGAGTTTAATGACTTGCTATCTTTCGCAAACTTCTTCATTTTTTTATATTTTAGGATTTTGTCTACGTTCTGAGCGGTGTATCCGTTTTTTTTGTTAGATTGGTTTTCTTTCAAAGGCATCGGTAGAGATTCCCTGAGAAAGGATTAGTTTGGCCCATTCTTTAGCTGAATGAAGGCTGTGGTCTTTGTAGTTACCGCATGATTCAATGGTTGTTCCAGGGACATCCTCCCAAGTGATGCCTTCTGCAATTTCTTCCAAACTCGACTTGATGACTTGAGCAATCGTTTCAGAGTCTTGTTTTCCCCACATAATCATGTGGAAACCTGTCCGACATCCGAAAGGAGAGCAGTCGATTAGCCCATCGATGCGCTGGCGAATTAGTTTAGCTAATAGATGCTCGATGGTATGTAGACCAGCTGTATCCATTGCATTTTCGTTGGGTTGGATAAGGCGAATATCAAAGTTTGTAATAATATCTCCTTTTGGTCCGACTTCTTCAGAAATTAAGCGGATGTAAGGTGCTTTCACAATAGTGTGGTCTAGCTCGAAGCTTTCGACAGTGACTTCTTTTTTCATGGTTTCCTCCAAATAAGTGATGAATTTATTATACCATATTTGACAATTTGGAATTGTGAAATCGTTTCAAATATGATAAAATAGATACAGATTTTGTGAAAATCGAATTATAAAAAAAGAGGTAGAAATATGAATATCATTACAGTAGTAGTGACACTTGTTTCTGCTCTCATTGGTTTAGTAATTGGCTACTTTGCCATTTCTTTGAAGATGAAATCTGCAAAAGAAACTGCAGAATTGACACTTTTAAATGCAGAACAAGAAGCTAGTAATGTTCGTGGTCGAGCAGAAGAGCAAGCTGAGGTTATTCTAAAAACAGCTGAGCGCGATCGCCAGACCTTGAAAAAAGAATTACTCTTGGAAGCTAAGGAAGAAGCTCGTAAGTACCGAGAAGAAATTGCAGAAGAATTTAAGTCAGAACGTCAAGAGTTGAAGCAAATCGAATCACGCTTGACAGAGCGGGCGACCAGCTTGGACCGCAAAGACGACAATTTGACCAACAAGGAAAAGACTTTGGAACAAAAGGAACAAAGTCTGACCGATAAAGCTAAGCACATTGATGAGCGTGAACAAGAAGTTGTAAAACTCGAAGAACAAAAAGCTTTGGAGTTAGAACGAGTGGCGGCCCTCAGTCAAGAAGAGGCGAAGGAAATCATCCTTACCGATACACGTGATAAACTGACGCATGAAATTGCGACTCGTATCAAGGAAGCAGAGCGTGAAGTAAAAGAACGTTCTGACAAGATGGCAAAGGACTTGTTAGCCCAAGCGATGCAACGTATATCAGGTGAATATGTGGCTGAGCAGACGATTACATCGGTTCATTTACCGGATGATGCGATGAAGGGACGGATTATTGGACGTGAGGGTCGAAATATTCGTACCTTTGAAAGTCTCACAGGTATCGATGTTATCATTGATGATACACCCGAAGTGGTTGTTCTATCAGGTTTTGACCCTATTCGTCGCGAGATTGCTCGTATGACCATGGAAACCTTGCTTCAAGATGGTCGTATTCATCCAGCTCGTATTGAGGAGTTGGTTGAGAAATACCGTGTAGAGATGGATAATCGTATTCGTGAGTATGGGGAAGCTGCTGCTTATGAAGTTGGGGCACCAAACCTCCATCCAGACTTGATTAAAATCATGGGACGTTTACATTTCCGTACCTCTTATGGACAAAATGTTCTTCGCCACTCAATCGAAGTTGCTAAATTAGCAGGTGTACTTGCTGCTGAATTGGGCGAGAATGTGAATTTAGCACGGCGAGCTGGTTTCCTACATGACGTTGGTAAAGCTATTGACCGTGAGGTGGATGGAAGCCACGTTGAAATCGGTACAGAATTGGCTAAGAAATATAAAGAGAATCCAATTGTTATCAATGCGATTGCTAGTCACCATGGCGATGTAGAAGCGACAAGTACTATTGCAGTTATTGTGGCTGCGGCAGATGCCTTGAGTGCAGCTCGTCCAGGTTCTCGCCGTGAGTCTATGGAGGCCTATATCAAACGCCTACAAGACTTGGAAGAAATTGCTAATAGCTTTGACGGGATTAAGCAATCCTATGCTATTCAAGCAGGTCGTGAAGTACGGATTATTGTTCATCCGAATAAGATTTCAGATGATCAAATTACCATCTTGGCCCACGATGTCCGTGAGAAAATTGAAAATAACTTGGATTATCCAGGAAATATCAAAATCACTGTCATTCGTGAAACAAGAGCGACAGATATTGCTAAATAAGTCAGGGGGAGCTAGACTAGCTCCTCTTTCTGTTTGAAAAAATAGTTTGCTCATTTAAAATCAGTTGAAATTCCTAGGGATTTTTGTTACACTAGAATGAAAGATTTTAAAGGAGATATCATGAAAGAGCGAGGCTTACTCATTGTCTTTTCTGGCCCATCTGGTGTTGGAAAAGGAACAGTTCGAAAGGAAATTTTTGAAAGCTCTGATAATAAATTTGAATATTCTGTATCCATGACGACACGTCCACAGAGATCGGGAGAAGTTGATGGAGTTGACTATTTCTTCCGTAGTCGTGAGGAATTTGAAGATTTGATTCGCCAGGGTCAAATGTTGGAATATGCAGAGTACGTTGGAAATTACTATGGAACACCTCTGACCTATGTCAATGAAACTCTTGATAAGGGAATTGATGTCTTTTTAGAAATTGAAGTACAGGGTGCCCTCCAAGTGAAGAAAAAAGTTCCAGACGGTGTTTTCATTTTCTTGACGCCACCAGATTTGGAAGAACTACAAGATCGCTTGGTTGGTCGTGGGACAGACAGTGAGGAAGTCATTGCGCAACGTATCGAACGTGCCAAAGAAGAGATTGCCCTCATGCGCGAGTATGACTATGCGGTTGTCAATGATAAAGTTCCTTTGGCAGCTGAACGTGTCAAACGAATTATCGAAGCAGAGCATTTCCGTGTCGATCGCGTAATCGGTCGTTATGACGAAATGATTCGTGATGTGAACAAGTAACAGAACCTTAACAGAAAGTAGAGAATAGAACTATGATGTTGAAACCATCTATCGATACCTTGTTGGACAAGGTACCATCTAAGTATTCCTTGGTTATTCTTGAGGCAAAACGTGCCCATGAATTGGAAGCAGGTGCAAAGCCAACTCAAGAATTTACTTCAGTAAAATCAACCCTTCGTGCCTTGGAAGAAATTGAATCTGGCAATGTGGTTATCCACCCAGATCCAGAAGCAAAACGTGAGGCAGTTCGTCGCCGTGCTGAAGAAGCGAAGCGTTTGGCAGAAGAGGAAGAGAAGAAAATCAAAGAACAAATCGCTAAAGAAAAAGAAGAAGGCGAAAAGATTTAATAGAAAACTCGGTTGGGATTACCATCCGGGTTTCTTTTCACTTACGGAATGATGAAAGTTTTGACAGAAAGTCTAGTGGTAAAAAGTCAATAGAAAGTTGATTAATTTTTAGATGATTTTCTAGACAAAAGGGTGCACTAA
>NZ_ASCA01000018.1 GCF_002760245.1 Streptococcus suis YS161 | reverse complement strand
CAAAAACTATTCCCGTTTGGTCATCAATTGCTCGGACGGGAATAGTTTTAAATGCTTAACTTAATGACATTGGGTTCTGACCCAGCTTCTTTTATCTATGAATTCTTGTCTTTTTATGATATTCCAAAAGCGACTATCACCCGTATACGTAAAGAACAAAGTGGTGAAATCAAGAACAAATTGTATTACAAGACGGTTCCTACTGATAAGTCGGTTGTGGCAGGTGTTGCTGAGATTGAAGAAGCGATAAAAGATAAGAAGTCACAACCCCGTTTCATCATTGTGACCAACTTTGTGGACTTTGCAGCCAAGGACACCAAGACAAGTGATACCTTGCAGATTCCTTTTAGGGACTTACCAACCTATGCTGACTTCTTTTTGGCGTGGAATGGCGTCGAGAAGGTAGACTATGCCAAGGAAAATCCTGCGGATATAAAAGCTGCGGAACGATTCACACGTTTGTATGATGAATTAAAGAAAATCAATCATTTTGATGACCGAAGTCAAGAGGAAAAAGAGTTTAACCTGTTTCTGATTCGACTTCTCTTTCTGTTATTTGCTGAAGATACAGAAATCATGAAAAAAGGTATTTTTACCAATGCCATTAAAACTCGCTCGCGAGAAGATGGCAGTGATTTGAATACTCTTTTTAATCAGATATTTGCTAGCTTAGATATTGCTAATCGTATTAGCCAAGAAAGCTGGTTACAGGAATTTCCATATGTCAATGGAAAACTTTTTACAGATGCATCAACCAATCTAGTTTTTGATAAGAAAACAAGAAAATTAATCTTGGAAGCAGGCGAGCTCCTCAACTGGAATGAAATCAATCCAGATATTTTGGGAGCTATGATTCAGACGGTTGCTAGTAGTGAACACCGTTCAAGCTCTGGTATGCACTATACTTCGGTTGAAAACATTATGAAAGTTATTAAACCGCTCTTTCTTGATGAACTGACAGCCAATTTTCAGGCTATCGTAGATAAAATCAATGAGAACGAAGACAAGGACATAACCGAGAGAACCAGGCGAGAGAATAGGGCGGCTTACGAGAAAGAAGTGTCCACACTTCACGAACGCCTATCCAAGATAAAATTCTTTGACCCGGCCTGTGGATCAGGGAATTTCCTTATTATCACCTATAAAGAGCTTCGTCGTTTGGAAATTCAGATTTTGAAAACTCTCCGTCATCTAAGAAATGACCACAGCATTAACTTCTTTGAGGAATCAAAAATCTCTCTTCATCAATTTTATGGCATTGAGCTAGATGACTTTGCTCACGAAGTAGCCCGCCTTTCCCTCTGGATAGCTGAGCACCAAATGAATGTGGAAACGGAAAAAGAAATCTCAATAAAACAAGCCTTTCTCCCTCTGCGTGATGCTGGAAACATCACTCAAGGAAATGCCCTGAGACTTGACTGGGATAAAGTTGTCCCTCACACACCGACTGATGAAATCTACCTGATAGGAAATCCTCCTTATATTGGGGCAGTAGGAAAAAAAGGACAAAGTTTAGAACAAAAAGAAGACCTTCGGAACAGTATTTCTCCAATAATTGCTAAGAAAATTGATTATATACTTGGATGGTTTGTAAAGGGGAGTCGATTTATTGAGGGAAAAAATGCTAGTTTATCATTTGTAACAACCAACTCCATTTTTCAAGGAGAGCAGGTAGCTTTCTTTTCTACCCACATTTTAGCTAATCTAGAAATTCGTTTTGCCTATCCATCATTTAAATGGTCAAATAGTGCAAAAGGAAATGCAGGGGTTACAGTTGCTATTGTAGGACTACAAAATCCAACCTCTTCTCCGAAATATTTGTATGAAAATGGTTCATTAATTGAAGTTCCGAAGATTAATGCGTATTTAAGAACGGGTGAAGATTATAGAATTCAGAAAAGAAGACAGACACTTAGTAAATTACCTAATACAATGACGAAGGGGAGTGCTGAACTAGGAAAAGATAATCTTTTCTTATCGATTGATGAACGGCATAAAATGTTATTGGAATATCCAAATGCGGATAAATTTTTGAAAAAAATAATCAATGCTACGGATTTGATGAATGGTACTTTTTCCTACGCTATCTGGATTGAGGATCATCAAGTTGATGAAGCTAAAAGTATACCTGAGATTGCTTCAAGAATTGAGGCAGTTCGTCAGGTTAGGACAATGACAAAGGGAGTTAGTGCAAAATCTGTTGCCGAAACCCCATGGAGATTTGGTCAAATAAAGCATAAAGAACTACCAGCACTCGTTCTACCTGTAACTTCATCTGAAAGCAGGGAATATTTACCGGTAGATTATCTTGAAGCAGGCATTATCACAACAAACTCAAATTGTGTGTTATTTGATGCTCCTATTTGGCTAGTTGGGGTTCTTGGCTCAAAAATGCATCTGTGCTGGTTAAGAGAAGTTGGTGGCAAATTAGATAGCCGATTTAGGTATTCCGCAGATTTAGTTTATAATACGTTTCCAATACCTGAATTATCAGAAAGGCGTAAAGCAATGCTAGAGGAAGCAGTTCTGGAAATGTTTGATGTCCGAGAGGAAGAAGGTGGAACCTTGGCCCAACTGTACGGTGGAGCTAATAAACCGATGAATGCTCGATTGAAGGAAGCACATCTTAAAATTGATGAAATTGTTGAAAGAGCCTATAAGTCAACACCATTTACAAGTGATGAAGAGCGTACAAATCATCTCATAAAGTTATATAAGGAGATGACGGAATGCCAAGACTAAGCAATGATATTTTACTATCTTTGAGTTATGCGATTGGAGATGTATTCACCGCTCAGCAAATCAAGCGTCATTTTTCAGACTATTGTATAAAATACGATTTGGAAAAGGACTTGTTGCAGAAGAAGAATTTCGAAAGTAAATCCGATTATTGTCGGAGACTCTTTTCCTGCTTTGATGGTGTTGAACAAGCAGGTTTAATTGCTTATTTAGCTGAACAAGATGAACGATTAAAACAGCTAGAGGTGGTACAAAAATCTTTATATCGCTTGGCTGATTCCTATGGTGCTGTGACTTTAACAGTAGAAGAACGGAAACAGACTACAGAAATAGAACGTTTGTTATCTGATTTTCCAGAATGTTTGGAGCTATGGAAAAAATCCCAAAGTCACTACCAGTCCTTTCAATACCGAGAGAGTCTTGATAATGCAAGATTATGTGTGGAGTTGTTTTTGAAATTTTTATTAGGCAACAACAAGTCTCTGGAAAAACAAAGGGCAGATTTAGGACGTTGGTTAGGCGAAAGAAACGTACCAAATGAGATTGAGAATATGGTTTGGGACAGTATTGCGAAGTATTCTAGAGTCCAAAATGAACACATTAAGCATGATGTCCCGACAGAATTATCAGTAAATGAAGTTATTTTTGTACTTGACCAAACCTACTCTATTCTCAAATATTTAGCAAGAACAAATATAAAGGAGTAATCATGAGCCAGCTTTTTGAAGTGACCTATGGTCAGAAGAAAACCAGCGTCAATACCAATGAATTGGGCATGCGTGAGATGCAGGCGCGTGTCTATGAAAAGAGAAACAGCCCCTACCTCTTGGTCAAGGCCCCGCCAGCCTCAGGCAAGTCTAGGGCATTGATGTTTGTTGCCTTGGATAAGCTGAAACGGCAGGGCTTGAAAAAGGCGATCATAGCCGTACCAGAAAAGTCCATCGGTAAGTCATTTCGTTCGACCAAGCTTTCGGACTTTGGCTATTACTGGGATTGGATCGTCAAAGAGGAAAACAACCTGACCACATCAGGTACCGCCAAAAGCAAGGTAGAAAAATTTATCAACTTCATCAAGTCTACAGATGAATCGGATGATGTCCTGATTGCAACCCATGCCACACTTCGCTTTGCTTCTGAGCAACTAGATGCCAGTGATTTTGATGGTTGTTTGCTTGCTATTGATGAATTTCATCATGTCTCCCAGGATGATAATTCTGTCTTGGGTAATGCCCTGCGGGAAGTCTTGCAAAAATCAACAGCCCATGTCTTTGCCATGACAGGCTCCTATTTCCGTGGAGATAGTGTGCCCATCTTGGACCCAGCGGATGAGGCACGTTTTGAGCGCGTGACCTATACCTACTATGAACAGTTGGAGGGCTATCAATACCTTAAATCCTTTGTCATGAACTACAAGTTTTACCGTGGTCGCTACACGGATGCCTTTCCAGACTTATTGCCTGAGTTTATCGACAAGAAAACCATTATTCATATTCCAAATGTTAATTCAGGGGAGTCTTCAAAGGATAAGTATGGTGAAGTCGATGAGATTTTAGATTGTCTAGGGGACTACCTGCATAAAGATGAGTATGGGATTATTCATCTGCGTTCTAAGACAGGTAAGATCTTGAAGATTGCGGACTTGGTGACTGAGGACGGTCGTGATTTAGTCAGCAATTATCTGGCGAAAATGGACAGCGAAGATGAGCTAGACATGATTATCGCTCTTGGGATGGCTAAGGAAGGTTTCGACTGGCCATTTGCAGAATATGCTCTGACTATCGGCTACCGTTCTTCGCTGACAGAGATTGTCCAGATTATCGGACGGGTCACAAGGGACAGCTCAAACAAGACCAGAGCTCAATTTACCAATCTAATTGCAGAACCAGATGCCGAAGATGAGGAAGTCCAATTCTCTGTAAATAACATCATGAAAGCTATTACTGCTAGCTTGTTGATGGAAAATGTCCTCTCTCCATCTTTCAAGTTTAAGCGAAAGGAAAATGACAGCCAGAAAGCTAACGGAGCTGAGATATTTATCAAGGGTCTAGCCAAGCCATCAACGGAACGTACCCAAAAAATCATTGAGCAAGATATAACTGACTTAAAGGCCTCTGTCTTGCAAGATGATGTGGTACAGGCAGCTATTTCTGCAGGAGCTGAGAGCAAGCTCATTACCAAACAGTTGATTCCAAGAGTGATTGCGACTCGTTATCCAGACCTGACACAGACAGAGGTTGAAGAGGTTCGTCAGCATTTAGTCGCTGATTTGACCTTATCCAATGCTAAAAAAGACAGCGAAAATAATAAGCTTTTAAAAATGGCGGATAAATTTATCAATATTGACGACTTAAGTATAGATTTGATTGATAGTGTCAATCCATTTCAAAGTGCTTATGAGGTATTGTCTAGAGATGTGGATAGTAGAACCTTGAGCCTGATTGCACGGGTATTTGATGCCAAAAAAGTAGATTTTACAACTGACGAGTTGCGCATGCTTTATCCACAGATTAAGGCTTTTCAGGCTGAGCATGGTTGTTCACCAAGACGAAATTCCTCAGATTTAGAGGAAGAACGACTTTACTTTGCCTTAGCTAAACTTGACGAACTCCGTCGTGAAAGGGATAATCAATGATAGAAAATTTTGCAACCTTAGAAGATATTTTTGCGGATGAAGCCTTTGAAAGCTTGGTTGCTGGGATTCGTGTTGTCAAAGTTGAAAGATTACACCCAGAAATAGAGAAATTTATGGAAATCTGTCAATGGGTTAAGGAACATGGTCGAGAGCCCCAAAGAAGTACTCAAATCAAAGAACGACAATTATTCAGTAGACTGAAGGCTATTCGTGCAGATGAGGGGAGAAGAGCTCAAGTTAGCGCCTATGATGAACTGGATTTGTTAGGAGATAGACATGATAGATGACTTAGATGATATTTTAAATGATGAGGCCTTGTTTGAAAATTTCGAAACAGATAGGACCTTATTTAGCACTAAACGCTATCAGGGAACAGTTAGAGCTAGGAGTAAATCTAGTAGTCGTCAACGTGTTCAAACTGGCTTTGACACCTATCAGAAATTATTTACACAGGTTCATGCTGATATTGCTAGTGGAAAACTTCAGATTAAATCTATCGAAGAAACCAGTCAAGGAAACCGTATTAGTCAGAAAAATCCAATTAAACAAGGGAATTTCTATGTTGATAATGGCATTATGCTGTATGTTGTCAAAATTTATGACCCTCAGACAAATGTGGAAGTTGGCCAGTCAACAAATCGTAAGTACAAGGTGCATATTGTATATGAAAATGGAACGGAAAACCATGTTTGGCTCTTGAGTTTGATTTCTTCCTTGTACGATAAAAAGCGTTCGGGCAGATTGGTAACTGAATCCTTAGATACTATTTCTATGCTAGGAGAAGAAACCACCCAATATCACACAACAGGCTACATTTATGTTGTCAAATATGCTGGAGCAGATAATCGATTTTTAGAATTGGACAATCTCTACAAGATTGGAGTAGCGACAGACATCAAAAAAAGGCTTTCAAATAGCCAAAACGAAGCGACATACCTGTATGCTCCAGTCCATCTGGTAGCCAGTTATGAGATCCAGAATGTTTCTGCTAACAAGTTAGAAAAATATTTACACGACGCTTTTAGCGACAAGCGCGTCCAACTGGAGACTATTTCCCCAATCGGAAAAAAAGTTTCCGTTACTGAATGGTTTGTGGTAGAATTAGAACAAATTGAACAAAAAATAAATGAGCTTTTTAAGCTACTAAATCTATGACAGATTATCAGCTAAACAAGTAAATCAGGGGAGAAATATATGGGTGCATTTCTATTTTTTACATTTGCGATTTGTTATCTGGTGGGCATTATCGCCATAGCGATAGCTTTTACATTTTTTCGTAGGAAGTAGAAGGACGGACAGATGGACAAACTTGTTATTTGGTTTTTGATTTTGCTCTGGGCCTCACCTGTAATCATTGTCGCATTGGCAGGTGGTTTTGTCATTTTAAACCTATTGTTTGGCAGAAAGAAATAATGATATTGAAACATTGCAAAAGAATGTGACCTATCGTAAAATGGTAGTATATTTCAGATATACAGGAAGGGGTTGCTATGCCTTACCGTAAAATAACATCAAGAGATCGGTCTTTTATCAAAGGGCAGACGGACCGCTTGCTGAATCAGATGAATAGCAGTACGGAATATTTGGCGACTGTCCAGACCTATGAGGCGGTCAAGGCCCGCATGAACCAAGCCTATCTGGCAATGGAACTGGAAGACGACCCAGAGAAAAAGGTACGACTGGCAAAATTGGTGGAAACCTATACTGCACAAGCCCAGGCTATATTGGACGAGTGGGAGGAGAAGAACAGACATGCAGAGAAAGCGGCAAGAGATTTCAAGTTGATCTTGTGGCTGACCGTACTGTTCACCCTTAGCTTTGTTTTTCCAGTCAATATCATTCTAGTCATTCTTTTTGCCGTCTGGTTTTATCGAAATTACCTTCGTTCTAGTAAATCCGACCGAGTGACTAAGACCGCCGCTAATAGCCAGTCTTTGACAGAAGAGGAAAGGTATGAAGAATGGCTGACAGAAAAGATTGTCACTCTTAACAAGGACAAGCGGGAGTGGACCGAGGGAATAATCGCAAAATATGACAGCTTAGATGACATAGCAGCAGGTATCGGTGAAATGGATGAGATAGATAAAGTGGCTGGTAAGAACCTTCTACGACGCTATCAGGACATTTTAGCAGATATTGAAAAACTGCCAGATTCTGACCAGAAAACCTATTATTTGGATTTTCATCGGGAAATCATTGCCGGCTTGCGAAATCTATTTGAACAACTCCATTTTGGATAAGAAAAACCGGTAACAGTACAAGGCTGTTGCCGGTTTTGTTATTCGTCTATGGAAAAGACCAGGACCATGATTTGTATAAAGGTAAAGCCCAGGATGAAGGGCAGGGCAGCCCAGGAAACGACTTCGATCATTTCACTGACAACCAGGCTTGGTCTAGTAAAGATGTCCCATGAATTGAGCCGTGCATAGCGTCCGATGTGAATGGCAAAGCTGGATAGCAGGGAAAGGCCGCCAATCAGAAACAACCTGAACCAGTAGGACTTGATAGAAAAGGCAGAGAAAATCAGTCGCAGGCTCTCCACGCCAGTCATGACCCCAAAGAAAATACTTGGGACATAGAGCATGAAAAGAATCATGCTTTCCCGTTGCCAGAGGACTGTGTTGGCGAAATGCATATGGACGATGTCCGTCACCATGTAAAAGGTATTGGGGTAGAAAAAGAGCCAGAGAAGGCCAGCAATGATTTTGAGGATATTAGATTTTGTGTGGTTGGTGAGGATAGCAAAATCAAGTGCTATCAAAGCCAAGAACATATTCCAAGTCAAGTCAGGTGCTGTGACACCATAACGCTTTAGACCGGCAGCGATGATAAGGAAAAAGAGATGGATAAAAATATTTTTCTTTGTAAACATGGCAAACCTCTTTCAATGAAATATAAATGCTAGTATATCACATTCTCATGGAAAATAGGTATTTGATATCGAACTGTTAGGACTTGTTTAAGCTTGGATTAAAAAAAGAAACAGCAACCTGTTTCTTTAGAGTTTATTCATCCGCTGCAAAAACCAGCACCATAATTTGTAGGAGGGTAAATCCGAGAATAAAGGGGAAGGTTTCCCAAGATACTGCAGAGAGCATGCTAGTAAAGACTGTCACAGGTCGGATAAAAATATCCCATGACCGAATATTGGCATAGCGTCCGATGTAAATGGCATAGCTAGAGAAAAGAGCTAGACTACCGATGATTAAAAGGCGTAGACCGTAAACGTTAATATTGTATCCCTTAAAAATTGCCTCTAAACTTTCCACACCGCCCATAATTCCAAATAGAATGCTAGGGATGTAGAGCATGAAAAAGGAGTAGGCTACTAGACTCCCATAAGGCAGCATTGGCAAACTGAATATTGACTAATTCGGTCAGTACATAAAAGGTATTTGGATAGAAGAAGAGCCAGAAAGGGGGAATAAGTAACTTGCTTGCAAAGTGACTGTTCTGACGAACAAGGTTGGCGAAGTCAAGGGCAATCAAAGCCCAAAACATATTCCATATGAGTTCAGTATTTTGAACATCGTTCAGAAGCATTCCGACGCAAATAGCAATAAAAAATAAATGTATTAAGAGATTTTTAGGTGAGAACATAGACAACCCCATTCTTTTTCACAACTCCTTCTAGTACACCAAATGTGAGATGGATTGTGGATTGGAAGTCGCTTTGTGATTTAGCTGAAAATATGATAAAATAGGATGTTGTCAATAACAGGGTTTCATTTGCTCTGAATTTGAAAGGAAAAAAAGCATGACAAAAACACCGTTTTATATCACCACACCGATTTATTACCCGTCTGGAAAACTTCACATCGGTTCAGCCTACACGACCATTGCCTGCGATGTCTTGGCTCGTTATAAACGCCTTATGGGGCATGAGGTTTTCTATCTGACAGGGCTTGATGAGCACGGCCAGAAGATTGAGGAGAAGGCTAAAGAAGCAGGTCTGACACCTCAGGCCTACGTTGACGGCATGGCGGTTGGCGTTAAGGAGCTCTGGAACTTACTAGACATCTCGTACGACAAGTTCATCCGCACGACCGACGCTTACCACGAGGAAGTGGTGGCGGCTGTTTTTGAAAAATTGCTGGCGCAGGACGACATATACTTGGGAGAGTATTCTGGTTGGTATTCCGTATCGGATGAGGAATTCTTCACCGAGAGCCAATTAGCAGAGGTCTTCCGAGATGAAAACGGCAAGGTAACAGGTGGTATCGCTCCGAGCGGCCACGAGGTTGCCTGGGTTTCAGAAGAGTCCTATTTCCTCCGCCTCAGCAAGTATCAAGATAAATTGGTTGAGTTCTTCAATGCTCACCCAGACTTTATCCAGCCGGACGGTCGTCTCAATGAAATCATGAAAAACTTCATCGAGCCAGGCTTGGAAGATTTGGCAGTATCTCGGACATCATTTACTTGGGGTGTGCCTGTACCGTCCAATCCAAAACACGTTGTCTATGTCTGGATTGATGCCCTGCTCAACTACGCAACTGCCTTGGGCTATGGTCAGGAAGAAACAGCCAACTACGACAAGTTCTGGAATGGAACAGTTTACCACATGGTTGGCAAGGACATTCTTCGCTTCCACTCCATTTACTGGCCAATCATGCTCATGATGTTGGATATGAAGCTGCCAGACCGCTTGGTCGCTCATGGCTGGTTTGTCATGAAAGACGGCAAGATGTCTAAGTCTAAGGGCAATGTGGTCTATCCAGAAATGTTGGTTGAGCGTTTCGGCTTGGATCCACTTCGTTACTACCTCATGCGTAGTCTGCCAGTTGGCTCTGACGGAACCTTCACACCAGAAGATTATGTTGGTCGTATCAACTACGAACTGGCCAACGACCTTGGAAACTTGCTCAACCGAACGGTTGCTATGATTAACAAGTATTTCGGTGGTCAGGTACCGACTTTTGTTGCCAACGTGACAGATTTTGATGCGGACTTGGCGGCAGTAGTGGCTGAAAACTTAGCAAGCTACCACAAGTATATGGAAGCTGTTGACTATCCACGCGCTCTGGAAGCGGTCTGGACTATCATCTCCCGTACCAACAAGTACATCGATGAAACAGCTCCGTGGGTCTTGGCAAAAGAAGAAGCTGACCGTGACAAGTTGGCAGCGGTCATGGCTCACTTGACAGCAGGTCTTCGTGTGGTGGCGCACCTCATTCAACCATTTATGATGACGACGTCTAATGCTATTATGGAACAACTTGGTTTGGGAACAGAATTTGACCTTGAAAATCTTGACTTTGCAGGTCTTCCAGCAGGTTTGACTGTGGTTGCAAAAGGCACGCCTATCTTCCCACGTCTGGATATGGAAGAGGAAATCGCCTATATCCAAGCCCAAATGGGTGGTAGCTCTGCTATTTCCCAAGAGGAAGAAAAAGAGTGGAACCCAGCTGACGTAGAACTCAAAAACGAAAAAGCTGCGATCAAGTTCGAGGACTTCGACAAGGTGGAAATCCGCGTGGCTGAAGTCAAAGAAGTAGCCAAAGTAGAGGGTTCTGACAAGTTGCTCCAATTCCGCCTGGACGCAGGTGACGGACAAGACCGCCAAATCTTGTCTGGTATCGCCAAGTACTATCCAAATGAGCAAGAGTTGGTCGGCAAGAAAGTCCAAATCGTTGCCAACCTCAAGCCACGTAAGATGATGAGCTTGCTCAGCCAGGGCATGATCCTCTCAGCCGAACATGGTGACAATTTAACACTTTTGACAGTAGATCCATCTGTGCCAAACGGCAGTCAGATTGGGTAAAAAAGGACAAACACTCAGTGAATCTGGGTGTTTTTTTGCGAACTAATAAAGAAAGGAGGTTCTATGTTAGTTGCACTTGATGAAGATGGGCAAGTTTTTAATGTTTTGGAAAATTCTGCGCCGCAAGGTTGCTTTTGCTGTCCAGGTTGTGGAGGACTGGTCCGATACAAATCCGGTAAAGTTCTGCGTTCGCATTTTGCCCATGTCACCCTGCGGGACTGCCACTATTTTTCCGAGAATGAGTCCGCCCAGCACCTGTCCCTCAAGTCCAGTCTGTATAAGTGGTTACAGGGTCAGGAAGAAGTAGAGTTAGAGGCCTATCTTCCTGCAATCAAGCAGGTGGCAGATCTCTTGGTCAATCAGCAACTTGCCCTGGAAGTCCAGTGTTCTAGCCTGTCTATTTCACGCTTGCAGGAACGGACTATGGCCTACCAACAAGCAGGTATAGCTGTTCTGTGGCTTCTGGGAAAGGATCTCTGGCTTGGAGAACGGCTGACCAATCTCCACAAACAATTTCTGTATTTTAGTATGAATATGGGTTTTCATCTCTGGGAATTGGATGACGAGAAAAAAGAATTGCGTCTTCGTTACCTTATTCATGAAGACTTACGAGGTAAGGTCCACTGTCTGACCAAGGCCTTTCCCTTTGGTCAAGGGAATTTACTAGATATTTTACGGCTTCCCTTTGCTAAGCAAGCCTTGTCCTATTTTACTTGTTCGGTTGATCAGGATTTGCTGGACTATGTTGCCAAGCAACTCTATTACCGAGTACCCAAGTGGATGAGCTTGCAGGCGGAGGCCTACCAGCAAGGGAAAAACTTGCTCAGTCAGTCCTTGGATGACTTCTATCCCCAAATCCGTCTGCCCCGCTCTGCCATTGGCTTTGCCCAAATCAAACAAGACCTGACACCGATTTACCAAGCATTTGATCAGTTTTACGACAAAGCAAAAGATAAGAGAAAACAAATCTTGTATCCACCTATAATGTATAGACAACTTGTGTAAATAATGATATAATAAAAGAAAAGGTTTACAAGGAGGTTCGTGGTATGAAATTCAGTCGTTTTACCTTAGTAAGTGCTTCTTTGCTACTATTGTTTAGCTTATCGGCCTGTGCTGTAAGGTATGAGGAGGGGCAAACCACCACAGCCTCCAGTCAGCAAGTGCAAACAATCAATGAGAAAGAGGCTCAAAAGTTTACAACCCAACATAGTCAGAAAGTAGCATCTAAAGAAGTAGGAGATGACGGAGGAACACTCATTGTCTTTGAAGATGGTACGGAATACCTTTTCACTGATGAATATTATATGCTTTCCTATCCAAGTAGTTGTAAGGTGACCTATTTTGACGAAAGTGGTGATTATACTGTAGCGACTGACAAATACGAAAGTGAGGAGAAGGCAAGTGAGGCTACGGGACAGATTGGACAGTATTTTGTGGCTAGTGGCTACTCTATCGCTTTTGCAAATGATGGCACCCTCCTCATTGATTTACAAGGAAATTTCACTCACCAGTATGATGGTAAAGAGAAAAAAGGAAATGTTAAAGAGGCAGAAGGGAGTAGTTACGTCGATAGCTTGTTAAACCAATATGGCATCCCTAACCTTGCCTTTTATGACAGTTTTGTCAAAGAAGCAGTAGCAGATGCCAAGACCTACTTTACTGCTGATGAGTAACTTGTAAGCCCTCACTTTCCGTTGGAAAGTGGGGCATTTTTATGTTAGAATATTTTTTACGGAGGATTTATTATGTCTAAACAACGTTACGAAATTGAAGAAAAATACCAGTGGGATTTGACCACTATTTTCCCAACCGATGAAGCCTGGGAAGCAGAACTTGCTGATTTACAAGCTGAAACTGAAAAAACAAAAGAATTTGCAGGTCACTTGCTAGACTCAGCTAAGAGCCTTTTGGAAATCAGCGAAACGCAACTCGATCTCATGCGCCGCATTGAAAAACTCTATGTCTATGCGTCTATGAAGAACGACCAAGATACTCGCGAAGGAAAATATCAGGAATTTCAAGCTAAGGCCATGGGTTTGTATGCTGCCTTTTCACAGGCTTTTGCCTTCTATGAGCCTGAATTTATGGCCATTACTGAAGAGCAGTTGGAGGCCTTTAAGGCAGAAGAGCCTACTCTTGTTCAATACAGCCACCAATTTGAAAAGCTTCTAGCAGCCAAGGACCATGTCCTGTCACAAGAGGTAGAAGAAGTCCTTGCGGCGACCAGCGAGATATTCGAATCACCTGCTGAAACCTTCTCAGTCTTGGACAATGCCAGTCTGCGTTTCCCAGAAATCGCAGATGAAGACGGTCACTTGGTGCCACTTTCACACGGAAACTACATCCACTTTATGGAGTCTAAAAACCGTGAAGTCCGTCAAGAAGCCTATGAAGCTATGTACGGTACCTACGAGCAGTTCCAGCATACATACGCTAAGACCCTTCAGTCTAATGTCAAAGTCAATAACCTGAAAGCTCGTTTACGGAAGTACGACTCAGCTCGTCACGCATCACTTGCAGCTAATTTCATTCCAGAATCCGTTTACGATACATTAGTGGCGGCAGTCAACAAGCACCTTCCGCTCTTGCACCGTTATATCAATTTGCGTAAGAAACTCTTGGGTATTGATGATTTGAAGATGTACGATATGTACACTCCATTGTCAGATTTCAGTACCAAGATTTCATACGAAGATGCTCTAAAAAAATGCCAAGAAACCTTGAAAATCTTTGGCGAAGATTACTCTGCTATCGTAAAAGAAGCCTTCGAAAACCGCTGGATTGATGTCCATGTTAATGAAGGAAAACGCTCAGGAGCATATTCAGGAGGTGCCTACGATACCAACGCTTTCATGCTTCTCAATTGGCAGGATAATTTGGATAATATGTACACCCTTATCCATGAAACAGGACATTCTCTTCACTCTATGTTGACTCGTAAGACTCAACCCTATGTCTATGGTCATTATTCCCTCTTCTTGGCAGAAATTGCTTCAACAACCAATGAAAATCTTTTGACAGAAAAACTCTTGGCAGAAGTAGAAGATGATAAGGAACGTTTTGCGATTCTTAACCATTACCTAGATGGTTTCCGTGGTACAGTCTTCCGCCAGACACAATTTGCCGAGTTTGAACAAGCTATTTACAAGGCAGACCAGGAAGGTCAAGTCTTGACGGCTGATTTCCTCAATGAATTGTACGGTCAGACAAACGAGAAATACTACGGACTTTCTGCCGAAGAAAATCCAGAAATCCAGTTTGAGTGGGCTCGTATTCCACACTTCTATTACAATTTCTATGTCTATCAATATGCGACAGGTTTCGCGGCAGCATCAGCTCTAGCAAACAAGATTGTCAACGGCAGTCCAGAAGACAAAGAAAACTATCTCAACTACCTCAAAGCAGGTAGCTCAGATTATTCCCTCAATGTCATTGCCAAAGCAGGTGTAGACATGACCAAGGAAGATTACCTCAATGATGCCTTCAAGGTATTTGAAGCTCGTTTGGAAGAATTAGAAGCTCTCGTTGAGAAAGGTGTGCACCTCTAATATGATTTCCTATAAACGTTCGATTGTCATTCCCAGTGTGATTAGCCTTGTTTTAATCTTGCTGGGTCTTGGTGGTTTTACCAGACCTGAGCCATCTATGGGAAGTGTCGTCTATTTGATATTTTTACAACCTTTGCTGGTTTATTTATATATATTGAGAAAACAAAAGGCTGTTTTTATCTTGACAAAACAGTACCTAGAATTTCAAGAACACTTTTGGAGTGAACGCCAGCGCCATTCGTTAGAAGAGATTGCGGAGATTCGATACATGGTTTCTCCAGTCTATCGTGGCTATCAGTCGAAACGTTTGCGAATCGTAGGAAATAAGGGAGCGCTACTTGCAGTCGTCAATTTGAATAAGCTTGATGGTGCAGATTTTAATGATATTTACCATTTTGTAGAGCAAGTAGCACCGCATATAAGATGGGATTTTTCAAATTCATAATGGAGGGATTATGTTAACGGAAGAACAACTACTGGACATTTTTGAACTGGCAGACCTCATGTCAAATGGTGACAGGGAGCTATTTCTTCAACTTAGGGATGTGGTTTTTGCAAGTGATCCGAATCAGATTCTAGACTCTATTGAACGCATCCTAGAACCAGATTCATTTGATGATTTCTTGGACCGTGTTGGGGAGTCTGAAAAGGAAAATCTTTGGTTAATCTTGATAAAATTACTAGAGCATTTTAATTATATTTGTGTGCGTGATTATAAGGATAATCTTGAAGATTTTATCTACTTTTTTGACCGTCTTCATCAAGTCCGCAATGCAGGGATTTCTCTCAAATTGGATTCAGATGGATTAAATCCAGCGGCCTCTATTTCAGAATGGGCAAGAGTCGTTGATAGCAAATATCTTGATGAAAACTTTTGTCTAGGGGCAGTAGATACGGACACGGATAGTTACTATCTCTTTTTCAGTAAGCAAGCGACTTTTGTTCGACTTCAAGAACTAGCTAGAAATTTAGGGTATCGAATTGATTACGCCAAAAATATGTAAAGAAAAGGTGGGGAAACCTACCTTTTAGCCACGCCAAACGCATGAAGAAAATTTCGTTTTCAGAAAGCGAAAATCATAACCAAAGATCAATCAAAGTAGTACACTAGAATAGAGGTGAACTACAATGATTGATTTTCTTTTATCCATAGAGGAGCACAAAGAAGAGTATGATAGCCGTCAAGCATGGAAAATCCGCTATCCCTTATCTACTATTCTCTTTCTAGTTTTCGCTTGTCAGTTGGCAGGGATTGAAACGTGGAAAGAGATGGAAGATTTCATAGAAATGAACGAATCTGTCTTGGGAGAATACGTTGACTTGAGTGTTGGTTGTCCCTCTCATGACACTTTGGAACGTGTTGTGAGTATGGTCAATCCAGATTTCTTGAAGGAACTGAAACTGTCCTTTGAAGTCTCTTCTGAAGCAACTGATTTTTCCAAATTGATTGCTGTTGACGGAAAAATGATTCGGGGGAATCGAGGAAAACACCAATCTCCCACTCATATTGTTACTGCATATGATGGAGGTAATCGGTTTAGTCTTGGACAGGTCGCTGTTGAGGATAAAAGCAATGAAATCACAGCCATTCCTCGCCTCTTGCGTCAGCTGGACCTTCGTAAGAGTGTCGTTACGATTGATGCTATGGGTACCCAGACAGATATCGTAGATGTGATTATTAGCGGTAAGGGTGATTATTGCTTGGCAGTCAAAGGAAATCAAGGCAATCTCCATGAGGATATTGACCTCTATTTTAGTGATGCCAAATTGTTATCTAAGTTGACAGAGAAAGGCTGTCATTATCAGACCATTGAAAAGGCACGCAGTCAGATTGAGGTGAGGGACTACTGGATTTCTCACGATGTGAAATGGTTGAGTCAACGACATCCGAAATGGAAAAAACTTCGCGGAATTGGTATGGCTAAGAATACCATTGATAAAGACGGTATCATTACGGAAGAAGTTCGATACTTTATCCTCAGTTTCAAGGGTGATGTGCAAACTTTTTCTCAGGTTGTTCGCGGTCATTGGTCGGTTGAGAGCCTACATTGGTTGTTAGATGTGGTTTACCGAGAAGATAAGAACCAAACATTAGATAAACGAGCTGCTTTCAATCTGAACGTTATTCGTAAGGTCTGTCTTCATCTCTTGCAACTGATGATCTTCCCTAAGGAGGAGTTGAGTTACCGTCGCAAACAACGCTATATTTCTGTCCATTTGGAGGATTATTTGCCACAATTATTTGGACATCGAGGATAAGGTGCTTGTATAAAGGTAGATACTAAGTTTAAAGCAGTTATTTCCGCGGACAAAAGGAGAGAAGAAATTTTTCATGCGTATGGCGTGCCTTTTAGCGTGTTGAGGAAGAAAATCTTGTCGGCTTATGATATAATGGATTCTATGGTCGAATCATATAGTAAAAACGCAAATCACAATATGCGCCGTCCGGTTGTCAAGGAAGAAATTGTGGATTTTATGCGAACACGTCAGGCGCAAAATACAGGGTTTTTGAAAGAACTGGAAGAGTTTGCTCATCAAGAAAACATTCCAGTTATCCCTCACGAAACGGTAGCTTATTTCCGCTTGCTGATGCAGACACTCCAACCTAAACGGATTTTAGAAATTGGAACTGCTGTTGGCTTTTCTGCGTTACTGATGGCTGAAAATAGTCCGAATTCGAAGATTACAACGATTGATCGAAATGAAGAAATGATTGGCTTTGCAAAGGAAAACTTTGCCAAATATGATCAGCGCCAGCAGATTGAATTGCTGGAAGGGGAAGCCATGGACATTCTTCCGACTTTACCAGATGACGTATATGATTTTGTTTTCATGGATTCTGCTAAATCAAAATATATTGTATTTTTACCAGAAGTCTTGAAAAAGGTCAAAGTAGGCGGTCTAATCATTTTGGATGACATCTTCCAAGGAGGAGATGTTGCCAAAGACATCAAGGATGTCAGAAGAGGGCAGCGTACTATTTATAAGGGATTGCAACGTTTATTCGATGCGACTTTGGATAATCCAGATGTGACTGCTAGTCTAGTTTCCATGAGTGACGGTCTCCTTATGTTGAGGAAAAATAGGGAAAATGTTGACTTAAAACTTACAGAAATTTAAGAAGTTTTTAAGCTTTTGTGTTATAATAAAAGAGTTAAACAAATTTGAGGAGTTTTTTAATGAGAACAAAAAAAATTATGGCAGGTGCAGTAACCTTGCTTGCAACAGTTACTTTAGCAGCTTGTTCCAATGCAGCTGATAAAGATATCATTACGATGAAAGGCAATACGATTACTGTGTCTGAGTTTTATGAGAAGGTAAAAACAAACTCTCAAGCTCAACAAGTTCTATTGTCAATGATTATTAGTAATGTATTTGAAGACCAGTATGGTGACAAAGTGACTGCAAAAGAAGTCGATGAGGCTTATGACAAAATGGCAGAGCAATATGGTGATTCATTTGCAACAGCTCTTTCTTCAGCTGGCTTGACTCAAGAAACTTACAAAGAACAAATCCGTACTAATAAATTAGTTGAGTATGCTGTAAAACAGGCTGCTGAAAAGGAATTGACTGATGAGAACTACAAGGTAGCTTATGATGCCTATACCCCAGAAGTAACAGCACGTGTCATCAAATTGACAGACGAAGCTAAGGCAAATGAAGTTTTAGCGGCAGCACAAGCTGAAGGTGCAGATTTTGCTCAATTGGCGAAAGACAATTCTACGGATACTGCTACAAAAGACAATGGAGGCGAAGTACAATTCGATTCAACTTCAACAACTGTTCCTACAGAAGTTCAAAACGCGGTCTTTGCTTTGGATGCAGGCCAAGTAGGGGCATCCGTTATTTCAGTAGTAGATATGACAACTTATACAACTAGCTACTATGTTGTAAAATTAGAAGCGAAGTCAGAAAAATCTGCCAACTGGGAAGACTATAAAGATAAGTTGAAAGAGATTATTTTGGCGCAAAAGCAAAGTGATTCAACATTTGTTGCGACTGTGCTGAAAGAAGCGCTCCAAAAAGCAAACGTTAAGGTTAAAGACAGTGCTTTCCAAAATCTTCTTTCACAATATGTGACAACAGAAGAAAGCAGTTCTTCATCAACGGAAAGTTCTTCTTCTACAACAGAATCTTCTAGTTCTTCAGGTCAATAATTGACGTTTTACTTATTAAGAATAGATACTTGATTACTTAGTTCAGAAAATTGGCGGTTGTTGCGAGCCATCTAGGCCAAGTATCTTGCTACTTAATAGAACAATTGAATATGAGAACCTGTATTCATAGTTTAGTACTTCTATCTAAGTCTAGTTTTTCAGCTACTCATCGTTAGTTTTTTTCAAAATACAGTCGTATTACCTTAAAAACTGCTTTGATTAGCGAAATGCTATCTCTTATATACGAGTGCTTCACTTGTGAGCATAGGTTATGAAATGAGAATGACAAGTCATTGAATGAAGGTGGTACCGCGGTTTTTCGCCCTTCGTTTGGTTTCTTGTTATTTTTTTGGAGGTTATCATGAAGCAATTTCAAGTGAAACAGCGCTTTACCTTTGGTGGTGAAAAATTTGATATTCGTGATAGTTTTGGGGATCTTGCTTATCAAGTGGAGGGCTCTTTCCTCGAAATTCCAAAACGATTTATCGTGACCAATTCCAGAGGTGGGGAAGTTTGTCAGATTACTAAGAAGTTTTTGACCTTCCTGCCCCAGTTTACCATTGATATGGCAGATGGTCATTCTTTCTACTTGCAAAAGGAATTTACCTTTTTCAAGGACCGTTATACTGTGGAAAATCTAGGTTTAATCTTAGACGGAAATATCTGGGATTTGGATTTTCGCTTGAAAAGACCAGATGGTATGCTCGTAGCTGAAATCTCCAAAGAACTCTTTCATTTAACTTCTCATTACTCCGTTACTGTATTGGAGGACTCCTATGCAGATTTGGTCATTTCCTTGGTGGTCGCAATTGACTACATCGAAATGATGGAAGATGCATAGACTTAACCTTAACATAAAATTTTTAAAAAATGGTTTAGTTGGCTAGCTTGCTAAATTGAACCAGCCTAATAAAAACGAAAGGAAAGGGCATCGAGTTTATTCTGAAATGAACTCGGGCTACGGACTTTGTCAAAAAGAGAACCCCTTCCTAGACGCAAGCGTCTTAGTCAGGTTTCCTATTTTGACGGTGTCCGCTTAACGCCCTTAGTATCTTAGTTGAACTCGGTCTACGGACTTTCCCCTAAATTATCAAATATGAAAGGAAATGTTTAATTTAACTGTTTCGTTAAATTGAACCCGCCCGGAAGGCTCGGAAAAAAGATAAACTGCCTAGGAAATCAAGATTTCCTGTCAGTTTCCTATTTTTCAGTCGCCTTCTAATCGGGCTTGGTATCTTAGTTTATGAAAAATTTATCTTCTGCTCAAATTCGTCAAATGTGGTTGGATTTCTGGAAATCAAAGGGTCACTCTGTTGAGCCTTCAGCAAATCTTGTCCCAGTAAACGATCCAACTCTTTTATGGATCAACTCTGGTGTGGCAACTCTAAAAAAATACTTCGATGGCTCTGTCATTCCAGATAACCCACGGATTACAAATGCCCAAAAATCCATCCGTACCAACGATATTGAAAACGTTGGTAAGACAGCTCGCCACCACACCATGTTTGAAATGCTTGGTAACTTCTCTATTGGTGATTATTTCCGTGATGAAGCGATTGAGTGGGGCTTTGAGCTCTTGACAAGCCCTGAATGGTTTGCTTTTCCAAAAGACAAGCTCTACATGACTTACTATCCAGATGATGTGGATTCATATAATCGTTGGATTGCTCTTGGTGTTGAGCCAAGCCACTTGATTCCGCTTGAAGATAACTTCTGGGAAATCGGTGCAGGTCCTTCTGGTCCAGATACGGAAATTTTCTTCGACCGTGGTACTGACTTTGACCCTGAAAACATTGGTATCCGTCTCTTGGAAGAAGATATTGAAAATGACCGTTACATCGAGATTTGGAATATCGTATTGTCCCAGTTCAACGCAGACCCAGCTGTTCCGCGTTCTGAGTACAAGGAATTGCCAAACAAAAACATCGATACGGGCGCAGGTTTGGAGCGTTTGGCAGCTATTTTCCAAGGGGCTAAGACCAACTTTGAAACGGATCTCTTCTTGCCAATCATTCGTGAAGTAGAAAAGATTTCTGGTAAGACCTATGACCAAGATGGCGACAACATGAGCTTCAAGGTTATTGCAGACCATATCCGTGCCCTTTCTTTTGCTATTGGTGACGGTGCCCTTCCAGGAAATGAGGGCCGTGGTTATGTCCTTCGCCGTCTTCTCCGTCGTGCTTCTATGCATGGCCAACGTTTAGGCATTACAGAGCCATTCTTGTACAAATTGGTGGAGACAGTTGGCAATATCATGGAAAGCTACTATCCAGAAGTGCTTGAAAAACGTGCCTTCATTGAGAAGATTGTTAAGAGTGAAGAAGAGTCATTTGCTCGTACTATCCATACAGGTTCACAATTTGCTGAGCAATTGATGGATAAATTGGCAGCAGAAGGTAAGTCTGAGATTGATGGTCGTGACATTTTCAAACTCTATGATACCTATGGTTTCCAAGTAGAATTGACAGAAGAATTGGCTGAGCATCGTGGTATGACCCTTGACATTGCTGGCTTTGAAGCGGCTATGAAAGAGCAACAAGACCGTGCACGTGCCTCAGTTGTCAAAGGTGGTTCAATGGGTATGCAAAATGAAACCCTGGCTGCTATCACAGAAGAGTCGACCTTTGTTTACGGCCAAACAGCTCTTGAAGCAAGCTTATCTGTCATTGTGGCTGATAATGCGCGTACAGAAGCAGTCTCAGAAGGTCAAGCCCTCCTTGTCTTTGACCAAACACCATTCTATGCAGAAATGGGTGGTCAGGTTGCAGACCATGGTTTTGTGAAAAATGCTGCTGGAGACATTGTTGCGACTGTCATCGATGTGCAGAAAGCACCAAATGGTCAACCATTGCACACAGTTGAACTGTCCGCAAGCATTTCAGTTGGTCAAACCTACACACTTGAAATCGAAACAAAACGCCGTAAGGGTGTTGAGAAGAACCACACAGCAACTCACTTGCTCCATGCAGCTCTTCACAATATTATCGGCGAGCATGCAACACAGGCTGGTTCCTTGAACGAGCAAGACTTCCTCCGCTTTGACTTTACGCATTTTGAGACAGTTACTGCGGAAGAACTTCGTCGTATTGAAGAAGAAGTCAATGAGCAAATTTGGAATGCCATTCCAGTTGTGACGGTTGAAACCGATATTGACACAGCTAAGGAAATGGGTGCTATGGCCCTCTTCGGTGAAAAATACGGTAAAGAAGTCCGCGTTGTTACTATCGGTGACTATTCTGTCGAGCTCTGTGGTGGTACCCATGTAAGCAACACCGCTGAAATCGGTATCTTCAAGATTTTGAAAGAAGAAGGTATCGGTTCAGGTACTCGCCGTATCGTTGCGGTAACAGGCCGTGAAGCCTTCCTTGCCTACCGTGACCAAGAAGATGCCCTTAAAGAAGTAGCGGTAACCATCAAGTCACCACAGATCAAGGAAGTGCCAAACAAGGTTGAAAGTCTTGCACAACAAGTCCGTGACCTGCAAAAAGAAAATGCAGCTCTGAAAGAAAAAGCAGCGGCAGCTGCTGCTGGTGATGTCTTCAAAGAGGTCAAGGATGCTAACGGCATTCGCTACATTGCTAGCCAAGTCCAAGTTTCAGATGCAGGTGCCCTCCGTACCTTCGCTGACAACTGGAAGCAGAAAGACTACTCTGATGTCTTGGTGTTGGTTGCGGCCATCGGCGACAAGGTCAATGTCCTTGTGGCAAGCAAGTCAAGCGATGTTCATGCAGGTAACCTCATCAAAGTCCTTGCGCCAATCGTAGCAGGTCGTGGTGGTGGTAAGCCAGACATGGCCATGGCAGGTGGTAGCGATGCTTCTGCTATCCAAACCCTCTTGAACAGCGTTGCTGAAAACTTATAATATAGTCAGTGTATATCCCTTTGTTAAAGCAACTAGCAAGGGGATATCTTTCTATTCTAAAATGAGGAGTATGTATGGAACACATCAAAGATATTTGGCAAGAGTTGTATGATCGGGCAAAAGTCCACTATGCGCCACATTATGTTTCACCTTTTATTTATTCAAACCATGTTGTTGCTGCAATTGAGGCAGAAGATGGACAAATTTACACCGGTTATTGCTTTGAGGCAACAGCAGGTGTATTTCATCTTTGTGCAGAGAGAGCTGCTGCCTTTAATATGTTTCAGGATAGTGGTCAAACAGCGATAAAACGCATTATTGCTTTTCGAGATCAAGCTCCCTTTGGAGAAGGTTCAGGAATGCCTTGTGGAGCTTGTCGTGAATTTTTGATGCAACTGTCAGCTGATAATGCACAGACAGAAATCATGCTTGATTTTGACAAACGAGAAACCATCACATTAGGTGAACTCATGCCTTACTGGTGGGGTGAAGAAAGAATGCAGGCTGGTGTGGATCACTTGGAATAACAAATGAACTCTTTTATCCTTTGGGTAGAAGAGTTTTTTGGTATAATACAAATATCTGCATTTAAACAATTTATTGAATGTTATTTTAGATGAATGATGTTTTGTTGAAAAGGAAGGAAGTTATGGGGAAATGTTTGGTCATAGGCTCAACAGTTTGTGATGTAATGATTTATTTAGACGCTTTACCTGGCCGACAGGGTGATGCGCACATAAAAAAACAAGTCATGTCTCTTGGAGGTTGTGCCTTCAATGTAGTCAATATTCTCCACCATCTCGGAGTGGATTATGATTTTATTTCACCGGTTGGTACAGGAATATATGGTACATTTGTGAAAGATAATCTCTATAAACTGGGCATTCAAACGCTGATTTCTTTAGATGGAGCAAATGGTTGTTGTTACTGTTTTGTGGAATCAGATGGAGAACGGACATTTCTGTCAGATCACGGTGTGGAATATTCGTTTGATCCCGCTTGGTTAGACGGCTATGATCTATCTCAGTATGATTATGTTTATATTTGTGGTTTAGAAGTAGAAGAAGATACGGGACAAGCCTTAGTTGACTGGTTGAAAACATGCGGTAGGCCAGTCGTCTTCGCTCCTGGACCACGAGGAAATCTCATTCCTGAAAAACGAATGGCAGAGCTGTTAGAGTTATCTCCTATTTTACATTTAAATGAGCAAGAGGCATTGAGCCTTTCTCAAGAAACAGATATTAAAACAGCGATTCGTGTATTATATGGAAAAACCAAGCAACTGCTTATTGTGACAAGAGGTTCAGATGGAGCCGTTGCTTTTGACGGAGTTTGGAACGAGGCACCGAGTGTACCCACAGAAATTGTAGATACTGTCGGTGCAGGTGATAGTCATGTGGGGGCAATGATGGCAGCTTTAGCCACGGAAAAATCGGTTATTGATTCTCTTTCATTCGCAAATCGAGTTGCTAGTCAAGTTGTCGCCACACAGGGTGTTCATTTACCAAGTCACATGTATGAAGAGTTGAGGAGTCAGTTGAACAGTCTGTAATAAAATACTTCCCCAAAATATAGTAAAGACCTCAAAAGGTCTTTTTTTCTGACCAATATTCACTACATTTTGACAATGTTCATAAACTTTTTGACAAAAAGGTAAATTCTCAAAGTAAGTTCTAGTTCCCGTCCTTCCAGAAGTTACTTTGAGAAAACTGCACAACATC
>NZ_ASCA01000017.1 GCF_002760245.1 Streptococcus suis YS161 | reverse complement strand
TTAGACGTCGCTGGAGAGAAACGGCTTATAGCCGGTGTACAAGCCACCCGTTTTCACGGGTGGTTATGACTTATGATTTCCGTAAAACGATGGGTAAATTGGGCGGTCATTCCCCAGATATTTTCTGGTAGATTTTCATAAAATGGGACGGAGCGTTTATGATGACTGAAAGGATAGTCAACTCCTCCTCTCAAGCGTTCAAAGGGAAAGTCACAATCTGGGACAATCTGTGAATCCAGTTGATAATAGACAGGGGCCGTTTTCAGCAAGGTTTCTAGTGGGACTGTAAAGAATCGAGCTACTTCATCATTGGGTTGAAGGGTCTGCCAGTCCAAGTGAAGTCGACCGACAAAACAGCGAATCGTTGAGCGACCGAAAACGAGATAATCGATTTCTCCCAGCAACTCAATTTGTTCCTGTTGAATGTCAAGTTCTTCGATAACCTCACGAATGGCTGCTTCTTCTGCTGTCTCCCCATCATCAATTCCACCACCTGGAAAGGAAACTTCCCCTGGTTGAGAAATGGACTCGCTCCGAATCTCGTATAAGACCTGCCACTGATTGTCTGACCAGACTAAGGGCAAGAAGACTGCATAAGAACGTTTTTCACCCAATGGCTGGGGCTGATAGTCTTTCAATAATGCCTGCAATTGATCAGTCATGGCAACTCCTTACTAACTAGTGGTTTACGTTTATTTTAAAGAATTTTGTGGCATCTGGCAAGAACTTTGTCTAGATATAGCCGAACGAATTTGCTTTCATACCCGGAACCGAGGTACAGACAGTGTAAGAATAGGGATTCCCGCATCACTCAACTGCTCTGCCAAGACCTTTAAGGTCACTGTCTTACCCATAGCACCTGCGATGGTTCCATGGCGATTGAGCCACTTGAGCTGCATCTCCGCTCGACTGCTTCCATAGCCAAAAGCAATAACATCTGACATATTCTAGCCTCTTTTCCGATTTTTTCTAGCTTTACTGTAGCATAACTTTTAGGAAAATAGCAGAGCAGACAACCGAATCACCTCAATATCCATAAAACAAAAAAGAAAAACCCGACGAATCGGGTTCACTATTAAAGATACAAGAATTTGAATAGTGCAATGGCGGCAATTGATGCGAGGATTGGAGCAACCACTGGCACCCAAGCATACCACCATTTTGAATCAGATTTTGATTCACCAAGTACTGTTTTTGGCAGGAAGTGGTGAAGAAGACGCGGACCAAGGTCACGAGCAGGGTTAAGAGCTGGACCAGTTGGACCACCGACACAGGCTACCAAGGCCATAACTAGGAAACCAATGCCTAAGTGAGCAACTGCAATTGAACCTGAAGTATATGGAGCAACCATTGTTTCAGCGACTGTCTTGTCATAGCCTTGTTCAATGATTTTACCAACAAGCTCTGCACCAAAGAAATTCTTAGTCAAAGCAAGTGCTCCGAAGAACAATACAAATGAACCAGCGAACTCATTTAAGAAGCCATTAATAGTTGCAGCTTTACGGCTTTCTTTCGTTCCGTTATCAAGCGCACTGATAGTTGAGAATGAGCCAAGAATATGGTTAGAATTTTCAGTTTTCAAGAAGTAAGGTTTATACACTGCTACAACCACTAACTGACCAAACATTGCACCTAACAATTGCGCAACGATATACTGTGCAACATGTTCCCAAGGGAAGAGACCTGAAACAGCCAAACCAAGTGTAAAGGCTGGGTTGATATGGTTACCAGAAACGTTACCAAACATCAATGCTGGCATCATAACTGCCAAACCATAGCCAATCGCAATGAGAATCCAACCAGAGTTGTTTCCTTTTGTGCCTTTTAAATCAACGTTTGCAACTGTACCATTACCAATGATAATAAGGAGTGCAGTCGCTAAAAATTCAGTGATATATTTCACTGTCCATGTAACATCCATATTTTTCTTATATTTCCTTTCAAAAGTTAAATTTTTTTGGACAACAACCATTTTATCAAGTATAATAAACAAAGTAAAGCCATTCGACAAAAAGAAAACGTTTACTCAAAAAAGTAGTAAATTCAGTAAGGAGATTAGGATGGGAGCTAACCAAGAGACATTAATGTATACACTTGAAAAGAGTATCCAGAAAAAAGCAGATTTGTTTGAACACAGTTTTTCTGCCTACGCTGTACGATCGATACTAGCCAGTCTTTATTTAGGATTGGGGATTGTCATTTCTCTTTATACAGCAGACAAACTCAACCATATTGCAGAAGGACTCGGAAAATTTAGCTATGGATTGATGTTTGGTTGGGGGCTACTCATGATTTTATATATGAATGCCGAACTAGGAACATCCAACATGATGTATATGACAGTAGCCAGCCATCGAAAAATGATTCCTACTAAAACAGCCCTCAAGATGTTGGCAACCTGTATCTTCTTTAACTTTGTCGGTGCTGTCCTTGTTTGTTACTTGGTTTCACTGACTCTACCTTATCAACACGTTGATGCTCATAGCTACCTATTTGAAGCGACAGTGACAAAACTAGAAAAAACACCTTTGACTCAATTTATTGAAGGAATTTTTGCTAATATTGTCGTGAATATCGGCGTATTTACCTTCTTACGCATCAAAGATGATGCTGGGCGTCTCATTTCCGTTATTTTCATCATCTTTATCTTTGCTTTCTTGGGATATGAGCACGTCATTGCGAACTTTTCACTCTTCTCCCTGGCCTTTTTTGCAAATGGTGGACCAGTTGAGGGAATGACTCTATTAAGTGTACTAAGCAATTTCCTCTTTTCTGGATTAGGAAACTACGTGGGGGGCGGTCTCTTTATCGGACTTCTTTATAGTTGGTTGAATCATCAATCCAAACTTTATGTAGACTAAAAAACTACGGTTGGAATTCCAATCGTAGTTTTTTTATTGTAAGATAATCTGCGCAACTATAGGACTAATCACCACATACATGATACCTGTAATCCCAATAGCTAAGCCAGCCATCGCCCCTTGCGTATGCCCATATTTTATCGCTGTACCCGTTCCAATGGCATGTCCTGTTCCTCCCAAAGCAAGACCAACAGCTACCGGATCTTCAATTTTTAGTAGCTTTAAAAAGACCGGACCAAGAACACTTGTCAGAATTCCTGTTGCAACAACGACTACAAGAGTAACAGTTGCTATTCCTTGCATTTTATCAGTAATACCAACAGCCATAGCAGTGGTGACTGATTTTGGAAAAAGAGAGATTGCTAGAAAAAAATCCATTCCAAACCATTTTGCAATTAGGGCAGTAAAGACAGTATTGACAATACAGGCAACAAAAATTCCCAAAAGAATACTTCGAATGTGATGTTTCATTAGATGGAAAGAACGATACAAAGGAATACCCAGAGCTACTGTTGAAGGCACAATAAGCATATTTAGATAGGAACCTCCTGCATAATATTCCTTATAGGAAATACCTGTCATTTTTAAAAAGACAATAATCAATCCTGTAGCTACCAACAGTGGGTTTGTGATTGGATGAGGAAATCTCCGATAGATCAGCATTCCAATTAAATATGCTGCAATTGATAACATAATACCAAAAATAGGATTTGAAAAAAGTTCAGTCATGAATTCCCTCCGTATCAATGTAGTCACCTTCAAACTTTTGCTTCACAAATTGAACAACAAAACCAATTACTAAGATATTTAAAAAAATGGCGCCTAAAATGACGATGATAATAGGAAGTAAATAATCTTTAATTGCATCAAATCTCTCCATAATGCCCACCGCTGCAGGCAAAAAAAGAATGGTCATATTAGCCAGCAAAAAATTTCCAACCGTATGAATGTGGCGAAGACGAATCAATTTGAACTCTAGGGCTAAAAATAGGAGGATTAAGCCAATAATACTTCCCGGAATAGGAAGATGAAAAATAGTCGAAATAGCTTCCCCTAAAAATGAAAATACTAGAATAATCATAAACTGAACATATAGTTTCATCTTTACACCACCTTAAATACTACTAATCCATCTGAGGTCATTCTCTTTTAGTCCAGAAAATCCCTTAATGTTAGTACTATTATTAAGTTTACTACTCTGAAAATATTTTTCAAGGCTATAAAACGTTTACACATTAAAAATTTGTCTTAAGCTATTTTATTTATTTTGCACATAATCACTTGACAATTTATTTTTGTAGGTGTATATTTTATATATAACAAGTTTTGATATATAACAAAAATCAAATATATGTCAAATCTAAACCTACCTACACAAGCATCAAGGAAAGGAGTGTCCTATGCATTTTCCAGTCCCCGCAGTGCTGACAGAATTTCTCATCATGGCTATTTTGGAATCCGATGATTCTTATGGTTATGAAATCTGTCAGACCATCAAATTAATTGCCAACATCAAGGAGTCCGCCCTCTATCCCATCCTAAAACGATTGGAGCAAAATGACTTTTTGACTACTTATTCCCAAGAATATCAGGGTCGTATGCGCAAGTATTATAGTCTAACTCAGTTAGGTCACGAAGAATTGGTCCGACTCAAAGATGACTGGGATACCTATACAAACACGATAAACGGCATCATAGAAGGGAGCGTCCGCCATGACAAGAACTGAATACATGGAGCAGTTAGAAAAACATCTCAAAAAACTGCCCCACAAAGAATACTTTGAAGCCATCAGCTTCTTTAATGAGTATTTTGACGAGGCTGGACCAGAGCATGAAACAGAAATTATAGAAGAACTTGGTTCACCAAAAGAAGCTGCCAGCGAACTCATTAACAACATGCTCAACAAGCAAATCCAGGAGGAGAAGGATCAACAAGAACCTATTCAACTCAACTGGAAACTCTGGGTTGGTCTGGGAGCCTTAAGTATGACAGGTCTCTTCTCTTTCTTCCTACTCTTTATCATGGGAGAGTTTATCGGAGTCATTCCTCTGTTTGCGACTCTTATCCTCGGCGCCTTTTTCCTCGGTCGCTACTTCCGTAATTTTAGCCAAACAAAACGAACGCTCTGGTTGGCTATCCTAGCTGTCATTTCCCTGCCTATCGCCATTCCACTTTTGCTCATTCTCCTAGCTAGTCTATTGGGATTGGTGGCGCTCATCTTGGCCCTCATTGTCGGTGCCTTTATTTTGGGTGTCGGACTTCTCACCAGCGGTGGCTATCTGATTTGGGAAGCCTTTAGCCTTATGTCAGAAGGTTTCAATATCTTCCTCATGGGGTTTGGCTCAGGTTTGTCTTTGATTGGCGGAGCTATTCTCATCTACATCTTGACTGGATTTTTTGCCTACTGGTCTTGGCGACTGGTCAAGGCTTGCTTCAAATGGATCTTGAAACGAGGTAAACGAGCATGAAAAAGAAACTTACCATCGCCATTATTATCGGCTTTGTCAGCCTGATTGCAGGCTTAATTCTAGCTGGAATTGGATTTTTTACAGGAGGTATAACCCGCTTAGAAGAGGTTGCTGCTCCAACGGAAGTCCATAAGACCTTCACAGATTTGAATACCATTAAAATTGACTTTATCCCCCACAGCGTCTATATCAAGGAGTCTAGCGATAGCAACTACCATGTGACCTATGCCAACTCCGACAACAATATCCAAACCCCTCTAAAACTCAGTGAGAAAGACGGCGTCTTAACCCTCTCTGCACAGGAACTAAAATTTGCCATTGAGGGAATCATGCAGTATCTGGGAGAAAGGTTGGCCCAACGTCGCATCAATGTCTTCTCAGTCACCATTGAAGTGCCTAAAGGGAAGACACTGAATAAATTAGAGGGAGATCACTTCTATAAGTCTGCTAGTTTCGTGATTGAAAATGTCCATATCAAAGAAATTGACCTTTCAGGTGGTGTCGATTTTGACAAGGTGACCATTGACAGCGGCCAGATTGAAGCAGGCTACTTCCAAGCAACACAATCCACTCTAAAAGATATGCACATCAACCTCCAGGAAAGCAGTGTCCGCCTATCTGAAACCAGTTTGGAAAATGTGACCATCGAGGGCTATAGCCAGCTGGATAGCAGACAAACGACTCTTCTTGGCGACAATCGCTTCACCCCGTCCGATACCTACTCCTCTACGACATTTTTGGATGTGACGGACAAGAGCCTGGCAGATAGCAACTTGCTCATCACTAACCAGATCGACAAGAAAAAGTTAGTAGAAGCCCAAGGTTACTACTATGAAGATGGGGAGGATTTGGGAGAGATGGTTAACCAAGACCCTTACTTACAAGAGCGACTCGGGGAAATCGGCATTTTCACTAGCGATAAGTACACCAAATTCCCTGTCAAGACAGAAAACGATCTACAGACCCTAACCCTAGAAAACAAAGGTAGCAAGAACAAACTGACCATTGAAGCCACCAATGCGACAATCAATTTAGGGACACCAAAATAACCACATCAACCAAAAACCAACTGTTCACATGGAGCAGTTGGTTTTCTAATTATTCATTATTCTGATTATAAATCAAAAGACCTAGTCCCATGAAGCCTACTAAGAAGAGGCTCAGTATCCAAACTTGATGACTACTATTTCCAATCATAGAAATGGTTTGACGAAGACCTGACACAGAATAGGTCATTGGAAGATAGGGCTGAATGACTTGGAAGAAGCGTGGGCTGAGTTCAATTGGATAGGTACCTGCGCTTGAGCCAAGCTGTAGTAACAAGAGAATTAAACTGGCGAAGGATCCGAAACGATTGTTCCAGCCTACCAGGGCTGTAACGAGGGCCATGAAGGTCCATGAGGCTAAGAGGATTAATCCCAAGGTTGCCATTGGATGAGCCGGTTCGATTCCAATCAAGCGAAGAACATCGTACAGAATCAATGCTGCTAGGCTGGCAATGGTCCCATTGAGCAAGAGTTTTCCTTTGGCCCAGTCCCAACGGTTCTTGTAGGAGCGATTATCAATGTGTTTGACAAAAATAACATTCGCTGATAAGGCTGCAACCATTAGGGCAACAGACACCATGTAAGGAGCCATTCCGACACCGTTGGTTTTCACATCATCTTTGTCACTGTGCTCCAAGGTGACTGGTTGAGAAACTGCTTGTGCATTTTTGTCTTCTACAGAGACGACTGATAGTTGTTGACTGGCTGAGCTGAGTGAATTCGTCAGGGTTTCACTACCTGTACGAAGACTGGAAATACCGCTTGTCAAGGTTTGACCGCCACTAACCAACTGTTCTGCACCAGAAATCAATCGCTGACTACCCGAAGCCAGTTGTCCTGAACCGCTGACAAGTTGACTGGAGTTGGCAGCCAAGGTTGCCAATCCTGATGTTAACTGGCCACCTCCAGATTGGATGCTACTGTTGTTTGCAACCAACTGGGCTCCACCCTCTGCTAGTTGGGCAACACCTGCGGTATAGGCTGTTACTCCTGACATGAGCTGACTTGCTCCATTTGATAATTGCGTTTGAAGTTGACTCACACCACTCGTCAAGGCTTGAGTTCCTGGTAGAACTTGTTGGTTCAAGGCGGTGTTGACCTGACTCAAGCCACTTGATAGGTTTTCAATGGCTGTTGTGGCGCCTGGCAATGCTTGATTGGCAGCCGTGTTGATCTGACCGACAGCTGATTGCAGCTGGCTCATTTGTGTTGCCATGCCAGAAAGACTTTGTAAGCTTGATAAGGCTTGACTGAGTTGCGACAATTGGTCCAAAATCGTTTTGGCTACTGTCGCTGTTGCCGAAGGTGAGTTTTGGAGGGCTCCAACCAATTCAGCTTGCTGATCAGCTGTCAAGTTTTGATAGGTAGCCGTTGCTTGCAAAGCTTCAATGCTGGCTGTTTTATCAGCTTGGGCTGCAGTCAACAATCCTTGAGCCTGAGCCCCCATCTCTGTCAAGAGGCTAGATAGAGTAGAGGTATCTACTGCAACTCCTCCCATACTTGATAGGCTATCATTTAATTGGTTGATGGCCGCTTGCAACTGAGGAAGCCCTGTCAATAAAGCCTGTATCTGACTAGACTGTTCAGCAGACAAACTAGTTGAACTAGCGAGTTGCTCCAAGCCTGCCTGCAATTGATTGGCTCCTGTTACCAGTTGTTCGACCTGACTTGCTCCTGTTTGCAATTGTCCCACCCCAGCGATGAGCTGAGAGGAATTGGCATTTAATTGCTCTGCACCTGAAGCAAGACTCGCTACCCCATTTGTGTAGGTTGTTAAGCCACTGGAAAGTGTTTGACTTCCTGAAGCAGCCTGATTGACTCCATCTGTATAAGACACAACTCCAGTAGCCAATTGGTTTGCTCCTGTCACCAGTGATTGACCTGATGAAGATAAGGTAGATAAGCCTGATGATAGAGTCTGACTTCCGGTTTCTAATTGACTAGCTCCATCTGTCAATTGTTGACTTCCATCTGCTGCCTCAACCATGCCGTTTTGAATCTCTCCCATGCTGTCAAAAACAGCCGAGGTGTATGTTTCAGTAATCGTCTCTGAAACAGACGCTTTCAATTTTTCCATGGCTGATTCGCCCATCTTAGAAGCGACAAAGCTGTGACCTTTAGAGGTTTGGTAAGAAATTGTTAGTGGTTCAGGCTGATCCGTCAAGAGACTGGATGCTTTTTCTGATAAATCTTCTGGTAGGGTAATGACCATGTAATAGTCCCCTTCTTCCAAACCTTTTTCCGCATCTTTTTCTGATACAAAGTGGAAATCCAGGCTCTTGCTCTCTTTCATATTATCCACCATATCATCACCAATGGTGAGGGTTTTATCTTGAAAGCTCGCCGACTGGTCTTGATTGACAACTGCTACAGGCAACTGGTCTAGTCGGCCGTAAGGGTCCCACATAGAGGTTAGGAAACTAATGTTATATAAGGCTGGGACACAGGAAACACCGAGAATGGTGATCAAGGTCATTGGTTTTTTGAAAAAATTCTTTACTTTTTCCGACATAAGAACCTCCTTTAGACATCCTGTCCAAAAACTGATAAAATATATTATACAAGTATCATTTTCAAAATCAAGTAATATGAATCGTTTTTTTGGACAATGTGTCTAAAAATGTATAAAAGGAGCAAAATGGGAACAGATAATCGGAAAGAACGAACTCGTCAAGCCATTTTAGAAGCAATGGTGACTTGCCTAGAAACTCAAGGATTTAACGAAATTACAACCACCCACCTCGCTCAAACAGCAGGAATTAGTCGCTCTAGTTTTTATACCCATTATAAGGATAAATATGAATTGATTGACTCCTATCAACAGGGACTTTTTCACAAATTAGAGGCAAAATTTGACCGTTATGATGGCAATCGCCAATCATCATTTTTAGAAATTTTCGAATTGCTCTATCGTGAAAAATTACTCTCAGCCCTACTAACTCATAACGGAACTCAAGAAATCCAAAATTTTCTTATCAATAAAGTTAGATTATTGATCGCAAACGATTTAGCTGAGCGTTTGGGAAAAGAAGATTTATCTCCACTTGAAAAAGAATACAGCAGCATCTATTTTTCGCATGCCTTCTTCGGTATCATGCAGGTTTGGATAAAAAATGGAAAGCAAGAATCTCCTCAATATATGACCGATTTTCTAATCAAAATGTTACCGTAATCATTATTTTCTACCTTCACCCCCTTAAGAAATATGGTATAATAGTCTTATCGTGCAAACGTTTTCTTAAAGGAGATGATAAAATGATTCAAGCTGAACATCTATCAAAAACCTATTCCATCATAGATAAGGAAGTCGGTCTCAAAGGTTCGATTAAGGCCTTTTTCAAACCCAAGAAAAAGAAAATTCCTGCCGTCCAAGATATTTCCTTGCAGGTCAAAAAAGGCGAAATCATCGGCTATATCGGCTCCAATGGTTCCGGTAAGTCGACCACCATCAAAATGCTGACTGGTGTTCTCTATCCAGACCAAGGCTCCGTCCGCATCAATGGGCTCAACCCACAAGAAAACCGCAAGGCTGTCAATAAGCAAATCGGCGTTCTCTTTGGACAAAAATCTCACTTGGATTGGAACTTACCTGTCCAGGAATCCTTTATTCTCCACGCAAAAATTTATGATGTCCCAGATGCGATTTTTAAGGAAAGACTAGCTGTCTTGATTGATTTATTGGACTTGGCTGATATTATGAAGCAACCAATCCGTAATCTGTCACTCGGCCAACGGGTTCGCTGTGAATTTGCGGCTATCTTTATCCACCAGCCTGCCGTTGTTTTTTTGGACGAACCAACCATCGGCTTGGATGCCAGCGTCAAGGAGACCATTCGCTCCTTCATCCGCTATATGAACCAGCAATACCAGACCACTTTTCTGATTACCTCCCACGATATGAAGGACATCGAAAGCCTCTGTGAACGGATTTTTATCATTGATAAGGGAAAAAAAGTCTACGATGGTTCTCTGACCGTCCTCAAAGAACGCTTTTCCACAGTGAAAACCATTCTCTTTTCCACAGAAAAGCCGATTGAAAAAGACTTGCAACTAGAAGGCTGGAAATTTGAACAAATGGATGACTTTCACTTTGAAATCCACTACCAAAGCAAGCTTTGGACCAGTGCCCAGGTAATTGAGCAAGTTTTCAATCATTATGCCATTGAGGATGTCACCATGAAGGAATTGGAAATTGAAACCATGGTCCGTCAGATTTATGAGGAGGGTATCCATGCGTAAATATCTCTACATGACCCGCCTGACCATGATGAATGCTATGCAGTATAAGGCTTTCTTTCTAGCGACTTTCGTTTCACTGGCAGTGAAGATTTTGGTAGCTCTCTATGTCTGGAAAACCATTTTCTTCACTCAACCAGAAGTCAATGGCTTTACCCTACAAACCTTTACTACATATATCATCTTTGCTAATCTACTAGCCAGTTTAAATTCTTTCTCACTCGGAGAAGATTTGTCCCATAGCATTTTAAAAGGAAGCATTGCTGGAGAATTTCTCAGACCCTATTCCTTTATTCTAGCCCTCTTTTTCAAAGACCTTGGAAATAAGCTCTTGGAACTGATAAAGTTTGCTATCGTATTTATCGGTATCTTGCTTGTTCATCAAGATTTCTACCTGCCTGATGGCCAGACCATTTTGCTCTTTCTAGTCAGCTCCATCCTCGGTATGTTTATCGTTCAACTACTGGATATGGCATTCGGTTTTTTGGCATTTTTTACTGTTAATGCCTGGGGAGTCATGCTTCTGAGAATGGGACTTTTCAATCTAGCCTCTGGGGCACTATTGCCACTCAGCTTCTATCCACAGGCTGTGGAAAACTTTTTGAAACTCCTTCCCTATAATTATGCGGTTAACGTTCCAGTTTCCATTTTATTGGGACAGGAAAGCGATCTAAGGGCTTTGGGGTTGCAAGTTGTCTGGATACCATTCCTCGCTCTCTTCATCGCTGCTCTTTGGTCTCAGGCCAAGCGTCGTATTGTCATTTTTGGAGGTTAACATGAAGAAATATATCAGCCTCTATCTCTATAATATCAAGGTCTACATGATGGCCCAGATGTCCTTTCGGGTGGACTTCTTCATCGGGCTTTTCTCCTCGTTGATTGAACAAATTGTCTACTTGATTTTCCTCAATATTCTTTTTGGAAATATCAGGGAAATCGCTGGTTTTAACTACGGTCAAATGCTTTTCATCTATGGAATAGCCACCGTCGGACGATCCATTCACCTGATATTCTTTGACAACCTTTGGATGTTTGGCAGTCGCTACATCCGACAAGGCGAATTTGAACGCCTCCTCCTCATGCCTGTCAATCCTCTTTTTCAGCTTATCTGTGAACGAATTCAACCTCAAGGAATCGGAACAACCATTATCGGTTCCCTTGCACTTGTTCAGGCTTCAAATGAGCTAGGCATGGAATGGAGTCTTGGAAAACTAGCCTTACTAATCTTTATTGCCATTTGTATCGGCCTACTCTATGCGACCATTCAATTAGGGCCCACGGCCCTAGCCTTTTGGATTGTTGAATCTTTCCCTCTGACCATGGGGATTTTCTCCCTCAATCAAATGGCTCAATACCCACTCAATATTTATCCAAAAATCATTCAAATCCTGCTAATATTTGTTTTCCCCTACGCCTTTACCGCTTATTTCCCAGCCCTCTACTTCTTAGACCTGTCTATGTGGGGACTGGCTCTGCCACTGGTGGTAGTGGTCCTATTTTCTATCAATTATAAACTCTTCCGCTACGGCATGACCAAGTTTACCAGCGTTGGAAATTAAAACAAGGCTCTCAGTGCTTGAGAGACCTTGTTTTTTATACTAGAGCATGAGGATATATAAAAATACTCAAGGATTTTTTACTCTCCCTTGGTTTCCGACAACCAATTTTCCAAGACCTGCATGACCCCTGCCTCCAGATGGCTGGGAGCTCGGTACTTGGCTACTGCCTTGACCTTGTCTGTTGCATTTTCCATGGCATAGGAATGCCCAGCATAGGCTAAGAGTTCCAAATCATTGTCCGAATCTCCAAAAGCCATGACCTGCTCTGCCTGTATTCCCAAGTCCTGTAAGACCTGCTCCAGGCCCCAGGCCTTGTGGATCCCCGCCGGCAAAATGTCCACCGAGCCATAGCCACTGGTCACTGCCATCAGCTGACCTTGAAAAGCCTGGTTAAACTCTTCCGTTATCGATTCTACACGCGCTTCAGGAACCCAGAGACCAACCTTGTATATTGACTCTGAAACTGGATAGGCACTGAGGTCGTCTAAATATATCACACGATTTTGGAAGGCAGCCATCTGAGCTGGTTCTATTGGCAAATCCGTCCCTGCAAATGGCATACCTGCCCCAGCCTGCATATAAATATTATCATCATTCGACAACATCAGACATACATCCGCCCAACGGCCTTTGAAAAAATGCAGTATTGCTTCGACTTCCACTTGCTGAATAGCCCGACGAATGAGTGTTTTACCCTGATGATAGACATGGGCACCATTATCAGCCACGAAAATCAGTCGATTTTCAAATCCTTGGCATAATTGTAGTAATCTACCTATTCCATTGCCACTAGCGATAACAAAAGGAATCTTTTTCTGATCTAGTTGATCCAAAACCCGTGAAAATCGCTCTCTATCAAAACTCCCCTGACCATCTAAAAAGGTCCCATCCATGTCTGTCGCAATCAACTTTATCATACAATCTAACCTTTCCCTTTCAAGGGGGTGCAAAAACCATGTAGGGTGTGCATCTTAAATCCTAGTATAATTTCTTTTATTATACCACACAGTTAGCATGAAACATAATCCCCAAAAATTAAGAGAGGCTTTTTAATGCTACCGAAGAATGTAAAGTGTATTTTTTCGACATTTCTTAATATCTTTAGTTATCAATAAATTTTTTAGTTCATCCAAAGTTACTCCGTGGTCTATATCACTACCCCAATAAAATCTAACTATTCTTTTGGGACATACCTGTGAGTATTGAGAATTAACTTCACCAATGCAATCGAATAATTTTATTACCACTATGAATAATCTTATAGTCACTAAAAAATTGACTCGAACAACTAATGTTTATTCTAATTTCAATTAATCGTTTCAATATCAATTATATCATCAAAGAACGACTCTTCTATTTTCCTATGACTTACCATAACGACGGTTTTATTTTGGTAATATTTTTTTAAAATAGTCATTAATTGAGTCTGCATTTCTAAATCTAAAGCAGAATCTATTTCATCCAATAATAAAACTTCATATTGATTGATTATACCTCTGGCAATCAATATCTTTTGCTTTTCCCCACCTGACAACTTATCCCCAAAATCACCTGGTTTTCTTTCAGACCATCCATGTACATCTTGAATAAGAGTTGTCATTTTTAATTCTGCGATTAGGTTCATTAACAAGGCATCATCAACCTTATCCAAAGGGTATATCATGTTCTCTTTCAAAGTACGATCAAATAAAGTCATCTTTTGTGATAAATACCCTATTTGTTCTGAAGATAAATAATGCGTAACGCTTCCAGAATCAGGAGTAATCATCCCTTTTACTAACTTTAATAAAGTTGACTTTCCCGTTCCATTTTTTCCTCTAATTAAAATAAATTTTCCTCTTCGAATGCTGAATGTTAAATTATCAAAAATTTTCTTATCACCATGGGAAAATTGAACATTTTTTAAAGAAATCAAACTATCTGTATCTGTATTCTCATGTGATATAGATACCTTATTTAATCTACCAAAATCAATTTTATCTAAAGCTAAATCTAATCGATCTAGGGATTCTAAAACAGATAAAAATTGTTTGCCAAATCCGTTCATATGAATAGATGAGTAAACTAAGACTAGGATATAAGCCATACTACCATCACTACTTTTATTTAATACTAATACAATCATGACAACAGTCATAACTGATAGAATTAACTGTAACAATAACTGATGACTATCTATCCTTTTTTGTAGATTAAAATATGTTTTTTGCTCTTCGCTTAAAATTGTATCGTATTTCTTAGTTTCAAAAAATTGTCTAAATGTAGAAATAATTACCTCTACATTTTGAAAATAATCAACAAAAAAGGAATTGGTCTCACTAGTTGAATCCAACGCATCTTGAATCAGGCGAACATTATCTTTTGAAAATACAATAGATAGCCATAGATAAAGACTACAAAATAATATATAAACGCCACCAATAAAAATATCATAGGTTATAAGCGAAAATGCGTACAAAGAGATAATCAATATAACATTTAAAATAAAACTAATACTTTCATACTGTAGCGATCTAGCTGAGTATGAAATTTCAGATGCTAAATTTTGAACTTCTCCTAAATTCATATCAACGAACTTAGAATAACTTTTATCTGATATGTCCTTAAAAACAATAGATTTCGAAACTTTTCTGACTTTTTGCAACATATAATTTTTCGGAAACGCTACAAATGATACAGATAAAAATGATAATAAAAGTAAGAATAGATAAGTATAATCTATAGTTGATTTAGTAAATGAAAAAAGTTCAGATATTAAAAAAGGCTGGATTCCTATCAATAAGAATAAAATGACTATGATGCCTACATAGATACAAACTTGAGTAATTCCTATACTTTTAATTAATTGTCTAAAAAAACTTATTGTTCGCTTTTTATTCATTCTATCCCCTCTTCATTTATAATAAATTCTTCTAAAGTTGTTGCTGGCGAACTCAATGCTCTTTTTAAAACTAATCTCCAAGTTTGAAAATCTGCATCTTTCCACTTACTTCTTTCTTTTATATAATCAATGATTTTCCTAAACTCATCTTGTTTCATATCTTTTCCATAAATACTAAATAAAAATTCAGCAATTGCCGCTCCACTATTATAATAATCCGATTGCTGTATATTCCGATATAAATGATTTAACTTAAAAGAACTTGGTAATAAATTATTAGAACTTAACCCAATAATTATAGGCTCTATTTTCTCTAGTCCTGATTTAAAAGTAACCTTAGGCATATGCCTAAAGAATTAGGTGTACACCTAATCGATTTACCCACCAACAATGATAATGATGTCCATAATCAATACCAAAATCGGGATAAGTTTTGATATTTTCTTCATACTTGGACTTCCTTTCCGTTTTTATTTATTGTACAATAAATAAAACTAGTTCAATTTTTTGTTGGGAAAGTGGGAAATCCGATGAAATTACATCTTGGAAAAACTTTGAGAAAAGTAAGACAAGGAAAACAAATCAGTCTATGTTCTCTAGCAGATGAGCATCTTTCTAAATCACAAATATCTCGTTTTGAACGTGGAGAGTCAGAAATATCTTGTGTTCGACTTATCAATATTTTAGACAAATTAAACATTTCTCTAGATGAATTTCTTATTCTTCATGATAGTGATTATACCAACACAGAATCATTTGCTAAATTAATGCAGTATATTCGTAAACAATATTCATCGCAAAATATAGATAATATAGCCTCATTACTTTCAAACTCTTCAAAATATAATTTAAATCCGTATGTGAGAACTATGGTAAAGTCCATTCTACATACACTAGACAGTAACATTGTTCCATCAGATGAAGAGTTGCTTCAACTAACAGACTATCTCTTTAAAATTGAAAACTGGGGTTACTATGAAATCATTTTATTAGGTAACTGTGTGCGAACAATTAATTACGACTCCTACTTCCTATTAACAAAAGAAATGCTACATAATTACATCTATTCTTCATTAAATAAAACCAATAAGCAAATCGTTACTCAGCTAGCTATAAATTGTTTCATTCTTAGCATAGATATGGAAAAATTTTCAAATTGTTCCTATTTGATTAGTGAGATAAAAAAATTATTAGACAATGAACTAAACTTTTATGAACAAACTGTTTTTCTTTATGCTACTGGCTACTTTGAATTTAAGCGATCAGGTAAAGGAATTGAAAAAATGAAACAAGCCATACAAGTGCTCAATCTTTTAGGAGAAGACAAGTTAAAATTACACTATACTAGCCATTTTGATAAACTGGTAAATAAAAAATAAGGGGAATATTTCTCTAAAATTTAACGATTTACAAATCAAGGGTGTCTCAATGAGAAGTCATCCTTCCCTTCAACCTCTCCCTTTGACCCATCTACTGCTGAGGATAGATAAAAAGCCTTGGAAACAACTACTTCCAAGGCTTTCTCTATATTCTGTTTTATCAATTACCGAACTCTTACTTCGGTCGCAATCAATCCAACTTCCATCGTCTTCTCCTTACCATTCTAATCCTACAAATGCATTCATTTCCTGATAGGCCTCCTCTATCCGTGCCTGAGTAGCCGCATCCAATTGCCCATAGTAGGGACCACCAGCGACCCAGTCTTCCAATACATAGGTCTGATAGCTAAAACGCTCATAACCATCCAGTGAATACGTTCCCTGAGAGATACGATTCACCCAGGTTGGATGGGCTTGAGCAGTTTGAATACTTGTCTGCCCATTCTCTTTTTGAATCCTTATATCCATCAAGACACCCCGCTCGGTCCACTGGGAATTTGGTGTATCATCCATGCTTTCAATACGCTGATTGGACAGGAAATTTCCCATCGAATAGATAATCAATTTTCTCTGACCATCTTTTTCAATAATCTCTGCGGGCTCGACTACATGCGGATGCCCACCAAGAACGATGTCTGCTCCCCAATCAATCATTTGATGGTACAAACTGGTCTGTTCCCCCGTAGGCTCCAACTGGTATTCCACACCCGTCTGAGGCATGACGATGGTAATATCTGCCTCTTTCTCAGCTCGCTCAATCTCTGCCCGCATCTTTTCTTGATCAAAATCCGATAAATAGGCATCATATTCCTCCTGACTCAGCAAAGCCTCCATCCCATTGAAACCGTAAGCATAGGCTAGGACAGCTATACGGATACCATTGACTTCCCGAATGTAGAGTGGTGCAGTTGCCCGATTGCCTTCGGCGTAGACACCGACTGTATCCACACCTGCATCTCTAAATGTATTGACAGTGGAAATTAGCCCTGATAGATGTGAGTCCAAAATATGATTGTGGGCTAAGTCCACCAAATCGTAGCCTGCATCATGGATATTGTTGGCGACAATGGCAGGCGCATTAAAAAGTGGGTAACCTGCTAGCTCAAAATCTGGGGAAATGGTCCCTTCAAAGTCAGCAATGGCCAGATCAGCCTGCTCGATCCAGGGCTTGACATAGGTAAAATTCTCCGAAAAATCATACTGACCGTCTGCCAACTCCGCCCCACGAAGGATGGGAAGGTGATAGAGCAAATCCCCATGAGCCATGATGCGAACAGAATTATCTGAGTGCATTGATTCTGATGCCTGATTCAGCCTAGGAACTAGGTGCTCGCTTACAATAATAATCGCCAAGATAATAGTCGCTAAGCCACAAATAAAAAACAAATGCATCTTTGTCCGATAGGACGCATATCGTTTTCTGCGAATATAGTTCGCTCTTTTCTCCATACCTTTACCCTCATACTCCCTACTTAAGAACCTTTGTTCAAAATACAGTCAGTAGTCCCTCAAAAAAATATTTCTTCCATAAAAGTACATCACTTATAAATAGAGGTTCTAATATTAGTATACGACATTTTTGCTAAAAAATCTAAATAAAATCAGAATTCCATCCCAAAAATATATGTTTCTGACTATGTATTCCATTCCTCAAACGATTATCAAACCGATCTTCACAGACCATTTAAAAAGAGCTAACATTATCCCCTCGTGACTCCCTAAAAGACTATCTGGGAGAACAGTACAATGTTAGCTTCTTTTTATGTCTTCAACAGATGTTCTCAATCATCTAAGTGCTGTAGCTTGCCACGAAAATCTTCAATGGTCTCGTAGCCTTTTTCAGCCATGATGGCCTGCAATTCAGCCGTAATGCGTTCAAAGGCTGCCACACCTTCCTTTTGCAGGGTTGTTCCAACTTGAACCATGCTAGCTCCACAGAGAATGTGTTCGAAGGCATCCCGACCTGTCAAGACGCCACCAGTCCCAACAATCTGAATCTCCGGTTTCAAACGTTGGCAAAAAGCGTGGACATTGGCAAGAGCAGTCGGCTTGATATACTCTCCACCGATACCACCAAAACCATTTTTAGGCTTGATGACAACTGACTCATCCTTGATATAAAGACCATTTCCAATCGAATTGACACAGTTGACAAACTTGAGCGGGAATTGATTGAAGATAGCGGCTGCTTGGTCAAAATGCACAATATCGAAATAAGGTGGTAACTTAATACCGAGTGGTTTGGTAAAGTAAGTGAAGACCTCCTGCAAGATGGTTTCTGTCGTTTCAAAATCATAGGCAATCTGCGGTTTTCCAGGGACATTGGGACAAGAAAGATTTAACTCTGTCAGCCCCTTAAAATCACTGGCTTCTACAGTTCTCAAAATCTCGTGAGTCTCATCAGGCGACATTCCAACTAAAGATAAAACAAATGTGCGTTCTGGCTCCGTTTCCTGCAATTCTAGTAGATAATCCAAATAGTAAGCCAAGCCCTGATTTGGTAAGCCCATCGAATTGATAGAACCAAGCGGAACATTCTGATAACGTGGTTCTGGATTACCCGCGCGGTAGTCCAAGGTTGCTGTTTTTGTCACAAAAGTACCCGCCTTCGAGTTCTTAACCGCATCCAATTCTTCCTTGGTCATGCACCAAACCCCTGCCGCATTCATCAAACAATTATCAAAGGTAAATCCACCGAGTGTCGTTGCTGTTGAAACCATCTTATCCTCCATATAGGTCATTCTTTCTTGATTATATCATAAGAAACAAACGGATTTTCTTCATTTACTACTAACGTTCGGATTTTTTAATAAAAATTTATTAATTTTTTTAAAATTCTTGCATTTTTTTCTTTACATTTAAAAATCATGGTGCTATAATAATTATCAGATAAATTAAATTGTCAGACAATTTAATAAATAAAAAAGAAATCAGGTGACCCTATGTCAAATGCCAAAGCTTACATCCAAGCTTCTTTTGAAGCAGTCAAAGCCCGCAACCCACATGAAACAGAATTCCTCCAAGCTGTAGAAGAGCTCTTCTCTACACTTGAGCCTGTTTTTGAAGCACACCCAGAATACATCAAAGAAAACATCTTGGCCCGTATTGTTGAGCCTGAGCGTATCATCAGCTTCCGTGTTCCATGGACAGATAAAGATGGAAATGTCCAAGTCAACCGTGGCTACCGTGTTCAGTTCAACTCAGCTGTAGGTCCTTATAAAGGCGGTCTTCGCTTCCACCCAACTGTAAACCAATCCATCTTGAAGTTCCTCGGTTTTGAGCAAATCTTCAAAAACGTCTTGACTGGTCTTCCAATCGGCGGTGGTAAAGGTGGTTCAGACTTTGATCCTAAAGGAAAAACTGATGCTGAAATCATGCGCTTCTGCCAAAGCTTCATGACTGAATTGCAAAAACACATCGGACCTTCACTTGACGTCCCTGCTGGTGACATCGGTGTCGGTGGTCGTGAGATTGGTTACATGTACGGTCAATACAAACGCCTCCGCCAGTTTGATGCAGGTGTCTTGACTGGTAAACCTCTTGGCTTCGGTGGTTCATTAATCCGCCCAGAAGCAACTGGTTACGGTTTGGTTTACTTTACTGACAATATGTTGGCAGCAAACGGTAAATCCTTCAAAGACCAAACTGTCCTTATCTCAGGTTCTGGTAACGTTGCCCAATATGCTGTTCAAAAAGCGACTGAACTTGGTGCAAAAGTTATTTCTGTTTCAGACTCAAATGGATATATCATCGATGAAACTGGTATTGACTTTGACCTCTTGGTGGACATCAAAGAAAAACGCCGCGCTCGTTTGACAGAATACGCTGCAGAAAAAGCAACTGCTAAGTACTTCGAAGGTTCTGTATGGAACTACGATGGCAAGGCTGATATTGCCCTTCCATGTGCGACTCAAAACGAAATCAACGGCGAGCAAGCTGCTGCCCTTGTGAAAAACGGTGTATACTGTGTGGCTGAAGGTGCCAACATGCCATCTGACCTTGATGCTATCAAAGTTTACAAAGAAAACGGCGTTCTTTACGGTCTTGCAAAAGCTGCCAACGCTGGTGGTGTAGCCGTATCTGCCCTTGAAATGAGCCAAAACAGCCTTCGTCTTTCATGGACTCGTGAAGAAGTAGATGGTCGTCTCAAAGACATCATGGCAAACATCTTCAACACCGCTAAAGAAACTGCTGAAAAATACGACCTTGGTACAGACTACCTTGCAGGTGCTAACATCGCAGCCTTTGAACAAATTGCGGATAGCATGATTACCCAAGGTTTGGTATAAGCTTACTTTTAGTTTACTAAGCTATAATAAAAATGCCCCAAAATTGACGTGCCAATTTTGGGGGTATTTTTCATTAAAAGAAGAGGAGAACAGTGGATAAACATGTTCTCCTTTTTAAAATGTAAAAATAACAGATAGGTCGGATATAGTACAATTACCAAGCCGAACAATCTGAACCAAGGGGCGTTGTAAACCCGTAAATTGTGCAGTATTTAAAACTTTTTCTACAGCAATTAGATACCTTCTGCGACTAATTCCGTCCACATGGCATCTTCGTAGGTAAAACCAAAGTTTGTTTCATTATCTATACCGTAGATAAGTTTTACTTGTACTTTCTCTCCTGGATTCAGCTTTTCAACTAGATTCACATCATAGGTCCGCAAATCCAGAGTAAAGGGAATCTGACTAACGGGATCCATGAGACTGAAATAGTATTCGTCAAAATAGAGTTCTTCTGCGGTCGAATTTTCAACTTCCATTTCAACAACATAAGCTGTGCTATAGTAGCTATCTACTAGTTCTACGCTATCGTCTTTGCCCATAGACGTTACTGTCACATGAAGACCATCTGAAAAATCAACAGCATCTCCCACTTGATATTCTGTGTAGGTCTTCGTATCATCGAAATAACCCTCTGAATCCCAAGAATCACTTGTACCTGACAAGCTTAAACCGATCATAAAAATAAAACAGGTTACTCCTAGGATGAAAGAAAGGACTGCACCAGCAATGGTTGTCCAAAAGAGAGGCTGTTTGTGCAAGGGTTTCTTCTTATAATACATCTGCCCATTTTCAACGACAAAATCTTTTGTTTGCATCATAAACTCCTTATTTTAAAACGGTTGGCCCACTTGAAGGTAAATCTATTCCTGCTTGACGCAGGGCATCTTGATAAAAACCAAAGAATTGATGATAGATCTTGTTCTGTTGACCGTTGGCTACGAAAAGATTAATACGAAATACAAACTGTCCCGAAATAGCGTTTTGGGGACCTAATACAGTCACACCTGTAATCTGGTCAAAATTGCTGATTTCTCTCAAATTGACCTCTTCTATTGCGCGATAGACTTGTTCCAAATCGGTATTAAATTTGAGCGGAATATCGATTTGAGCACGCATGTCCCCTCTTGACTGATTGGACACCACTAGAATGTTGCGATTGGGAATAAAATGCAATGTCCCATCTGCATCACGTACTTGTGTTGTTCGGATTCCCATGCTAACGATGGTTCCTGAAATGGTAATGGGCCCGTTGGTTAACTTAACCACATCTCCGACGTCAAACTGTCGTTCAATTAAGATAAAGAATCCATTGACCAAGTCTGAGAGAAAACCTTGTGCGCCCAGCCCAACAGCTACCCCAGCAATCCCGGCTCCTGCAAGAAGACTGGACACCGGTAAACCGAGGATACTCAAAATACAGTAGATAAGGATAAAGTAGAGTAGGTAATTTAGGATGCTTTCCACCAGACGACTGATGGTCTTCTGGCGACCAATGTCTTGTGTAGATACCTTTAGGGAGGGAACCAAAACCTTTTTCACAGAAGATTTGGCTATCTTCTTGATAATGTAAAATGCAACAAAGAGTAAAACAAGCGATAAAACCTTATTTAGACCTGCTGTCACAATGGCCTCAATATTAAATTGAGACAAATACTTGGTAATAAAATCATTCATGAGATAATTATAGCAGAAAAATGGGGAAAAACTGAAAACAAACTCAATCCTAAATCATTCACACCTTCTTCAAGATTCTCCTACATAACAAAAAATCCTCAGAAATGAGAACCACTCCCAATCATTTCTGAGGATTTTAACGTTTTATTACCATTAAGACTCGGTGAAATAGGAAGAACAGTTCCTATTTTCTAAAAAAGGGCAGACTCACCCCTTGGTGCGCTCATCAATTTTAAAAAATAGCTTATCTTATCCGTCGAGTAACTGCCTTCCCGCCTGAACGACGACAGGTATAGTAGTTTGAATTAGGAAAATGACAACTTTAAGTTATAGTGTCAATAACCCACTCCTAAAATAACTTTAGAGTTCTCAGATTGATAAATTTGATAAATTGATAAACTTATACTTAACAAAAATCAAAAACAAACCATGCTAGCTTAGAACAAATGTTCTATCTCCACATGCCGAAACGAACTATTCGTTTTAGCTCCAACTTCGAAACTATTCCCCAACCTTTAGAAATAGTTTGGTTTTGATTTTTCTTCTTAACCATCTTACCCGCTATATACGTCTTCATATCACGTTTCTATTCGTAATGCTACGATTTCGTTATCCCTTCACTATCTTGGTTTCTAGCATCAGACTTAGAAATTGCTATCAAGGTCACCGATATAAGGAGTCCCTAGAAGACTTCCCTCTCAGATGGGCGACATGTCCGTCGTACTACAAAAAATCCGAAGTATTCGATTAGAAGAACACTTCGGATTAACTACCTATAGCTAGCTTAATGACAATGCCTCACTCCTACATTTTTTTCCACTCTGAATAGAGCTTAACAATCTCTCTCCAAGTAGATTCCTCTGCTTCTTTTGCTTGTGTATAAGAACTGTTGGCGCTATGAATGTAAAAAGCCAAACCTATTGCAATACAGATACTCAGAAAAATTCCAGAACTTCTAAGAAATACACAAAGTAAAAGTAACACGATACCAGTGAATTTATTAAACAACAATCCCCAATCCACTAACTTAGCATTAGAGAGATCACCCTTTGCTTTTGCATATCTAGTGGCTGCTGATTGACAAGCTATGACGTTCTTTCCTTTACTCGATTCCGGAACCTCCAATGCCATTCCATACCCTTTTCTTGCCATATCATCATTTGTTAATTTTAAAGGATAATATGAATCGCTTTCTGTCCTATCTATAAAACCAGATAAATTATAAAAATACTGACCAGAAATGAAAGCTTTAGCTTCTTCAATAAAAAATTCAATACCTATCTCTTCGGTATAACGTAGGTAATTTTTCAATAATGTTTCTAGTTCATTTCCCTTGGAAGCTGCCGTAATCTTATCCATTTCCTCCTCGCCAGTAAATATTAAGTTATACATAGCAATATACTTACTTCGATAAATCGCAGGATTTTCAGGACGTAGAATAAGTGCCTCATTTACATAGCGTAAAGAATCCTTATAATGGTGAGCATCATTATACACCCATCCAGCTAAAATTAAACTATCTACCTCTGTATCGTCTTTCCGAAACTCAAAAACTTTTTGCATGGCTGTTACTGCCAGGTCGTATTGTTTTTCGTTATAATAGTTCGCAGCCTTTTCTAGCCACATATCGAATTTAACTTTATCCTCATCCACCACTTTCTTTTCGACTATAGGTGCTTGTAATAATAGCTCATCATATTTGGCTTTAGTTGTCTCTGAAGAAAACACTTCAAACGCTTGCTTAACCAAGTCCAAGATTCTATTTGATATATCGGGAGTTTGTTGAAGACGGCTGATAGCAACACTCTTCTTCTCTTCTAGTTTCCTTTTAATTTGTTCTACAGATAGGCTCTGTGCAATATTCAATTCGTCATAAAAATTAATTAAATTCTCCATAATAAACACTCCGCCACAAATACGCTCATGTGGCTCAAATAAGATAGAATCAAGCGAGCGCCCCTTGATATAACTTTAAGTATTACAAGCTACTATAACACTTCAGTTCATATAACATCTTGATAAGCAAAACAATAATAATACTCAATGGAAATCAAAAGCAGACTACCTCCAATGGATCATTTCAGTCATCATATCAAGTCAACAAGATCTGATTTTGATTTTTGAAGAGTATAAATTTATTTTTCGATTATCTATATTTTATTGTTATTAATACAGTTCGTCAAACTTCTATTTATTTCCTCTCTTAACATGGTATACTTTTTCAAGTTATCCCGTACCGCTTCAACATTAGTTGTAACTGTACTTCCACGATTAAAAACAGACAGTAACCCCATCACCCTACTCATAGATTCTAATTGTTCTGGAACAATATTTCGTTGATCTAAACCACTTTTAATCATATGTAATTTCCGATTCAAATCTTCAACCGACATCTCGTATTACCTCAATCCTCCTCTACCCACTTTTCTTCTGTTTCTTCCAAATCATCTATCATTGTGGAGGAACACTGAAGATACTGTACAATAGCCCTTAATACACCTTCACTCTCTGTAATCCTGTGTAATAGCCTATGACTAGCAGAAAAAGAACTACCTGCCAACAACAGTTCCAATTCCCTCCGTTCTCTACTTATAGCTGATAATTCTTGTTGAAGTACAGAGAGAGACTCTGACAAAAACTTTCTAATCAATAGTTTATATTGAATTTTAGTATAACTTATTACTGTCCTCAGTCTTCTCACCATATTGTTAATTCCTCAATTTTTGCTTATACTGGGATAATTCTGTAGTTTCGATTTGTACAATCTGTTTTGAATTTTCAATACTTGTCAGAATAATTTGAAGTTGTTGACCAATTTCCGCTTGCACTCGATTACCCTCTAGTAAAGCTTGAATAGCATGCCCTCTTTGCCGAATTGTTTCGTAAATTCGATTATAACGGTCAATATTCTTCTCTAAATCATCTTCCAATTTAGTAATTGTATCAATAATACTCTGTATAGACATAACTACGCTCCTATAAACGATTGGCTATATTTTGCATTCGCATAACAGCAGTTAGCATATTTTGCTTCTGTTGTTCCAATTCTACATTTGCCCTAGAAATGCCATCCATTACTTTCTTTATCTCATCCGAACTTGAGCCCTCTCCAAGCCAACTTAAATCTCCCAGCAGCTGATTATAAGATTGGTTAATATCTCGATTAAGGGGTATGATTTCTTGAAAATCATCTGCCAATTTCAGAATTCCTTTTTTTATCTCACCTATACTTTGCATACTATTCTCCCTCCAACGAAAATGGAATAATCACTTGTTTTCCTGAATAATCAATTTCATCGTATAACAAGGCACGATTCGCCTGTGGTTGCCAATGAATAAATGAAGATGTCTGACTCTGAACCACTCTCTCATCTACTCTAAGAAAAATTTTTGTATTAAAGATATCATTACTTTCAAAGCCAATACAATGTTCTTTCATTTTAGACTCTTTTAACCACCAACCAATAAAATGAATACCTGCATTCGGACCATTTTCCACTAAATTTCTCAAAGGTGGACTGGCACTAAATTGCTTAGTATAGGTCCATTTATCAAGTCCTAATCCAACTATGAACAATTTACCTGCACTATGAGTTGTCAAAACTTCTTCGACCTTGTCTTGTAAATTATTGGATTCAATAAATATTACGTTCGGAACAGTGGCGTTTACTTTTTTATAAAAATACTCATTCCTTGTAAGGTCACAGATAATAAACTTACAATCTGGAGTGGAATCTTTCAAGGACTGTAACAACCCCAAAACCATACCTAGTGCGGTATTATTCTCCTGATCCGGCACTCCTAATATAAGTAAATTTCGTCCACTCTCGCTTGGGAATGCAAGACTAGCCGCCCTATCATCCACTGAAACAATTTTACCTATGCTTCCCTGACATGACAATACTTTCACTTCAGAATCTGTATAGTAATATCTACGCTCTCCCTCAAATGTCATCGGTTGCGAATGCTTAGCCTTTGCCAAGTTCCACCACTCTTTCCTTAGTGGAGCTAAAATTCTCTCATCAGCAAATGCTATCACAGATTTTCTATTTTGAGATACCTCCCCATAGTCTAAATTCACAATTGCTTCCCGCGGTCTCAAATAGACTGCAGCATTATTATTCAATGACAAACTCTGATAAGATTCATTGAGAGAATTCTTATGAACCAATCGAATTGGAACTTGACCGAAAATATTTGTAGTTTTCCCAATAAGGGCACTAATTCCTCCTATGCTTTGTGAAGAAAGAATAAAATGTATCCCTGCCGCCCTAAATAGACGCACTGATTTTTCTAACATATCTGCTATTTTAGCCGCCTGAACTGTATCATCTCCAAACATCAACTGAAACTCATCAATAATCACTACTAAGCGCGGTAATACAAATCCTGTTTTCTCCCTATAATTCTGAATATTTTGGACATCGTACTTTTTGAATAATTTCAACCTCCTTTTGTATTCAGCATACAAGTGCATCAATACAGCACTTCCAAATTCTATATCACTTTCTAATGCCAAAACATCTGCATGAGGAAGGTAATCTTCCTTATGCAAATTAGAGTATGGTTTTAGAGTAACCCCTTCCTTATAATCAAGAAGAATCAGCCGGACTTCATCTGGTGAATAATGATAACAAATACTATGAATTATTACAGAAAGTAAGTTCGACTTTCCTTGTCCAACCGCACCTGTAACAAGAATATTATGACGTTGATTTACATCATCGCCTATAACGATTTCTGTAATCTCAGAACCATTTTTACCAATATAAAAACGAATACCTTCTGTTGATTTCTCTCTCCAAAAACCAGAATTAGTAGATGGATGGAGTGAATCGAAAGCTACTGTTGGGTACGCTGTTTTTTTACACTTAGTCGCCAACTCTTCCGTGATTCCCAAAATATGATTAACCGATATAGGTAAGAATGAATACACAGAATTAGTATTTAAATTAATTACTGTATTTCCAGATACTTCTAATTTTTGAATATTAGAATCAAAATAATTTGGATAGTACTCATCTTCATAGTAAGATACCACAACAATCGTAATCCCTGCTTGAACTGAACGCTTCATGAGAATCGACAGTAAATGGCGAATCCTATTGTCTAGCATTTCAAAATCAACATATAAAAAGACTAGCTTATAACTTTCCACAGGAGTTTGTAACATTTCCCTATACTCTAACAAACTATCTGCCATCCCTTGAAGGGTATTTTGTACCATCTGAATATAGTCCAAAAGATGGAATAAATATTTTTCCAAATCCATCTCTGAATGCAAAACGGTTAATAATTTGACTTCCCCAGAAGTAAAACTTGCAAAGGGTGCAAATGAACCTGATAGTGTATTATCAAAACATACCACTTCCAACTGGTTAGGAGCAGTATCTTGTAGGGCATGTAACAAGAGATAACGAAGTAAGTTTCCTATTGATCCGGAATCAAAATTATTACGTACCCAAATATTTCCACGACCAACAAAGGAAAGTCTTCCATCACTAAAGTGAACATAATCAGCTACTTTCAGCATAATTCTTCTCCTTCTAAAATTACTTTAGTATATTTCTTATGCTTATTAGCATCTAAGAATATTGACTAACAATCTAATATAAAACACTCCTTTATTATTGACGCTAATCACTAATTTCAATTGTTATTATATAAGTTAAAACAAGCTTTGTCCTTGCTTTGCAGAAATGAAATTTTTATAAATTATGATATAAACTTTCCTTATCAAAAAAGAAACTTTCCAAGCACATAATTAGATGACTTCCGAAATATTTTTTGTTATAATATATACATGCATATATATATATATATTGAGGTGAAGTTATGAAACACCTAAACTTTAGCGAAATTTTACAGGTTATACTAACTGTCAATAAGAGAAAGAAGAAAAATGTCGGCTGGGTTAAGCAAGAAGCTATTGTTAACAGTATCTTTCAATTTCTAGAAGTCCCTGGCAAGGAAGAAGAGGAATTTTATGTTAGCACTTCGGATTGCTCTAAGTATTTCAACGGAAGGAAAAATATCCCTCAGAAACTCAAGAACTATCTGGCGCAACAAGATTTTTCTCAAATCGTAGAGAAATTTGCGCAGCGAATGATGCAATATACAGAAACATCGACTATTAGTATTGCTAAAAAATTATATGATGTTGCTGGTGAGCAAACAAATGTACCCAACTCTGAAAACCAACTATTTTTGGAACAGGAAAAAAGATTACACTCTTTTTATGATCAGGAAAAATATGCCCACTATATAGCATCAACCATCCTCTTTTCCCTTATCCATGTTCCCAATATCCTTAACTGCCAACAAGAAGAAACCTCCCTCCTTGATAGCCTCCACTTCAATCAGGACTTAGAGGAAGCTATCCAACAAGGACGCTATTACCAATCTTACGAACGGGACATCATTATCCATCCCGATATGAAGAAAAAAGAATATAAAGTCCTAGTCAAACGGCAGTTCATCTCCCACTATCCCAATCCTGTCCATCCTCACAAGGACCGATTTATCCTAAACACCTTCTACTCTACAGCTGCCTTACGAAGCAATAATCACTTTATCAGTCTAAAAATTAACCAAATCGATTATTCCGATAGGGTGCAGGTTCTGGACGAAGACTTGGATATTGAAAAACATCGCTTCCCTTACAAACGTAGCCTCTTAGTAGAAAATCTTCCTGCTTCTGAACTCTACCACATTGACTTGCAGACCAAGTACTTTGCCAGCTTTCCCATCCGTTTCGGCAGTTTTCGCCTGCATTCTCCGGCAAAACGTTTCAAGGTCACTGTCCGTATTCGGACCAATGAAAAACGCAAACTCTGCCTGACCTTGAAAAACTTCGGTAGCTTCAACAAACAAATTTCTAACATCGACCGTATCGAACCTAACGCCACCATGGCCTACTTTGAAAATATCGACTGGACCTTCCCGTCTTCAGGCTATGCCTACATTGTCAAACCCTGGAATGAATTTTGGCAGGATTTCCTACCACAAAGCCAGAAAAAAAGTGCAGAGGAATAAAATCCTTTGCACTTATTTTTTTCTGACAGACAAATCCAGTTTACTAACAATTATCACCTTGCAAAGTCAGACAGCAACTCCTCAGTTCCCTATTGTTTCTTAGAAAACCGTCAACTTTAATTCTTCTTTTGTTTCTTATGGAAGTATGCTACCATTGGTAACAATGCTAGACCTACTAGAGCTAACCCTGAGTTCACTTGACCTGTCTTCGGCAAGTTCTTCTTATCTGCTTTTTTATCTGTAGCCTTATCAGTAGCCTTTGTTTGGCCAGTAGATTTTCCTTGAGCACCTGTTCTTTTGCTTTCTGAATCGGAAGATACTGTTCCTGATGGTATCTGACCAGACTGGCTTTCACTCTGACCGCTACTTGTTGAGTTAGTTGAAGTAGATGAACCCCCACCTACCATTTGTTGCAACCTGCTGAGAACCTCTTCCTTGCTTGGTTTCAATACAGAAACAACCCATCCTTCATTGAACAAGCGATTCAGCTTTTCCTCTTGCTCTGCTAGAGTTGTACCTAACCGATCAAGGCTATCAGGAATTGAATAGACCGTTATCGTCCCATCTCCATTATCTGAGTAGGTAATGACAGTGGAGTAGGTAATTATTCCAGTAAGACCCGATTCAATGTAGTAGGTTTTTTTAGGCAATATAACATTAGGTACAAAACTTGTCGCTTGGCTACCAGCTTCTTTGGAAGAAAAGGTTGTTTTTACCCCACTTGCAAAAAGAGGGCTAATTGCTTCTCCACCTATCTTATGAAGAGTATAGGCCACCTGAGCTGCCAAAACCTGCTCCTCACTATAACCTGGGAAATCTGTAGCTTTAAAGAGAGCCTTTATCCCTATGTCAGATGCCGGTGTTTCAACGAAAGCCGTATTTCCAGTATTGCTCGACTGACTGCTTTCATTTCCTACAGGGGCCACTTCTGTTAAAAATAGGCTATCTAAGTTCTTAACAACAAAATTCCCCAACCCTTTTTCATCAATTAGCCTACGTACAGTAGCTAGGTCCGTTCCCTCTGGTACATAATAGCATATGCCGACACTTCTCCCCATCATCCCTTCACCATACAAAGCTACGTGAATGTAACCAGGAATCTGAGGCGCCCCATTCCAATCCTTTGGATTAATTTCGTTGGGTCTAATAATGGAACCATCTACCAAGTTAAGATAATAGGCAAAATGTCCCTGATCCGGTTGTGGAGTAGACAAAGATGAGGCAAATGTGATACTAAGAGTATCATACGCTAGCAATTCCTCAGTAACCACAATGCTAGTTGTTCCTGGATTCCACCTTTTTGTCGGAGCACCTTCCTTGTCAGTCATTTCAAATGACTGGGTAGTAGCAGTAATGTTAAACTTTGCCTTTATATCATCAATGGAAATTGTATCCCCTACCTTAACCGTCATAGTGAATGGTTCAATAGCAACCCCCATCCCATAATGACCGCCAGAAATCGTAAGTTCCTTACTCGCAACTGTTTCAGTTGCATATACAGTCGGTACATCTACAATATGGTTTAGAGCAACTGGTGCCAACAATAATCCTGCTGATAAAAGTAAAACGTACTTGCTTGTCTTTTTCATACAAACACCTCAATAATATACAATATTTTCCCTTATTATAACAAGAATAAGAATTGATTTCCTTTCTATATAACCTGAAAATATTGTCAAAATATCTAAAAACTTTTCTTTATAAAAATGAAAGTTTCCAATAATTAAAAGTGCAGAGGAATAAAATCCTTTGCACTTATTTTTTATTTCCTCTTTGCAAAATACTGGCGTGTCTCCTTGATGATAACAGGAGAGAGAGCCAACAGAGCAATCAAATTCGGTAAGGCCATAAGGCCGTTTACAATATCTGCGATGGTCCAAATCAAGTCCAGCTTGAGGAAACCACCAAGGGCTACCATTGCCACAAATAACAGACGATAAGGCAAGATAGATTTGGTACCGAATAGAAACTCGATACAGCGTTCACCATAGTAAGACCATCCGAGAATAGTTGTAAAAGCAAAAAGTACCAAACTAATCGTCAAGGCAATAGATCCTGTACTGCCAAAAACAGTCGCAAAGGCTGCCTGCGTCAGTGGTGCCCCTTCAAGTCCTTCTACTGTCCACTGACCAGTCACCAAAATTGACAAACCAGTTAAACTACAGATAATTAATGTATCAATAAATGTCCCTGTCATAGAAATCAATCCCTGCTCCACAGGGTTATCCGACTTGGCTGCAGCTGCCGCAATAGGCGCCGAACCCAAACCAGATTCATTGGAGAAGACTCCGCGAGCAATTCCGCGTTGAATGGCTTCTTTTACCGTTGCCCCTACAAAACCACCCATCGCAGCTGCTGGAGTGAAGGCAGATTTGAAAACTAAGGCAAGGGTTGGCAAGAGTTGTTCCCAATGCACGGCCAAGACAGTAATACTTGCTAAGATATACAAAATCGCCATGAAAGGAACAACTTTGGTCGAAACGTCAGAGATTTTTTCAATCCCACCAAAGATAAAGAAAGCAATTGAAATAGCTGTCACAATGCTAACCAACTGGGGAGCTAATCCAAAACTCGTTTCCAAAGAAGCAGTGATGGAATTTACCTGTGAGAAGGTCCCGATTCCCAAAAGAGCAACCAAAACACCTGAAATAGCAAAGAAGACTGCTAGAGGTTTCCATTTTTTGCCCATCCCCAAGGTGATATAGTGCATAGGCCCGCCTGCTGCTTGACCGTTGGCATCCTTGGTTCTATATTTGATGGCCAAAAAGCCTTCCGCATACTTAGTTGCCATTCCGAAAAAGGCCGCAACCCACATCCAAAAAAGAGCCCCAGGACCACCTGTAGTAATAGCTGTCGCAACTCCGACAATATTTCCTGTACCAACTGTCGCTGCCAAAGCTGTACAAAGGGCCGCAAAGCTGGACACATCTCCCTGACCAGACTGGTCGCTGGAGAAAATCAGACGAAAAGCCGTCGGCAATTTGCCAATCTGAAATACTCCCAAACGAAGAGTGAGATAAACACCCGTTCCGACCAATAGTAACAAGAGGGGCGGTCCCCAAACAAGATTGTTGATAGCTTTAAATAGTTCTAACATAGTTCCTCCTAAGCGTTTCTAATCCGATAAAGCTGCCGGAAAAAACAAAAAGAGGCTGAACACTTCAACCTCTAGAATCAACGTGAAAATATAGAAAAAGCCTATTTTTCAACGCTCTGTCCTTTTACCTGAGAGTTTCAGTAGGTCCACTTTTCCAAGCAGAACTACCTTGCCCCTTCGGTGCCAAAATGGTCTCTCCAGAGTTCCGTCCATTGAACAGTCAGTTTCCCTTCTACCCAATATCAACCGATTATTCAGTTTTATCTAGTTTTATTTTAATCTAATTTCACGAAAAAATCAAGAATATTTTCTGATACTCAATGAAAATCAAAAGTAGCCTAGGAAACGAAGCCGAAGATAGAACTGGAGTTCATCAAGGTAAGTTGACAACGGATAATTTTGATTTTCGAAGAGTATGAATTTTTACAAGTCTTCCATTTTTATGATAAGGTCTGCTCGCTCCCAAATCAAAGGATTATGGGTCGCAATCACAATTAACCGATCTGGGCTCTTCAAGGATAACAAAATATCCATAATTTCTTGGGAGCTCTTAGGATCCAAGGCAGCCGTCGGCTCATCTGCTAAAATCAATGGAGGATTTTTCAGAATGACTTTAGCAAGAGCTACCCGCTGGGCTTCCCCTCCTGAGAGTTCATAGATAGGCTGGGACAGGTTCAGATAAGACAAACCCACTGCATCAAGTGCCGCTTCCTGCCTCGATTTCCTTTCGTCTTTGGACAATTTCTGACCAATCAGTCCCAAATCCAGATTTTCTCTGATTGTCTGACTTTCTAAAAGACCAAAATTCTGAAAGAGATAGCCTAATTCCTCCCTAAAAAAGAGATGGGGCTTCAACTTTTTCAAATCCTTTCCCTTGTAGAGAATGTCGCCTGCATCATAGGACTCCAACTTGGCTAAAATATTCAGCAAGGTCGTTTTTCCGCTACCACTGGCACCTATCAAGGCATAGACCTTTCCAGCCTGCAAGTCTAGCGTTACATCAGAAAACAAGCTGCGCTTCCCAAATTTCTTTTGAATTGATTGGATAGAAAACATACTAGGCTCCTTTCAAAATACGGATATTCCAAGCTCCTTCTTTCCTCGCCTGCCACCTCAATAAACAGAGGGCATTGACCATAAACAAGGCAAAACTGATGCTACTTATAAAAATGTGACCTGTTACTACCATGCTTGCTCCAAGAGCCAACAAGAGGGAAAGCAGTTGGAACGTTAGGTATTTCTTATGGATTCCCAAGAAACCCATCCCTACAATTTCCTTGATGAAAATCTCACGTTTAAATTCTTCAAAGTATAGAAGATTCATGGTATTAAACAGGACAATTGATGTCACACTCCCTAAAATGGCACCCATAGATGTTGAAATGGTCTCTATCCGAATACGATCTAAAAGTTCCGTAAAGAGGGAGGAACTACTTTTAACTTCATTGACAAACTGAAACAGATTTCTTGCCTTCAATTCGCGCAACAGTTTATCTCTATTTTTAAATAAGATACTGCTATCTACTTCATTCAACCAAAAGTCAGCAGATTCTTTTCCCAGACTTGACGGTGCCAGCACAACTAAAATAGGGTCTGTCAGATATTGCACATGTTGACCAGAACGATGATTGTAGATAAACTGCTTCTGCCCATCTTTTAGATAGGCAACTTTTCCCTTAATGGTAGCTGAGCGTGCTTGATTAGCAGGTCTAACCATACGATTGATATAATCTTGGTAAAGATGGAGATAAGTATCGCTTTCAGGGCGCAATTTTTCAGGCAACAGAAGTTGAAATTCTCCTTCTTGTAGAGGGAGCGCTACTTCTCCTTCTGCTAAGTTTACATCCTGTATCTGCAAATAATTTGGACTAACATAGAGGGTGTTTCCTGCTGGATGGTAGCTATCAAGGCGTGTCCCATCTTCCAGTTGGGAGCCCATTAAATAGGCATTCAAATTACTTTTGACAAAGAGTGCGCCGTCTTCCTCCAAAGCTTGCCTTAGTAAAGGATACCAATTTTCAGGCGAATTTAGTCCTGAGCGACCATCCGCAGAAATATTCCAAGCTAAACTATAGTAATCCCCTTCATTCTCCCACTGCTGGGCACCCGCTTGGTATTCTTGCCAAATCCCTGAATAATAGACGGTTTGAGCCACACCAAATGACACCACCAGTAGAGCCAGCATTTGTCCCATAACCATAATGGTCAGGATTCCTTGCAGGGGCATCTTCCCTTTTAACAAGGGTAAAAAGTGATAGGTCCGAATGCCCAAGGTAAATGTAGTAGCGAAAAAAAGGACAATCAAACCAAGCAAGAAATGATAGCCCACCAAGGCTGCGACCAGATAGTAAACAGAATAGCCATCTAATCCAATGAGGTAGGCCAGTCCAACTGCTGGAAGAACCGCAAATGGGATAGTTAGAGCTATCTCTTTCGCATTTTCTTGTAGAGATAGTAGAAATAAATGCCAACGTGAATCTCCTGCAATCAAACGGATACCTGCTGTACGCAACTGCCTTACATTAGCAATCACGACCAAAGCCATATAGGTAATGAGAAAGACCAGTATGGCTAAGAATTGACCTCCTTGGGTCAGAAATGCGAGTAAAGTAGCAATAGTCGAAGGCTTCCTAATCTGAACTTCATCAAATCCAAGCGAAACAAGAAGAGACCGAAGCTCCTCTACCGTCGCTTTCCCTTGGAAAATAAAATATTTGGTTAAAAGTGCAGACTCCACTTTTTCTGATGCCTGAAATTCCTCTGGTCCTCTTGGTAGGGGAGTTTGACTAAAATTATCATAAGAAAAGGTACGTCCGCCTGATGTACTTGGCTCAATCACTCGTCTGGCAATGATACTATCCGTCTGTTGAGAATAGTCCTCTAATCGCTGTCGTACATCTGAGTAAGTCACGTCCTCAGATACCGACAAGGTAGTCACAGAAGGATAATAATGAACTAGCATAGTCTCCTTTTGGCTGACCCCCAACCAAATCATAAAGACGGCTAGAATGATAGTCGATACAAGTACAAATTTTCCTTTCATTCTAACTTCACCTCATTAACTATCTGCCATTTAATACACTCAACTGGATTTTTTCTTCCCTCTTCGCTTGATTGTTCAGTAACATCCAACTATTTATCAACAAAGTCACAACTACTCCTAGGCTAACAATAACTGACTTTGTCATAAACATTGCCAAACCCATCCCAATAAGAGCGGAGCCGACTTGTTCTCCTAGATAAGAACCATGCAATTCGACAAAACGCATCCCTGCTATCCGCTTGATAGCTATTTCTCTTTTGAAGGTCTCAAAGTATAGAAGATTCATCGTATTGAACAATAGTATGGAAGTGAATATTCCAAGGATTGTCGGAGATAGGGTCATAAGAATTTCAAGTTGAACATTTTTTCTCAGGGTGTTGTAATGTTGCTTGCTAGATAACAAGCTACCTATTGTGTTTTGTAAATTGTATTTGTCCAACAGTTGTTCCAGCATCTCCTTATCTTTGAAAAATACAAAATCTGGTAACGCATTTTCCCAAAAATAGGACGTTTCTTCAAAACTTTCAGGTGATAGAACAACAATCAACGGAGCCTGTAAAAATTGCTCATAATTTATCGGAGTATGATTGTAAATGAACCATCGCTTCTCGTCTGAAATGTAATAAACGTTTGAATGCAAACTTATAGATCTTTCTCCATCCGCAAGCAATTTTCCTACCATGTCCTCAAAATACGCTTGGTAAACACTCGCATCATTTTGCAAACTCTTTGGTAATAATAATGCAATTTCTCCTTTAGCTAATTGCTTTATCTCTTCCAGCTGATTGAAATCGTACAGCCCACCTTCTGATTGTATATAATTCGACGTCACATACAGCACCCTTTCTAGAGGAATTTCCTTGCTGGATTCAATGATGGTATGTTCTTTTATTGTGTTATGCCGTAAATGGTGCTGGACTAACATTACATTATTTTTCGCATATGATTCTAAAATTACATGAGACCAAGCCATTCTTTGTTGCTGGGCCATCGCTTCATCAGCTATGAATGCTTCACGATTCAAAGACAGACTAAAAACATCTTGTCTTTCTTGCCAAGCCTTTTCTCCTATCGTTAGTGTATGGAGAACTCCAACATATGTCAACGTTCGACTAGCACCAATAGAGATGATACAAACCGCTAAACACTGACCTACTAGTAAAATAGCAAAAATCGCCTTGAGAGGCAAGGATCCCTTAATTAGCTTTTGTAACTGAGAAATGTTTAATGCAATCATGAATCCAACACTTGTCGATAAAGATAGGAAAAAAAGCAAACAAGCATAAAAGGCAATACCGATTGCTACAAAACGATAGTATACCATTGGCCAACCCAAAATTAAAATAGCAATCAGTCCGAAAACAAGCGCCCCTACTGTAGCCAATGCTATATCTCTTCCATCCACTCTTAAAAAACGACTAGCAATCTGCCAACTCCTCACACCTGAAAGTATCTCTATCCCTGCTGACCGCAAGTAGACAATCTGCCCAACTACTGTCAATGCAATATTGGTGAGTATAAAGATAATAAGGCCTAAGCTCGGAGCTCCTCTACCAAGAAATAGACTTAAACTGTTTAATAGGGTCGGTCTATAAATATAGCTATCCACCAATCCCAGTGACTGTAAGACGTTTTCTACCGCTTTGATGTCCAGATTCCCTTTTACAACATAGTAATTTTCAGCTAAGTTGGCCTGACTAGCTACTAACCTATCCGCTTTGACCAAGCCCTGTGGAAGCTCCCCCTTCCCAAAAACATCATAACTGGTAGTAGTTCGCCCACTATCATCTGTTTCTGTTATTGTCTTAGCAATTAGACTATTTTCCTTTTCAGCTAAATTTGTCAGGGCATCCGACACTTCTTCATAGGTCACTTCTTCCCCTCGACTTAATATGGAAACCGATGGATAGTAATGATAAATTAAAGAATCGAGTTGCAGACTCACTAACCACATACAGAAGAGACAGACGCTAAAAGTAGATAAATAAGTAAATACTTTTTTCATAACGAACCCCATTTGCACAAAAAGGAGGTGGACTCCACCACCTCCCTATCATTAGAACCCGTAACCAAAATCAACATGTTTTCAAACGTTCGTTGATATAGCTTTTTTATTTTAACATATTAACAGTCGATTTTCAACCTTTTTTAATTATTTTTATAAAAGAATCTATACTTGATTATTAAATATCTTTTGATAGATATTCTTTCAAGCTAAGATAACTATTTTGCGGACCAAAAAATTTGAATAGACATTCCGCTTCTCTATAGTAGGAGAGAATTTCATCCTTTGACAAAAATCCCTCTCCGACATTTGCGATTAAACAAAGCGTATCTGCCAAAAGATAACAACTCTTCTTGTCTCGCAATGTTTCAATTAGGTCTGTCAATTCATCAATTGCCTGTGACTGCCTCTTCCTTTTAAAAAGATAGTGAGCGTGATTGTAGCGAATCTTGATATACTTATGAAAACTCTCTGTGTTTGATATATCCAAGTGGCTAAGCTTTTCTGAAATCCCCTCATACAAACCGTCTAAATCCTCATCTCGAGAAGTCAGGGCATAAAAATTAACCAAGCTATTGTATACATCCAGATAAAAACTAGATTTCTTACTGATTCGATGACTAAGTTCTTCCATACATACAATTGCAGTATCTTCCTTATGATAATGATGGAAGTCCACTATACAAGCCAGATAAGTTAAATATTCACTGCTTTCCTGCGAATGAACAGCTTCTTTCTGCTTCTCTACCTCTACAAGATAAGCCAGTTGATCATAGGAACGAGTGAACAGAGCTTTGTCCACCAATCGTTTAAATACCGTAATATCAGGTGCTTTATCTGATACACTTTCATCAAAAAAATAGTCCATAGACACCTGTAAGCGTTGTGATAAGGCAAATAATATATCCGATGTAGGAGCAACTCCTAATTTTTCAACTCGACTAATCAAACTCTGCTCACAAATTCCCTCTGCAAGTTCCTTTTGAGTAAAGCCAAGTTCCTTTCTTCTATTTTTAAAACGTCTACTAAGAATCATTTTCATAACCTTTCCATATATATCCCTTAAGAAAAATCTCTATATAGATTATTATATCAAAATTATATATTTAAATATACTATTTCGACACAAAAAGCCTATTCTTTGCGAATAGACTTTCTACGTTCCTAAATTTATTTAAGCAAATCCAAAAACAAGCCATATCCTGCTTCTTCCATTTCCTCTCTCGGTATGAAACGAAGGGCTGCTGAGTTGATACAGTAACGGAGACCGCCTTTATCACGTGGTCCGTCATCAAAGACATGACCTAGATGAGCATGACCAGCCCGACTGCGGACTTCAATACGGTTCATGCCGTGGGAAAGATCTTGGAAATAAGTCGCAACTTCCTTGCTGATTGGTTTGGTAAAGGAGGGCCAGCCACAGCCTGAGTCGAATTTGTCTGTCGAGAGAAAGAGGGGCTCGCCAGTCGTAATATCGACGTAGATGCCAGCTTGGTCGCTATTCCAAAACTCATTTTCGAAGGGTCTTTCCGTCGCAGCTTCTTGAGTAACTTGATACTGGAGGTCGGTCAAGCTGTCTTTTAAGACTTGCTGGTCTGGCTTTTGGTAGTCTGCAACATCAATCAGAGGGATTTTTGCCTGCCCAAGATCGATATGGCAGTACCCTTGGGGATTTTTCTTGAGATAATCCTGATGGTAATCTTCAGCGGGGATGTAATGTGCGAGTGGCTCCACTTCAACGGCTAGGGGGCGTCCGCCAAAGAGCTGGGACTGCTCCGTCATGACTTGCTCGATGGTCGGAAAATCAGCTTCATCGGTGTAATAGATACCAGTCCGATACTGGCGCCCCTTGTCAGGTCCCTGCTGATTAACAGAGAAGGGATCAATGACGCGGAAATAGTAGAGGAGAATTTCCCGCAAATTGATACGAGTCTCATCATAAGCTAGATAGAGCGTCTCTGCGTGGTCTGTTTGTTTGAGGAGTTGATAATTGGTCGTCTCCACCTGTCCATTGGCATAGCCAACGCTGGTGTCAAGAATACCATCGATCTGGGAAAAGTAGCCTTCCATCCCCCAGAAACAACCGCCTGCTAGGTAGATTTCTTTCATGTGAACTCCTTCTTATCTGCAAGCGTGGTTTCGTCACCCTTACAGATTTTTTTCTTTCATTTCTGCTTCCATTTTGAGGCGTTGAACCTTCATGGTCGCAGTACGTGGAATGTCGTCATAAGCCATCAAGATGGGTTCTTTCAATAGTGGAAGATCTGCAACCATGGCCCACCAAGCTTCCCAGTTCATCTCAGCATCTTCTGCCAGAGCGATAATCGGCTGCGGTGCACCATTGACATCGCGGATAATCACGACTTCTGATAAAAAGTCCAATTTATCCAGCAATAAATCTTCCAAGGCAAGGTTGCTGTCGATGTGCTCAATGAGGTCAACCTGACGGTCTTTTAGGAGAAGTGTCCCCTCTGGAGTCATGCAGCCGTAGTCACCACTATCCCACCAAGCACCGTACACATTATCTTGGAAACGGGCATCTTCTTTATAGTAGGTCACAGCACGGCCTTTTGACAGAAACTGGATATGGCCGTTTTCTCCAGCTGGGAGAGGATTCCCTTGGGCATCTGTGATGCGTGCTTCTGTGTAACCTTCCAAACCAATCCCCATATCTCGTCCGCTAACTGTGCCTAGATTTTCCAAACGATGGTAACGTAGAATCATTGGACCACATTCACTTTGACCATAAACCTGCATAAAGACTGGATCTTGCTCTTTAGAAGCCTCCAAGAAGGCACGAAGCGAACCAATATTGATAGCATCAAAGGTTGAATGGTAATAACGAATGCTGCTAAAGACCTCTGGTTTTTCCTTGGCCAGTCTTGCCCATTGGACAAAGTTATTAGGATGGGTTTCCAAGGCACTTGGACGATGTAGAGCAAGCGCCCGTTCAACATCATCTTTTCTTGCAGAAGAAAGTGGGTAGAGGGGGAATCCAAGCCCAATCGCCGACGACACGCCGATATTATAGCGTGAATGTACAGGAGAGATATGGAAGGCCAGCAAGCCTCTCTCCGTCATCTTGTCAAAAATAGTTTGTTGCCAAGCTACTCGCCAGCCCATGGTCTGTGCTGTGTGGCAGATTAGTTTTGGAACACCTGTCGTTCCTGAAGTATGAGTCATGTATTGAATGACATCTTCTGGCAGGAGATTTTCTTCAAATGTATCTGCTTCTTGCACTAGGACGTGGGGCAAAAATACCTTTGTGACCAGGTCAGTTCGAGTCATTCCTGCTACACGTTCTTCCGTTTCTTGGTCGTATACAATGAAAGACGTTTCCAATCGCTCCGCAAACACATCTAGATTCGAAGATGGCAGATGGTAGGAAATCATAACTGGAACAGCCCCTAAGGCTGTTACCGCTACTGCTAACAAATAGGTGTCAAAAGCTGGGCTCTTATACAGAATTACCTTATCCCCATAACCAATACCTGCCGCTGCAAATTGGGCAGCTCTTTTTTGAATGGCCTCAAAAACTGTTTGATAGGTATTTTCCAATCCTAATTCAGGGAAGGATGCGTAGGGTTTGTCAAAATAAATAGCAACATGTGGAAACTCTTTAGCTGCTGTTTTAAACTGACGATAGAGATTTAATGGTTTGTAACTAATAGTTGACATGTCTAACCTTTCTAAAATGACAATGATAAGGTTATTATAACATCTTGTGCCAACCTTCACAATCTGATATCTTTGTATGACTCACAGTTGTAAAAAAACAAGTAGTCAATCCACCACTTGCTTTCATTTTCAATTAACCAATCTCTGCCAAGATTGCTTTGATTTGATCTTTGGTGTGAACACCGGCAACCTGTTTCACAACCTGTCCGTCTTTTTTGAACAATAGAGTTGGGATAGACATGATGCCAAACTGACGAGCTGTGTTTGGATTTTCATCTACATCCATTTTGTAGATGCGCAATTCATCTTCGTCCACTTCGCCTGCTAATTGCTCTAAGATTGGTGCCTGCATACGGCATGGACCACACCAAGGTGCCCAAAAGTCAACAAGGACTACGCCTTCTTGTGTTTCAACTTCAAAGTTTGCATCTGTTACTACTTGTACCATAGGTTTCTCCTTTTCTGTTTTCTACCAACATTCTACACCAAATGAAAAGAGAATGCGAATATTTGCTACGGAATGAAGCATGAGATAAACGTACCTATAAGAATTTCAGTTGTAAAAAAATGGGTATAGCTAAACTAGACCGCAGGAGGACGAGGGGGAATCACGTACCAGATTCATTTACAAAAAAGAAAAAAGTTGAAAATGTTTCAACTTTTTTCTGTTAAATCCACCACATAGGTTAATTCTTGATAGACATCTTCTATGTCAAAGAGCTCCAAGCCAGCTTCTTCACTGACTACATAGACACCCTCTCTTAAATAATAAGGAACTGACTGACCTGCTTCATCTGTAAAGGCCAATTTGGCATTGGAAAGGTCTACACCAAAACGGACATAAGGTGTGTCTTTGGGTGTACCGATGACTAGGTAATCTGAACACACTAGCTGCCCGCCCCATTTTTGATACAAATGATTGGCTACATCTCCCTCTCGGGTAAAGATGGCTAATTTCTCGACAGCCTGTTCACGCAATTCCTGCTCTGCTTTTTCAAAAAGTGCCTGGGCAATGCCCTTCCCTTGAAAATCAGGGTGAACTGCTAGGTTAGTAAAATAGGCTGTTCGCTTGCTTGGTGCGTAAATATAAGACTGGCTGCACTCCTCAGTGTAAATATCGATATCGATTAGACCAACAATTTGTCCGTCTACTTCAGCCACCCACTCCACACGATAATCATAAACGTCTGTCATTAGTTCGGGCTTCTCTGTTTCTCTATCATCAAAGAATGGAGAGAAGAGGTAGCTGAGTGCCTTACAGTAGACCCAGCCCTTCTCATCGGCTGGCTGGTATTTTCTGATAATCATATAAACCTCCTCATTTTATTTTACTATTTTTTTGAGTTTTGCAACTGTATTCAAATGCACCTGCTACTTGCAAGTGCTTTGCTTTTTCACTTAAAGGTCACAATAGTACAGCCTGAGCCACCTGCATTTTGTGGGGCGTAGCCGAATTCCTTGACCTGCTTGTTGCGGCGAAGGTACTTGGTCACCCCTTCTCGGATAACCCCTGTACCAATACCGTGAACAATATCGACTTGGGCTAGGTTATTGAGCAGGGCCTGGTCGATAAATTCATCCAGCTCCATCATAGCCTCTTCGTAGCGTTTGCCACGGAGATCTAAGCGGGCTTTTGGTCCTCGTACATTGGCACGTTTGACTGTGTGAACCTGGCGTTTCTTAGGCTGCTCTGCCTTTTCCGCCTTGACTAACTCAAACTCATCTTTGGCCAAAGTCATCTTAATCAAGCCAACCTGAGCTTCCCAACGCCCATCCTTAAGCTGATTGGTCAAGGTCCCACGTTGTCCATAAGCTGTAACGATAATGTCATCGCCCACCTTGGCTTCCCGCTGAATTTTGGCTTTTTTCAAGACTTTGTTCTTAGACAGATCTACCACTTCAGGTGCCAACTTTTTCAGTTCTGCCTTGGCTTCAATAATCTGGTGGGGCTTAAGACTGGCTGCAGCATGGAGATTTTTAAGAATGTCCTCGCTTTCTGCCAATGCCATATCTACAATTTCCTTGGCCTCCAAACGTGCCTTGTTGAGCTCATTTTCCCGCTCACGATTGAGCTCGTCATAGAGCTTGCGAAGGGCTCGGTTCATCTTGTAATTTTCTTGCTCCACATCACGAATCTTATCCAGACGCTGACGACTTTCAACCGTCTGACTTTCCAATTTCTCGATAATGCGGTTGACATCGCTGTCCGTATCCGTCCATGACTGAGCCGACTGGATGATGATATCCGACAAGCCCAAACGTCTTGCTATTTCAAAGGCATTGGAGCGACCAGGAACACCCTGCATAAACTTATAGGTCGGGCGTAGACTGTTGGTATCAAATTCCATACTGGCATTTTCAATACCAGAGGTTTCTATCCCGTAAGCCTTGAGCTCCGGATAGTGAGTAGTTGCCATGGTCTTGATGCCCCGTAGGCGAAGGTCGTCTAAAATAGCCATGGCCAGCGACGCGCCCTCCTGTGGATCGGTACCTGCCCCCAACTCATCAAATAAAATCAGAGAATCTTGATCCGCCTCCGCCAAAATCTGTACCGTGTGAGTCATGTGACTGGAGAAGGTGGATAAACTCTGCTCAATCGACTGTTCATCCCCAATGTCCGCAAAAATTTCTTTGAAGATAGCTACCCGACTGCCCTTATCAGCCAAAATAGGCAAACCAGACTGAGCCATGAGATGGGTCAATCCCAAGGTCTTGAGCATAATAGTCTTGCCACCCGTGTTGGGACCCGTTATCACGATAGCCGTCAACTGACTACCGAAATAGAGGTCGTTTGGAACGGGCTCAGCAATCAGCGGATGGCGAACGTTGAGAAGGGCAATATCCTGCTTCTCAGATAGTTTGGGTACAACTGCTTGATGATCACGCGCAAAGAGATGCTTAGCACGGACGAAATCAATATGCCCGATAAGCCAGGCATTGTTACGGATCACACCACTATGCGGACGGAGCATATCCGACAATTCCTGCAAGATACGGTTGAGCTCATGGCGTTCTTCTGCACATAGGTGACTGATTTCTTCGTTCAAGGTCACCACTGCCCGCGGCTCAATATAAACGGTCGAACCCGAAGCTGAAATGTCATGGACAACCCCCGCAATCTTATTGCGATAGGTATTTTTAACAGGAAGGACATTGCGTCCATTACGGCTTGCCAAAATGCTATCGGACAGCATGTCGCCTTTGGTCTTCAAAATATCCTGCATGACCTGACGAACTTGATCTTCAGCTTCACGGATTTTTCTTCGAATACGGGCTAGCTTTTCTGAGGCAAAATCCTCTACAAAACCAGCATCATTGATGGACTGGAGGGAGCCCTGTAAATCTGGAAAAAGCTCAATCTTCTCAAAGAGCTTATCCAGCTGGCTAAGACTGACATTTTCCAGATTTCCATAAAAATCCAAGAGAGATTTAGAAACTTCCAAGACCTTTTTAACAGCTAATAATTCAGCGATATTGAGGTCTGTATCCAATTCCAAACGACGCATGGCTGGACCGATGTCACTAGTAGCAGCCAGACTGAAATAGGGATTTTCCACAAAAATCTGCGCTATATCTGTCAACTCGTCAAAGGCCTGTTGGATACGGTGGACTTCCACCATGGGCTCCAACTGTCGTAATTCTTCAAAGCCCTGTTCCGTCAAGAGATAGGGCTCAATTTTTTGTCTTACCTTGTGAAATTCAAGGGTTTCAATAATTTTATTATTCATATATTCCTACTTAGTCAAAAAAGGATAAGGTCTCCCTTACCCTGCTATATTACTCAACCAGAGAGATTTTAAAAAGCTACTAGTGAATGGTGTGTACTGAATCATGATGTTAGCAAGAAGACTACTGTGCAATTTATCTTGAATCATCGCTAACGGAATAGTTGATAGCAAGACCATGACAATCTGAAGAGAAATAAAAGTCACCAAGACAGCCAAGGCGCCACTTATGAGATTGGTCGTTTTTGTATCAGGATTAAAAGCCTCTAATAGATGGACAAATATTCCTATGAAACGCATAATAGCATAAACCAAGACGTATATCAAAAGAAAGGCCAATCCCGCATAAAATACCATATCTAGGTCAAAGAGATATTTCTCATCAAAATAATAGTTGGAGCTCCCCTGAGTAGCATTGGCAAATGGCACCCAGAGATAAAGGAAGGATGCCAATTTTTTATAAGTAGCCGTTGCAACCACCAGAGCAATAATACTTCCCATGCTATAAAAGGCCTGTAGAACTAGACCACGGCTGTAGCCAATGTAGAAACTCCATGCCAAAATGAGAATAATTGCTAATGAAATCATACCTTGTCCTCAAGCTCATCTAAGTCAATCAAGGTCACATTCTTTTTCAAGACCTTTTCTTTGACGCTTGCAAGTTCTTGTTCCTTTTGTTCAAATGCCATCTCGCGCGTTAGTTGAACGGATAGAGCATTGATTGCCAACAAAAGCGCGAGGGTTTCAGGGTCCGCCGTCGGCATCTTTTCTTTGATGGCTTGGTATTTTTCCTGTGCAATACGCTCAATCTCTTCCATAAAGAGATTGTCATGCTCAGTTGTCAAGGTTAATTGCTTCTCGCCAAATGTAAATTTATATCGATTTAAGTTTGCCATATCTTACCTCTTCTTCTATCTATTATAGCGTAAAAAACTTGATTTGGCTAATCTCTCCTATAAAGAATGCTTTCTACGAGCAAAATCTACAAAGCGGAATTTATCAATCTTGTGCTTACTTTCAGTGTATTGAAATTGTCGCGTATCTCCTAAGTAGACCCTGGATTTTATCAACACCAGATAATCATCCTGAATCTGCATCAAATCTCGCTCTTCTCGACTGGTCGGCTCTACCGTAATCTCTTTCTGTGCATAAGCAATGTCAAGGCCTAACTTATTTTCTAGGTATTCGTAGATGGATTTTTCAGCAATAGCAGTTGTCAACTCTGGCACGACATCGACAGCAAGATAATCTGTATCCTCAACGGAGACCTTACCGTCAATCGAACGTGTACGGACAACTTTCCACACCTTGCTATACGGCTCAAAGCCTGTCAAGTGCGAAAGGCTACTATTAACGGTAATCATATCTAAGCTGACAACATCTGTCTTGGTAGAAAGCTGGAGAACATTTGTCAATTCCTGATAGGAAGTTAAACCTGAAACTGGGAAATTGAGAATTTCTTGCTTAAGGACCATTGAACCACGCCCTTGCACTTTTTGAATCAAACCTCCCTCAGTCAAAATCGCCAACGCCTTACGAACCGTATCACGACTAACACCATAGATTTCCTGAAGCTGCTGTTCTGTCGGTAGGGAGCTTTCTGCCGGATAAACATTTGTCCGTATTTTTTCTTTTAAGTCATTATAAATTTCTTGGTATTTTTTCATCATTTCCTCGCAAATTCATCTGTCAAATAACATACAACTATCAACATTATAACAAAATTCATTTCAAAATTAAAAAAACTAAGCAAAAACGCTTGCATTATTTTTTGAAATCGGATACAATGATAACACAAAAGAAATTTGTCCGTACAAATTTCAAAAAAGACATACTTTTGGGAGATGTCTAAAAAATATAGAGTGACAGATTCCATAAGCTGTCTAGAAGGAAAAATATATGGGAAAATTTGAAAAAGAAGCCAAACAGCTATTGGACGCTATTGGTGGAAAAGAAAATGTTAATGCAGTAACACACTGTGCGACACGTATGCGTTTTGTTCTTGCGGATGAGAAAAAGGCAAACGTAAAAGTCATCGAAGATATTCCTGCTGTAAAAGGAACCTTTACCAACGCAGGTCAGTTCCAAGTTATCATCGGTAACGATGTACCAATCTTCTACAATGACTTCACAGCTGTGTCTGGTATCGAAGGCGTATCAAAAGAAGCTGCCAAGTCAGCAGCTAAAAGCAACCAAAATGCTATCCAACGTGTTATGACCATGCTGGCGGAAATCTTCACACCAATCATTCCTGCCCTTATCGTCGGCGGTTTGATTCTCGGTTTCCGTAACGTCTTGGAAGGTGTTCAGATGGAATGGCTTGGACAAGCTATGAAAGATGGGCAGTTGGTCTTCGATGCTGATGGTAACCCTGTATGGAACACCATCGTTCAGGTTTCTCCTTTCTGGAATGGTGTCAATCACTTCCTCTGGTTGCCAGGTGAAGCCATCTTCCACTTCTTGCCAGTAGGTATCACTTGGTCCGTATCTCGTAAAATGGGAACTTCTCAAATCCTTGGTATCGTCCTTGGTATCTGTTTGGTTTCTCCACAGTTGCTCAACGCTTATGCTGTACCTGGTACAGATGCAGCAACCATTGCCAGCGACTGGTCTTGGAATTTCGGTGCATTTAGTATTGCCCGTATCGGTTATCAAGCACAAGTTATCCCTGCCCTTCTTGCTGGTTTGGCACTGTCTTACCTAGAAATCTTCTGGCGTAAAGTGATTCCAGAAGTGGTCTCAATGATTTTCGTACCATTCCTATCACTTCTTCCAGCAATTATCTTGGCTCACACTGTCCTTGGTCCTATCGGTTGGACAATCGGGCAATGGTTGTCAACAGTTGTATTAGCTGGTTTGACTGGTCCATTGAAATGGCTCTTCGGTGCGGTATTCGGTGCCCTTTATGCACCGTTCGTAATCACTGGTCTTCACCACATGACAAATGCCATCGATACACAATTGATTGCGGATGCTGGTGGAACTGGTCTCTGGCCAATGATTGCTCTTTCTAACATTGCTCAAGGTTCTGCGGTATTTGCTTACTTCCTCATGAACCGTCACAATGAAAAAGAAGCGCAAGTTTCACTTCCTGCAACTATTTCTGCCTACCTAGGTGTTACTGAACCAGCCCTCTTCGGTGTCAACGTAAAATACGTTTACCCATTCGTAGCGGCTATGATTGGTTCAAGTATCGCTGGCTTACTTTCTGTAACCTTTAACATCCAAGCTGCTTCTATCGGTATCGGTGGTCTTCCAGGTATCTTGTCTATCAAGGCGAAGTACTGGGGTCCATTCTTGCTAGCAATGGTAGTTGCGATTGTTGTCCCAATGATTTTGACAGCTGTTTTCAAACGTACAGGTGCATTTTCAAAAAAAGAAGAAACTGTTGAAGAAGTTGTAGTTCCAGCTGAAACCGTCGTTGAAACTGGTTCTGCTATCGAATTGATCAGCCCACTAACTGGTCAAGCAAAAGAATTGTCACAAGCTACTGACCCTGTATTTGCATCAGGTGTCATGGGCCAAGGTGTCCTTATTGACCCGAGCGAAGGTATCTTGGTTGCTCCAGTCGATGGTGAAGTATCTGTCCTCTTCCCTACTAACCATGCTGTTGGTATCACTGCTACAAACGGAGTTGAGCTCCTTATGCACATTGGTATGGATACTGTCGGTTTGGAAGGCAAAGGCTTCACAGCTCACGTCAAACAAGGCGACAAGGTAAAAGCTGGTGATAAATTGATTAGCTTTGACATCGATGTCATTAAGGCTGCTGGTCTCGCCGCTGAAACACCAGTTATCGTGACCAACCAAACTGACTTTGACACTCAAGTTATCGGAAATCTTCCTCGTGCCATCTCGCAAGGCGAAGCTATTCTGACAGTTACAAAGAATTAATGTTCTAGGAGGGGGAGCGGGAAAGAACTCGACTGGTCAAAAAAAGAGTTCGTCAACAATTTTTCGTTTTAAGTTGTTGAGCTGAAACAGTCTATCCCCAGACTGTTTCACTCCCACCCCCGCATAGCTCCAACAGTCAGAGTAGTGACTGTTGGAGGTTGGAAATGAAGCGAACTCTGTTCGCATCAGTCGTAATGGTCAGATTTGGAGTGTAAAACACGAACAAATCTGCCAATCAACCACTGCGCTGAGATGTTGACACGAACCCTGAGAAGCGAGGTTAAGCTTTTTGCCCAGCCTCCTCCTATCATTGCTTATGCAAGAAGGAAAAATCAAGAAAGAGAGAGCAAAATGACAATAGACAGACGGAAGGTTGTTTATCAAATCTACCCAAAATCTTACAAGGATACAACTGGAAATGGTGTAGGGGATTTACGAGGAATTATTGAAAAACTTCCATATCTAAAAGAGCTAGGCATTGATATGATTTGGCTCAACCCTTTCTACCCAAGTCCTCAACGAGACAACGGCTATGACATTTCAGACTATACAGCCGTCAATCCTGATTTTGGCACCATGGCTGACTTTGAAGAAATGGTGGCTGTCGGCAAAGAATTGGGCATCGAATTCATGCTAGACATGGTCCTCAACCACTGCTCGACAGACCACGAATGGTTCCAAAAGGCCCTAGCCGGCGACAAATATTACCAAGATTTCTTTATCCTACGTGACCAGCCAACTGACTGGGTGTCCAAGTTTGGTGGCAATGCCTGGGCTCCTTTTGGAGATACTGGGAAATACTACCTCCACCTCTTTGACGTGACCCAAGCCGACCTCAACTGGCGAAATCCTCATGTCCGTGAAGAACTGTTCAAGGTGGTCAACTTCTGGAAAGACAAGGGTGTCAAAGGCTTCCGCTTCGACGTTATCAACCTGATTGGTAAGGACGAAGTCCTCGAAGATTGCCCAATCAATGACGGCAAGCCAGCTTATACCGACCGCCCAATTACCCACGACTACCTCAAGATGATGAACAATGCCACTTTTGGGGCAGAAAAAGGCTTCATGACCGTTGGGGAAATGTCTGCCACCACCATTGAAAACTGCATTCTCTACACAGCTCCTGAGCGGGAAGAATTGTCCATGGCCTTCAACTTCCACCACTTGAAAGTGGACTACAAGGACGGGCAAAAATGGACCATCATGGACTTTGACTTTGAAGAACTCAAACACCTCTTCCATACTTGGGGTGAAGAGATGTCCGTCGGAAATGGCTGGAACGCCCTTTTCTACAACAACCACGACCAGCCTCGAGCCCTCAACCGCTTTGTTGATGTGGAGAATTTCCGTAACGAAGGAGCAACCATGCTAGCAGCCTCTATCCACCTGTCCCGCGGTACGCCTTACATCTACATGGGCGAGGAAATCGGCATGATTGACCCTGACTACGACAGTATGGACGACTACGTGGACGTGGAATCTATCAATGCCTATCAGATGCTCTTGGACCAAGGACACACGCCTGATCAGGCCTTCAAGATTATCCAGGCCAAGTCCCGTGACAATTCCCGCACCCCGATGCAATGGGACGCTTCTGACAATGCAGGCTTCTCAACAGGAACTCCTTGGCTGAAGGCTGGCAAATCCTACCAAACGATTAACGTTGAGCAGGAAAAAACAGGTCCAATCTTTACCTTCTACCAAGAACTCATTCGCCTGCGGAAAGAACTTCCTCTCATTTCAGAAGGAGACTACAAGGCTGCCTACAAGGACAGCCAGAAAGTCTATGCCTTCGAACGCTTGCTGAACGGTGAAAAACTGCTAGTCCTCAACAATTTCTTCGCAGAAGAGGTTAAGCTCGACCTGGCAGACGACTACGCCCACGGACAAGTCCTCATCAGCAACTACCCTAACAGCAAGTTAGGTAAGAAAATCACTCTCAAGCCTTATCAGGCTCTGGCGATTTTGGTGAAATAATTACTATTTATTCCCTATTGTAAAGTAGGGAATTTTTTGATATACTTTTACATACCGTCGGTATGTAAAAAAGGAAAGGTATGACAAAAAACAAATATCCTGAGGAAAGCAGACAGCTCATCCTCGATGTCGCAAGAGCATTATTTTTAGAAAAAGGCTATGATCAGACCAGTCTTACTGATATTATTTCTCAGCTTGGTGGCATGACCAAGGGAGTTGTGTATCACCACTTCCCCTCCAAAGGAGCCATTCTGGATGCTCTGATTGGAGATGCTGATGAGAATTTATTATCAAAAGAGTGGCCAGGAGAGTCCGCTCTTGAAAAAATCCAATATGCACTCACATCTTCTCTTTCTGACATTGAAAAATTATCCTTCTTGCAGGCATCGCAGATTACCCTGAAAAGCCCTAGCATTTTAGCTCAACAATACCAACTATCCTACGCACTGCTCATTCCTAAATTCCGAGAAATCGTACAAGAAGGTGTGATAGACGGAAGTATTCCGACTGATTTTCCTGAAGAAATTGCCGAACTTCTGATTGTCTATTTCAACCTCATTATTGGCCTACGAATTACGGAACTCTCTCCCGACGACTTTCTACGAAAAATTCTCTTCTTAAAAAACTTTTTGAAAGCATGAATGCCCCTATTATCAGCGATAAAATCCTTGCTCTCGCATTTGACCTTTCTACAAAAATTGGAGGACAAATAAATGAAACCACTCACTAAACTAACATGTATCGGATTTTGTACACTTGCGTTTGGGGCTATGATGACAAGTGGCCTGATTGCCTTTCTTCCGCAACTGGCACTTGGTGACAATATTGTTACAACTGTACTCATGGCAGGGCTCTACATCTTCTTGTATTATTTATTTGCCAAATGGCTATCTCGTCGATTAGAAATGAGCCTAATACAATTTCGGATAACACTCGTTAAACCAAGTCAATTTTGGTTAGTCGTTGCAATCTTTCTCCCACTAACTGTCTTGCTCGTTTTGTATTTACTAGGTGGAAAAGTGACTTTGACGGACGATTTAGTAAACTCTATCTTTATGGGCGCTATCGCTGCTCCGATTGTAGAAGAGATGTGCTTCCGTGGTATCATGATGCATCTACTAGAACAATCTTTTTCAAGAAAAGTCGCTATTCTGGGACCGTCCGTATTTTTCGGACTTGTTCACCTATTAAACGGATCCGTTAGCTCACTCACCGCCCTACAATTACTCATTGCTGGCACCTTAGTTGGAAGTTTATTTTCGCTTGCTACTTTGCAAACAGGAAGTATTCTATCCAGTATTTTAGTCCACTCCCTTTGGAATCTCTCCACTTCCATCCTTCTTTTTGATAATCAAACCAGCTTGTTCGGAGGCGAATACGGAGTTGACGTTTCTCCAATTGCAAGTCTAGCCTATCTCATCGTCATCCTTCTTAGTATGATTGCTCATCGGAAAAAAGCAAGCTGATTGTTTCTACACCATTTTACTCTTCTATGTTATCCTGTAAAAAAGAAAGGAACCACTCATGCTCCAAGAATTTTTGAACAAGGTCAACAATCCTGTCTTGAAAGACAAGCTCGAAGCAATCTTTGCCCAAATCCAGCAGGAATTTCCAAGTCTAACCACAGAAATCAAATGGAACCAACCCATGTTTATCATGGACGGAACTTTTATCATTGGATTCTCTGCTGCTAAGGCCCATATTTCCATTGCACCTGAAACGGTTACTATGGAAACCTTTGCCAAGGACATCAAGGAGGCGGGCTACGAGGCGACTTCCAACCTCTTCAAAATCAGAGAAGACCAAGAGGTCAACTGGGACCTGCTCCGCACTATCATCACCTTTAACATGGATGAGAAGAAGGGCTATGACAAGTTCTGGAGATAAGATAAGAAACTTGTATCCCATACCTTCCAATTAATAAGCACGCAAAAATAGCCAAGCTCACCGTGAGTTTGGCTATAATTATTTTATGGATTAAATGACACGTGTACATGATCATAATGGTTTTCTGTAATGCTACCACGGTCTGGCATCAGATTCCATGTATAGGCTGGACCATAGATACTGTCATACGGCGCATAGAAGCGCTGTTTCCAAATGATGTAGTTGATATTTTTAGAAGCTAAGTTTGCAACTGCATAAGCTGCCACTTGATCTCCTAGAGCTGAGCTCTCAGGCACCATAAAGTCAATTGCCAATCCCTTACCATGGTCGCCAGAATCACCAGGACGGTAACCTGAGAAAGAAGTAATACCGAAGGCATTAGCTACTTCTGCGCGGAAGGCTGCTACCTGAGGTTGCAAACCGACATCATAAGCACTTGTACTTGTTGTAGTGGTTGATAGGGCTGTCACTTGTGGAGTTTCAACTACAGGCTGTTCTACAGGTGCTTCTACTACAGGTTGTTCTGCAACTTCCTCTACAGGTGCTTCTGCTACAGGCTGCTCTACAACTTCCTCTACAGGTGCTTCTGCTACAGGCTGCTCTACAACTTCCTCTACAGGTGCCTCAACCACAGGTTGCTCTACAACTTCCTCTACAGGCGCTTCTGCTACAGGCTGTTCTACAACTTCCTCTACGGGTGCTTCTACTACAGGCTGCTCTACAACTTCCTCCACAGGCGCTTCTACTACAGGCTGTTCTACAACTTCCTCTACAGGCGCTTCTACTACAGGTTGCTCTACAACTTCCTCTACAGGTGCTTCTGCTACAGGCTGTTCTACAACTTCCTCTACAGGTGCTGAGTCGGTAACTGATGAAATTTGATCCAAAGGAACAACCGTATCCTCAACCGTTACTTGATTGGTTGTTAGGTCAACAGTTGCCTGAACGGTCTCATTTGTGTTTCCCTGAACAGGAGCTTCAATCTCAACCTGAGTCACTTGATTGTTTTGGTCAACAGTCGTCGTCAGTACCGTATCAGGGAAAATCAAGTTGACATCTGCAATTTGATTTATTTTCGCCAGCAAATCCATATCAATATTCATAGCTAAGGCGATGGCAGATAAGGTATCTCCATACTGAACAGTATAGGTCATCCTTCCTTCTTCTTGTACAATTTCTGGGCTAATTTCAGAAACAGTACGCGGAGCCCATTCGATGGCTAAAACATTTGTCGAAATCATCCCTGTACTAAATAGGGAAAGAGCCAATGAAGATGTGTATAACATCTTCTTATTGTTTTTCATGATAGGTGTTTTTCTCTTGCGACGCATATGCTTGGGCTTTGTAATTCTTTTACGTTTCATTTTCTGTTCCTTTTCTGATTTGATAATCCTATCATATCTGAATCCGATTTGAAATACAAGCACCTAGAGAGCTTTTAAATAAACTGTATCCACTATGTAATCTTAGACATTTTTCGTCATCAAATCCATATACTTGTCACATAACCGACACATTAAGAAAAAAGAACAAGTAGGAGACCACCAACAACCCATGACTTGTTCCTTAGTTCTTATTCTAATAACCTTTCTCTACATTTCTTCTGGATAAACCAAGCCCCATTCTTTGCGGAGTTGGGTCATGATGTCCATGACATCTTGGGTAAATGCTAGGTGCATGGTGTTTTCGATCCCTGCGACAGCTTTTTCCATATCCGCCACTTCATAAGATAGCGCCTTAGCTGTCTCGCCCGCTTCGATTACCTCTTGGCTACCATCTTCAGTATAGGTAATGACTGCCTTCTGACCACGAGGATACTCGTAAAGTTCGATGTAGCCCTTGTCGTAGGCAATAGTACCCCGTTTTGGCTGTTTGGCATGGAGGGTCAGGGCGATGGTCGCCATTTGACCCGCATCATTGCTGAGCAAAATCCCTACCTGCTCGTCCACACCTGTCGGAGCTAATTTAACCTGGGATAAAACCTGATTTGGCTTTTCTGTCATAAACCAACGGACAAAGGACAGAGCGTAGACACCAATATCCAAGAGGGCACCGCCGGCCAAGTTCTTATTGAAAAAGCGGTTGGTCATGTCGTATTCCTTGTAGCTGCCAAAGTTCATCTGAATCATCTTCAAATCTCCAAGCTTACCACTGGCAATGACCTCACTCAACTGTCGATAGATTGGCATGTGGAAAATGGTCATGGCCTCCGCCAAGACGACCTGATTTTCTTCTGCCAGTTGAATGGCTTCTGCTAATTCTTCTGAATTAAGCGTAATAGACTTTTCACAGAGGACATGCTTTCCAGCCTTCAAGGCCTTTCTCAAATAATTGATATGGGTATTGTGAGGTGTAGAAATATAGATAATATCCACTTCAGGATCCTCAAACACTTCATCGATTTCTCTATAAACTTTCTCGATGCCATATTTTTGCGCAAATTCCACACCCTTGTCATAGGTACGGTTAGCCACCGAATAAAGATTTCCTCCCATAGCCTGCAAGGCCTGAACCAATTCGTTGGCAATGACACCAGTTCCCAGAGTCGCCCATTTATACTTCATTTGAACTTCCATAGTCTACCTCACTTTCTTCTACCATTATAGTAAATTCCACCCTTTTCTGCACACTCTAACTAGCATTTGTGTTACAATAAGAAGATGAACACTGTTGTACTAAAGGTATCTGCTCAGCAAAAACAAGCCATGATGGCTCACTATGACCGCTATCGGCAGACCAGCAAAAATCCTTACATAGAAGCATTTTTCAAACTGACCGGTGCCAGCCTGTCCATCTACACTTCTGGAAAAGTCGTTTTTCAGGGGGAAATGGCAGAGCAGGAAGCAGGGCTCTGGGGCTATGAGCCAGAAAAGTCTGGACAGACGACCATACCTGGTCAAAACCTGCCCATGATTGGTACCGATGAGGTTGGAAACGGGTCTTATTTTGGAGGTTTGGCAGTCGTTGCTAGTTTTGTCCGCCCAGAAGACCATGCCTTTCTCAAGTCGCTTGGTGTCGATGATTCCAAAAAAATGACAGACCAAAAAATCTGCCAAATCGCTCCTCTCTTAAAAGAGAAAATCCTCCACCAAGCTCTGCTATTGTCACCGAAAAAATACAACGAAGTCATCGAGCAAGGCTACAATGCGGTGTCTGTCAAGGTCGCCCTGCACAATCAGGCTATTTTCCTACTCTTGCAAAAGGGTGTCCAGCCTGAGAAGATTGTCATTGACGCCTTCACTTCCAGTCAAAATTATCAAAAATACTTGAAAAAGGAAGCCAACCAATTTGCCAACCCCGTCACTCTAGAAGAAAAGGCTGAGGGCAAGTACCTGGCTGTGGCAGTATCTTCTATTATTGCAAGAAGTATGTTTTTAGAAAATCTTGTCCAGCTTGGTCAACTAGTTGGGATGAATCTGCCGTCTGGTGCAGGCAGTAAATCAGATCATGTTGCCGCCCGTATCTTGAAACGACATGGCATGGCTGGTCTCAATGAGACTGCAAAACTTCACTTTGCTAATACGCAAAAAGCACAAAAATTATTGAAATGAGGAAAAAATATGGGAGCAATCCAAAAAACAAAACGCTCACCACTAGTCGCCTTCTTAGCTGAATGGGGCATCTTTTTACTGTTTATGGTAGCTTTTTTTGCCAGTCGTTACTTTATCTGGAATCCTGTCTCTGTCGATGGCCATTCCATGGACCCAACGCTTCAACACCAAGAAAAACTCATCATGCTAAAAACGACCTCTATCGACCACTTTGATATTGTTGTAGCCAGCGAGACAGACAGCGATGGCAAGGAAAAACTGATTGTCAAACGTGTGATTGGTATGCCAGGTGACACCATTCGCTACGAAAACGATGTCCTCTATGTTAACGACCAAAAAGTGGACGAGCCTTACTTAGATGAATATCTCGCTGCATTCCAGAAAGATAAACTTCAAGAAGTCTATTCTTACAATAAACAATTCCAAGCTGTGGCCCAATCCGCTGAAGCTTTCACACAAGATGCCAATGGTTACGTAGACTTTACCGTGACAGTTCCAGAAGGACAATACTACCTGATGGGAGATGACCGCCTTGTCTCACTAGATAGTCGTAGTGTAGGAACATTTTCCCGTGAAAACATCAAAGGAGAAGTTGTCTTTCGCATGTGGCCTCTCAACCGTATTGGGACTGTTGATTAATACAAACAAGTTTGGATCAAGCCGTTCCAAACTTCTTTTTCATTATTTTAGGAATTAAATTCTATGAACGAAGTGTATGTTACCGGCACCATTGACCGGATTATTTTTGAAAATCCTAGCAATTTTTATAAAATCCTCCTCCTTGAAATCGAGGAAACTGACGCAGACTATGACGACTACGAAATTATTGTGACCGGAACGATTGCCGATGTCATTGAAGGAGAAGACTATCGTTTCTATGGCAATCTGGTCACCCATCCCAAGTATGGTCAGCAACTGCAAATCACCCGCTACGAGCGCAGCAAGCCTACTTCTGCCGGACTTGTCAAGTATTTCTCCAGTGACCATTTCAAGGGAATTGGACGCAAAACAGCTGAAAAAATCGTTGAACTCTATGGCGAAGATACCATTGATAAGATTTTAGCTGAACCTGAAAAACTAACCCAAATCACAGGCCTATCCAGCAAGAACATGCAGGCATTTGTGGAGAAACTCCGCCTCAATTATGGCACCGAGCTGATCTTGGCAAAACTAGCTGAGTATGGCATTCCCAATAAATTGGCCTTTCAAATCCAAGACCAGTATAAGGAAAAAACACTTCAGATTATTGAAGAAAATCCCTATCAACTGGTCGAAGATGTCCAAGGGCTCGGCTTTACCATTGCCGATAGGATTGCGGAAAATCTAGGAATTGCCAGCGATTCCCCCCAACGCTTTCGGGCAGGTATGCTCTTTAGCCTCATCCATCGCTCCATGGAAACAGGCGATACCTATGTGGAGGCCAGAGACTTGCTGGAAGCAACCCTTGAACTGCTGGAAAAATCCCGCCATACAGAACTGGACCCTGCCGCGGTTGCCCACGAGTTGACGGGACTGATTGCAGACGACAAGGTACAGCAAGAAGGCACAAAGATTTTTGACAACAGCCTCTACTTTGCCGAACATGGTATCCATAAAAACTTGACCCGCCTGATGGGAAAAAATGGCTTCAAGCCCTTCCCACGCGCAGACGTTGAGGCTGCCATAGCAGAGCTAGAAAACATGTCCTCCCTAACCTATGATGACATTCAAAAAGAAGCCATCGTCCAAGCCATCACCAATCCTCTTTTCATTCTGACAGGCGGACCAGGAACAGGAAAAACAACGGTTATCAACGGTATTATCGCGGTCTATGCCATCTTGCATAAGATTGATTTGACACGCAACCGAGAGGAATGCCCTGTCCTCCTTGCCGCCCCAACTGGACGAGCAGCCAGACGGATGAATGAGTTGACAGGTCTGCCTTCTGCCACCATCCACCGCCATCTCAGTCTGGTAGAAGGACAGGAAGAATCCTACCGAGATGATTATTTGGATGCCGACTTTATCATCGTGGATGAGTTTTCTATGGTAGATACTTGGTTGGCCAATCAACTCTTCCAGAATATCTCCTCCCAAACCCAAGTTCTCATTGTCGGCGATGCGGAGCAATTACCTTCTGTCAGCCCCGGTCAAGTACTTGCTGACCTCTTGAAAATTGACAAGCTACCCAGCATCACTCTGGAACGCATCTATCGTCAATCCGATGATTCGACCATTGTTACCCTAGCCAGTCAGATTCGCAAAGGGGCTCTGCCGAGCGATTTCCGTGAGAAAAAGGCTGACCGCTCCTATTTTGAAGCGCAAAACGAACAAATTCCAGCCCTGATTGAACGCATTGTCGGCGCAGCCATCAAGTCGGGCATTCCTGCAAACGAAGTTCAAATCCTCGCTCCCATGTACCGTGGTGCTGCAGGTATTGACCAACTCAACACCATGACCCAGGCCCTGCTCAATCCACTGGAAGAGGGAGAGTTAGAATTCCTCCATAACGAGCAAGCCTTCCGCCAAGGCGACCGGGTCATTCATCTAGTCAACGACGCCGAAGCCAATGTCTTCAATGGCGACTTGGGCTACATCACTGACCTCCTACCTGCCAAATATACGGACTCCAAGCAGGACGAGATTACCATCAACTTCGACGGTAGCGAGGTCACCTATCCCCGAAACGAATGGTACAAGATTACCCTGGCCTATGCCATGTCCATCCACAAGTCCCAAGGCAGCGAGTTTCAGGTCGTTATCCTTCCTATCACTCGCACCAGCCACCGTATGCTCCAGCGCAATCTGGTCTACACCGCCATCACCCGCTCCAAGAGCAAGCTCATCCTCCTGGGCGAAATCTCCGCCTTCGACTACGCCGTCAAAAACGCCGGCACCGTCCGCAAAACCTATCTGGTCCCACGTTTCCAAGGAGAAATGGCAGAGCAGGATAGCAAGGAAAGCCTGACTGAAAACAACGAAAGCAAAACAGCTACAACCACACAAACCCAGCCCTCTACACAGCCAGACAGGAAAGAACAGGTTGAAGCAGTCAAAGAAAACAACCAACAACTCTCCCTTCTTGATCAAGACCAGCCAGAAAAAACAAGTCCCCAACCCACAGAATACATTTTGACTGTAGACAACCTACTAACCATCGACCCCATGATTGGCATAGAACTGGCAGATATTGAAGAATTTTTTAAAGCATAAAAACCAGCAAGTCAGTAGATTTGCTGGTTTTACTCTTTTATAGACAATATGTAAAGACCCCCAGTTGAGAATTCGTGGATTTACCTGTACACTAGAATAAAAAAACAATCA
>NZ_ASCA01000016.1 GCF_002760245.1 Streptococcus suis YS161 | reverse complement strand
GGCTCTTTCTAGATACTTTTCATTTTTTAATCAGTTCGATTGTTTTTACTTGACAAAGGGCTTTACATATCAGTGGTTTGAATTAGGAAAAGGATAACTTTAAGTTATAGTGTCAATAACCTACTCCTAAAATAACTCTAAAGTTTTCAAATTGATAAACTTAGATATGTCCTGCTTCATTTCACTATAAATGACTATATTTGATGCAACAAAAAAGTCTGAACCTAAGCCCAGACTCTACTAAAACAATTATTTTACTTCTACTTTTTCAGTCCAAGGACGCGCTGTAGTTGCTAGAACCTCGTTTAGTTCTTCTACGTTGCGGCGACCTTGATCCGCCAACCAAGCTTTGGCTGCTTCTTCACCCTCGCTTGCAAAGATGGCTACTGCATCCTTCCAAGTCGCCCGACCACACAGGACACCATTAAAGCTTGAACCAGCTTCTTTGGCAAAGACAAGGGTTTCTTGGAAGAGTTTGGCAGATACACCCGCGCTCAAATAAATGAATGGCAAGTGAGTGCTGTCTGTTTGCTCCTTGAAGAAGGCCTTAGCTTCCTCAACTGTATAGACTGGCTCTTCATCTGTGTAGCCTTCTACAAAGTTCATATTGACAGGCACTTCAACCTTGAGTACGTCGGCATTATAACGTGACTTACTAAATTCACGCATGGCACCATTGACCTTGTGTGGCTTGAGGGCTGCGTATTCACGAGAAGTCACATCCATATCGCTGGCATCATAAGTCAAGATTTCGACGAAGTAAGGAATATCTTCTGCGATACACTCACTACCAATGCGTTCTACCCAAGCATGCTTAATGTCGTTGATTTCTGGCTTGTCATCTACATCATAGTAAAGCAAGATTTTTACGGCATCCGCCCCCAATTCTTTGATACGTTTGGCTGACCAATTTGGCAAAAGGTCTGGCAAACGACCTGGTGTGGACGCATCGTAACCTGTTTTTTCATAAGCTGCAATGAAACCGCAATCTGCATGGCGCAATTCTGAAGCCGGAACACCGTATTCCGCATCCAAGAGAATGGAGCTTGCATAGGGTGTCAAATCGCTTGAGATGACTTTCTTGAAGTCAATCAAAATGTCATCTCCAAATTCGCCACCACCTGCTGCAGCAGCAAGCAGGCGTTTCAATGCACCACGTTGGTCAATCGCCAAGGCCGCAATCACCTGATCGCTATTTGACAAGCGGGTCATGTGATTGAATTTAGCTTGAGAAAGTTGTAATTTTGTCATTAGTTTCCTCCTAAGGAATTTTATTAACCAAATCGTTTCACGCCATCTAGATAGGTCGCTTGTAAGCGTCCTGCATCATCTACGACGATAAAGTCTGCAGCTCGGCCTTCTGTAATCCGACCACAAATATGGTCAATATTGACAGAGCGAGCTGGTGCCAGAGAAGCCATACGAAGGGCATCAGGTAGGGATACCAAGCCCCATTTCACAACATTCTGCACTGCTTCAATCAATTCTAAGATAGAACCTGCCAAACTACCACTTTCTTTTAAACGAGCAGTTCCATCTTTTACAACAACTTCAAATTCACCGAGGCGGGACTCCCCTTCACCCATACCGCCAGCTCGCATACAGTCCGTAATCAAAACAGTTTCCTCTGCTCCACGTGCTTTGACCACGATTTCTGCCGCAACTGGATGAACATGGTGTCCATCACAAATCATTTCCGCATAGACATTTTTTAAATTCAAAGCAGCACCGACCATACCTGGTTCACGGTGATGAAGCCCACTCATCCCATTGTAAACATGGACGAAGATATTGGCACCAGCTTCTACTGCCGCTTCCGCTTGCGCATAAGTCGCATCGCTGTGAGCCAAGGCAGTATGAATTGCCTTGCTGTTAGCAAACTCGATGAATTCTTTGACGCCTTCACGTTCTGGAGCAATAGCAATTTTATTGACTAAACCTTTAGATAAGCTGTGCCAGTTGTCCAACTTTTCAATGGATGGATCGCTCATGTACTTAGGATTTTGTGCTCCCTTGTATTTTTCTGTAAAGAAAGGACCTTCTAAGAAAATACCTTGAATCTTGGCGCCTGTTTCCTGCCCTGCATAAGTCCCAATCGTTTCACAAACTGCATCTAAATTTTCAGTCGTATCTGTTAAGGTCGTTGGAAGCCAAGAGGTTACCCCACAAGACAAGAGGCCTTCTGAAATTACCTTGATCCCTTCAAAATCATTGTCCATAACATCGTGAGAAGCGTAGCCGTGGATATGTGTATCAACTAGCCCTGGTGCTAAATGAAAGTCAGAGTAATCAACAATTTCCCCTTCAGGCTTTTCAGTCACAATCCGTCCAAACTGCCCCTTGTCAGTAATTTCCAAATAGGCTGATTCGACCTCACTCTCTGGTAAAATAATAGATTTTGCTTTTATAAATACTGCCATATTATCTCCTTTGTTGATATATACACTTACTAAACTGGTTATAACCATATATCAAATATATTGTAGAACTTCTATTAGAAAATGTCAAGTAATTACCATAACTTTATAAGAAATGGATGCTGTGAGAAGGTAGAAAAAAGAGTTCTTACTCCCCAAAGTACCGTTTCTGAATCTGTACTTGGAGATAAGAACTCTACGTAAGCAGTGTATACTAGGCGTCAATCCATAACCTAACACCTGCTCCTATCAAATATAAATAGATTACAACAATTCGTTGAGAGGTTTGAAGATGATACGTTCCAAATCAGCTACATAAGTTCCCAACTGTTGTTGCTTGCTGAAATATTCCGTCAAAAGTGGATTTCCCTGAACTTTCTTGTTGAAATCCAACATTTTCTTTTGGTCAGCTTCAGTAGGAATTTCACCAGCCTGCAATTTAGATTGGATTTCTTTTTGGAAAGAAATATAACTTTCCAATATTTCTTTGGCTTCTGAATTCCCCTCAACTGAGACCTTAACGGCTTCCACCGCCTTATATTCAGGAAGGTTACGGATTGCACGTTCCAATTCATTTGCGATATCATAGATATTTGTTGACATAATTTTCTCCTAATCTAAATGGATTTTGTAAGTCGTCCGCTCTCTTAAACGTTTCGCAGCGTCTTCCAAATTTCCTTTGTTTTTAAACGTAATTTGTAAAATACCGTGTATATCTTCACGGTTCTCTTCATTGATACGAATATTGACAATGGAAATACCCCGTAAGACTTCCAAAACCTTCAAAATCGTATCTTCCTCATCAGGAACACTAAGGAATAAGTCGTAGAAAGAATCAACACCTGCACGCTTGTGAATTTCCATGGCTTTACGAGTTTGACGTCCCTTATCAAAAAAGTCCCAAATTGCTTTTTGATCGCCAGATCTGAGCACATCTGAAATTTCTGAAAGACGTGCTTGAAATTCCTCGATTCGATTTAGAATAGAATCTGCATTGGTTAGCAAAATGCTAGTCCACATGCTCGGCTCACTTTCTGCAATCCGTGTCATATCTCTAAATCCTCCAGCTGCAAAATTATTCGTAAAGGGATGATCTTGGGCAAACTCTCCAGCTTGATGCATCAAACTAGAAGCCAATACGTGTGGAAAATGTGAAATTTGACTGGTCACACGGTCATGTTCTGCCGCATCAATCTGAACAAAACGTGCCCCCGTTCCAGATAACAAGTCTGTCAATCGGGGAACCGCATCCTGCTTGGTAGCCTGACATGGTGTCATAATGTAGTAAGCATTCTCAAATAGATGGAGATCTGCTGCACTGGCACCAGATTTATGACTACCTGCCATAGGGTGTCCACCGATAAAATTAATTTGTCTTGGCGCCAAATGTTCCTCAGCAGCAGCCACAATTGCAGACTTCGTTGAACCTGCATCTGTAATCAAGACCGTATCCTTCAATTCAAGGGCACTAAATTCTTCAATCAAACGCAAAGAAACTTGAATTGGAACACAAAGAAGAATCACATCAGCCTGCTTTGCTACACCCTCCAATTCCGTTGATACCTCATCAACCATCCCCTTGCCCAAGGCAATTTGGCATGATTGTTCGTTAGGATCAAAGCCAATGAGGTGATAGTCAGGATGGTCTTTGCGAATACAGAGCGCAAGTGAACTTCCAATCAACCCTAGACCTACAATTAAAATCGTTTTTTTCATTAATTACCTAGAAATTTTTGACATAGTCGCGATGACTGGCTACTGCAGCTTTCAATTCCTCCATATTATCGGAAGAGAACTTCTCTAGGATTTCTGTCGCTAGAGTTGTAGCTACGACTGATTCCATGACTACACCAGCTGCTGGGAGAGCCGTTGGATCTGAACGTTCCACAGTAGCTTTATAAGGCTCATGGGTGTCAATGTCAACCGACATCAATGGCTTATAGAGGGTCGGAATTGGTTTCATAACACCACGAATAATCAGAGCCTCGCCATTGGTCATACCACCTTCGAAACCACCTAGATTATTGGTTCGGCGTGTATATCCTTTTTCTTGGGACCAGAGAATTTCGTCCATGACTTGACTCCCTTTGAGATAGCCAGCTTGGAAGCCTACTCCAAATTCTACTCCCTTAAAAGCATTGATTGAAACAACAGCCTGCGCTAATTTTGCATCCAACTTTTTATCCCATTGCACATATGACCCCAAGCCAGCTGGAACTCCTCCAACAACAGTCTCAATCACTCCGCCAATAGTATCTCCATCTCGCTTGATTTGATCAATATAGGCTTTGATTTCTTCTTCACGCTCTTGGTTGACAATGGATACTTCTGACTGGGCTGCACGCTCTTTGATTTCTGCTACGCTTAAACCATCTGGGACATCAATTTCCTTCCCTCCGAAAACGACTACATGGTTAGCAATTTCAATATCCAACTCAGCCAAAATCCGTTTGGCAACCGCACCAACAGCCACACGCATAGTTGTCTCACGCGCACTAGAACGTTCCAAGGAATTACGCAAATCATCAAAGCGATATTTCATACCACCAACTAGGTCAGCATGTCCTGGGCGTGGATGTTTGATACGACGCTTACTTTTGAGCTTCTCTTCGATGTCCTCAACTGCCATAATATCCAACCATTTTTGATGGTCTTTGTTGGTCACATTCAATGTAATCGGGGCACCTGTTGTCTTACCGTGACGAACACCAGCCGTAATCTCTACGCGATCTGTTTCAATCTGCATCCGACTACCACGACCGTATCCCCCCTGGCGACGTTTTAAATCTTCATTAATATCCTCAGCTGTTAAAGGAAGACCAGCTGGAACTCCCTCAATAATGGCTGTTAGACGTGGTCCATGAGACTCACCAGCTGTTAAATAACGCATACTTAATTCTCCAAAATTTCCAAAAACTTACGAGTATTGCCTAAAGACATCTGTCCAGGTGCAGATGTTTCATCTAAGCTGGCAAAAGTCCAGCAGGATCCTGTAATCACACCTGCAATACGCGTTAACTTCCCTAGTTCACCCATAGCGATTGTCGCAAATGTCTGCTCGGTGTTCAGCGATTTAAAACCACGAGTATAATTCATAACATCTAGGACATCCTGCTCTGTCTTAGCCATTACAGCCATTTTAACAACAGCTGGTGACAGGCTAGTCAGTTCAGACATGATTTCCATATAATTAGACGGTGTTTCCTCAAAATTATGATAACTCAACACAAGATTAGGAAACTCCAACATCTGCTCAAAAACCGACTTATAAGAATAATATTCAAAATCAATATAATCTGGCTGATAAAGCGCTGCAACTTCTTTGATTAAATTGACATATTCTTGATCCGCCAAATCTAAATGTCCACCCTCGCGTGTGGTACGAACGGTAAAAATTACTTCTTTCCCATTACATTTTTCAAAAATAGCAGGAGCGACTGTTAAAATTTCTTCTTTTGGAAGATAGTCAGCTCTCCACTCAATGAGGTCAGCTTCCGACAAACGCCCCACATCAATGGCCTCTACTTCTTCCAAATTTCTAGGCATAATAGGTACTACTATTTTCATTTTTCTACCTTTATCGTAAAGACCTTGAGGTAATTACTACTTTCATCATTTTTATTGATTGTAAAATCAGCTGGTAAACGATAGTCAGCAAGATAACGATGTCTTTGTGAACCAAATCCTTTTTCGATCTGCTGACGGAACTTTTCAACGGAAACATTTGCAGCGTTGGTCGAAGCGATAATAGTTCCTCCTGTATTTAGTATTTCCAAAGATTGAGAAATCAACTTGTGGTAATCTTTGGCTACTGAAAAGGTTTGTTTCTTATTTCGTGCAAAGCTTGGCGGATCCAAGACAATCACATCATAAGTCAAGCCTTTACGTTTGGCATATTTGAAATATTCAAATACATCCATTACCACAAAGTGATGATTATCTAAGTCTAAACTATTAACCTTAAAGTGAGCTTTAGAAAGTTCTCGCGAGCGTTTGGCTAAGTCAACAGAAGTCGTTTCCCCTGCTCCGCCCATAGCAGCAGCAATAGAAAATGCTGCCGTATACGAAAACATGTTCAAAAGTGACTTGCCTGCCGCCAGGCCATCCACCAAGGAACCACGTACCTCATGCTGATCCAAAAAGATTCCCGTCATCAGTCCATCATTCATAAAGACCTGATAGTGAACTCCATTTTCCAACACAGTGAAATACTCAGGGGCTTCTTCTCCATAAAGATGAGCAGACTCAAAGGCCAAGCCTTTAAAACGAATCTTCTCATAAGCTCCTCTTACTTCTGGAAATACCTGTTGAAAGGCAGCAACAATCATCTCTTTGACAGAATAAATAAAGGTATTATACCATGAAAAAACTGCGTATTCATCATACAAGTCAACCGTCATTCCACCAAAATTATCTCCATCTTGATTAAATAAACGAAAAGCATTCGTCATCTCAGATTGATAAAAATGTTGGCGTTTCTGTTTAGCATCCACGAATAATTTAACAAAAAAATCCACGGTCAAGTCTTGGTTGCTTCTACTAAACAGCCAGCCTATTCCCTTATTCTGTTTGGACAAATAAGCCTGACCTAAATAGCTTCCAGATTCTGAATACAAAACAGCCAGCCTGTCTTCATCAAACGAAAAACCTGAAAAATCAGCGCTATCCAGGAGTTGAATCCCTCTGTTTATTTTCTGTTCTGCAATACGGTTTACCTTTATTTTCATAGAATTATTATAACATGTTTCTTCATATATGCCAAAAAAACTCTAAACTTTGAGGCTTATTTTAAAATTATGGTATAATGAACTAAGCTTTTAGAAAGGACCATGAGGCTTTATTGTGAAAAAACTAATTGACTACGTCAAGAAGATTGGACAAACTCGACTTGGCTTCGTCTTGATTTTGCTAATCATTTACTGGCTCAAAACACTCTGGGCCTACTATGTTGATTTTAATTTAGATACCCAAGGATTTTTCCAAAATTTTATCGCTATTATGAATCCTCTACCAGTAGGAATTTTATTGCTTGGTCTCTCGCTTTATATAAAGAATACGAAGGCATTCTATAGTGTAGCGATGACCATTTATATTGTTCTTTTCGCCTGGCTCTTTTCAAATGCAGTCTATTATAGAGAATTTTCCGATTATATTTCCATTTCTACCATGATGGCTACCTCTAGCGTATCTGCTGGACTAGGGGAAGCAGCTCTTAAGTTATTTAGGCTATGGGATATTGTCTATTTTCTTGATTTTATAGCTTTTGGTTTCTTAGTCTACCGTAAGGCATTTCACTGGGACAAAACTCCATTTCATAAAAAATCTAGCTTTGCCATCACAGCCTTTTCAGTATTATTGTTCTCTATCAATCTCTTTTTAGCAGAAATTGATAGACCTGAGCTACTTACAAGAGGATTTTCTAATACTTATATCGTCAGAGCCATTGGGTTACCAGCTTTCCTTGGCTACAATGCTAATCAAACCTACAATGCCCATAGGGATCGCTCTGGGGCCACTGCCTCAGACCTGGAGCCTGTAAAACAATATATTACAGAACATTATGCTCAACCGAATGACAACTACTTCGGTATTGCCAAAGGGCGAAATGTTATCTATCTCCACCTAGAAAGCTTACAACAATTTGTTATTGACTATAAGTTGAACGTCAACGGTATCGAATACGAAGTCACACCTTTCCTCAATTCTCTGTATCATTCTAGCTCTACTCTCGCCTTTTCTAATTTCTTTAACCAAGTGAAGGCAGGTAAAACCTCTGATGCCGAAACCATGATTGAGACCTCACTTTTTGGACTCAATCAAGGCTCTTTCATGGTCCAATATGGTGGAAGCAATACCCAGCAAGCTGCACCATATATTCTCTCTCAAAATGGTGGCTATACATCTGCTGTATTCCACGGTAACGCAGCCAGTTTCTGGAATAGGAACAACACCTATAAACAGTGGGGTTACAATTACTTCTTTGATCAATCCTACTTCTCTGAAGCCACTGCTGAAAATTCATTCCAATACGGTCTGAATGATAAAATCATGTTCGCCGACTCTATCCAATATCTTGAACATTTACAGCAACCCTTCTATACTAAATTTATCACAGTTTCCAACCACTACCCCTATACAACCAGCTTGATTGGAGATGAGATTGGCTTTCCATTAGCCAATACAGATGATGAAACCATTAATGGCTATTTTGCTACTGCAAACTATCTCGACGCGTCCATAAAGGCATTTTTCGATTACTTAAAAGCGACTGGCTTGTACGAAAACTCCGTCATCGTCCTCTATGGTGATCACTATGGAATTTCTAATTCACGCAATCCTGACTTGGCACCGTTGATTGGAAAAGATTCTCAGACTTGGTCAGATTTTGACAATGCCATGATGCAACGTGTTCCATATATGATTGTTGTACCTGGAATGATCAACGGCGGGATTTTTGATACCTACGGTGGTGAGATTGATGCACTTCCTACTCTCGAACATCTTTTAGGAATCAAATCCGATAACTATCTTCAAGTTGGTCAAGACCTACTTTCCAGCCAACACAGCCAAATTGTGGCTCTTCGAACCGCTGGCAGTTTCATCACACCAAAATACACTAGCTACGAAGGTAAAATCTACTATACAGAAACTGGTCTTGAAATTACAAATCCAGATGAGACAACTCAGAAAGAAATTGATGCAATTAAAGAAGCTACTGCAGCACAACTAGCGACTAGCGATGCCATTCAAACTGGTGATCTTATCCGATTCTTCGACAATGGATTGCCAGCCTTGGATTCAAGTCAATATAACTACATTGACTCATTGGCTGCCGAGATTGCACTGGAGAATAAACTTGGTACACAATCGACAAGTTTGTATAGTAAAAACGGCAATAAATCAACAATTGAACTATTTAAAGCACCAAGCTACCTAGAACTTCACGGTAGTACAACTGCTACTAGCACACCAAATACTGGTACTAGCTCAACAAGTACCAGTTCAACTTCGCAGTAATACACTAAAAAGCTTAGAATCATGTCAGTTACTACATTGATTCTAAGCCTTTTTATACTCAATGAAAATCAAAAACAGACTAGCTCCAAAGGTTTGGGGAACCTTTGGAGGTTGGAGATAGAGCGAACGTAGTTCGTTTCTACTTAGCAGATAGAACCCTGTTACTATTTTGTTTCAAGGTAACAGGCTGAAAGGCTCCACTGGAGCCTTTCACTCATCAAATCAAGTCAACAACGTCTGATTTTGATTTTCGAAATAAAGAGCTTGGTACACAGACCAAACTCTTTATTTTATATACTTATTTAGCAAGCTTTGCTTTAGCAGCATCTGCAAGAGCTGTGAAAGCTGCTGCATCGTTCACTGCCAAGTCAGCAAGCATTTTGCGGTTTACTTCGATTTCTGCCAATTTCAAACCGTGCATCAATTGTGAGTATGACAAACCGTTCATGCGAGCAGCCGCGTTGATACGAGTGATCCACAATTTACGGAAATCACGTTTTTTCTGACGGCGGTCACGGTATGCATAGTAGTAAGAGTTCATTACTTGTTCTTTCGCAGTGCGGAACAAGAGATGTTTAGCTCCATAGTAACCTTTAGCTAATTTTAAAATACGTTTACGGCGTTTACGAGAAACAACGCCACCTTTAACACGTGCCATTTAATTTTCCTCCAAATAATTCAAATAATAAGTAGTGCTATATCAGTGCTTAGCGCATTTGAGTAAGCATTGACTTGATACGCTTGAAGTCACCAGCATGTACCATACCTGCTTTACGAAGGTGACGACGTTGTTTTTTAGTTTTACCGTGGAAACGGTGTGAAGTATAAGCGCGGAAGCGTTTCAATCCACCAGAACCTGTACGTTTGAAACGTTTAGCTGATGCGCGGTGAGTTTTTTGTTTTGGCATGTTAATTCTCCTTTTGCTTAAAAAGCTTATTTTTTATCTGAAGCTGGGGCCAATTGCATAAACATTTGACGTCCGTCCATCTTAGCGCGTTGTTCGATAATGGCAATATCTTGGGTTGCTTCAGCGAACTCAGCTAATACTTTCGCTCCAACTTCTTTGTGGGTAATCATACGACCCTTGAAACGGATCGAAACCTTAACCTTATTTCCTTTTTCAAGGAATTTACGGGCATGACGAAGTTTTGTCTCGAAGTCCCCTTTGTCAATAACTGGGCTTAGACGCACTTCTTTTACAGTGACAACACTTTGTTTCTTGCGTTGTTCTTTCTGTTTCTTCTGATATTCAAATTTGAACTTACCGTAGTCCATAATTTTCGCTACTGGTGGTTTAGCTTGTGGTTGAATCAATACTAAATCCACATTGGCGCTATCAGCAATGGCCTGAGCCTCATTGAGCGGTTTGATTCCCAACTGTTCACCCTCAAGACCGATAAGACGAACTTCACGCACTCGAATTTCATCATTGATGAACAAATCTTGCTTTGCTATGGCTTTTCACCTCATTTTATATTTTTCGAGAAAAACGAAACGGACTTGCTAAACAAGTCCGCACTACACCATTATTCTTTCCGAAGAAATCTTAATCCGTAGAGCCAGACAACGTTAGTCGCAAGGCGAGAAGCTCTCACTTCTGCTTTTCTCAATATGACTATTCTAACATGTCTAAAACTACTTGTCAAGAATTTCTTTCGCTTTTTCTGAAATAAATTTCACTACACCTTCGATGGATACTCCTGTTGTATCAAAGGTAATGGCATCGTCTGCTGCCTTTAAAGGAGAAACTTCTCGATGGGAATCTTTATAGTCACGAGCCGCAATTTCCTGCTTTAGAGATTCCAAGTCAGTCTCAATGCCACGTTCCGTATTTTCTTTGAAACGACGCAGGGCACGTTCTTCCACTGATGCAATCAAGAAAATCTTAAGTTCCGCTTGAGGCAATACGACTGTACCGATATCACGACCATCCATAACGATGCCACCAGCCTGGGCAATTTCCTGTTGCAGGCGTACCAATTCTTCCCGTACTAGAGGAAGTGCTGCTACTGCCGATACATTATTTGTAACTTGGTTATCACGAATTGGTAAAGTGACATCTTCATCACCCACAAAAACTAATTGTTGGCCATTTTCATCACGACCAAATCGAATAGGATACTGAGCAAGCAAGGCCACGATTCTATTTTGATCTGTGACCTCTATACCGTTTGTCAAGGCTAGATAGGTAGCCGAGCGATACATAGCTCCTGTATCTAAGTAAGTATATCCAAAATTTTTAGCAATAATTTTAGCAACCGTTGACTTCCCACTTGAAGCTGGACCGTCAATTGCAATTTGAATTGATTTCATAACTCCTCTTTATCTAATACGGACTACATCACCTGGATGCGCAAGCCAAGACCCTGTGGTCATTTTCTCTGGATTTAACCGCTCTAACTCAGCAATTGAAATCCCGCCACGTGCGGCTAATTGCCCAACACCTTCACCTGCTTGAACAGTAAGAGTCGAGCCATCCGTAGCTTCTGCTAGACTGGAACTTGTTTCCGTTGTTTCTGTTTCTGTCGCATCAGTAGAAGTAGACTCCTGTGTTTCTGCAACTGAAGTTGAACTTTCTGCTACAACTGCCGCGGAGCTTGGATTATAAAATTCTTTAGTTGAATCTGTTTTACTTCCTCCAACCGACAAGTAGATGGCAGTGATACCAATAATCAGTACGATAACAAAGAAAATAATTGCCAAGGCTGTAAATACTGTTGTACTTGCTACTCCCTTGTTTAAACGTTCTTTTCGACTAACTGTTTCTGTTTGATAAACTTCTTCATTCCATGGCTCTTGTGACATTATCGAGAAAACTCCTTGTATTTTTATTAAAATATGATTACAATACTAATATGAAAATAAAACTTATTCCTGAACGGTGCATTGCCTGCGGGCTCTGCCAAACCTATTCATCTATATTCGATTATGATGACGACGGTATCGTTGTTTTTTCAGACGACTCACAATTTGAGAAAACGATTGAACCCAATCCAGATATTCTCAAAGCCATCAAATCATGTCCTACAAAAGCCATTTCAGCGGATTGATTTGGCTTTTTTTGTATAATACTCTTCAAAATAATCCTGTTTTATTAAATGGTCTATTATTTCAATCTCACCCTTGAAGCAATTATGAATAGCTAAATGGTTAATAAAGTATTTTTTCGGCCATTTGCGCATGTGATACACCTGCCCATTGGGAAATTCTTGGGAAAATATGCGAATGGCTAGATAAGAAACTTCAATTTTTTTTATGGTAGCAATTTCAATTTTCTGTACTGCAAAAGGATTAGCCGAAGCAATCCGTAAATGCTTTTCTTTTATCTCGAAATAGCGATGTAAGCCAAGCACTACTAATACAGCAAAGAGAGAGAGCAGTAAGATAAATAATCTTGACACTCTCAACTTTTCCAATAAAAGTGTCATACCAATGAAAATAGGCGTGAAGGTAAGTGACCAGTAAATAATGGCCCATGATAAATCCGGTTGCCAATGGTAACGAATTTTACCAAAAATTTTGATCATATCGGACCTCCATCTATTATTCTAGCACAAAAAAAGAGATTTTCCTATGAAAACCTCTATCTTTTGAAATTTTTATTACATTTACATGACAACGGCGTCTTATTTGTAAAAGAAATGAAATATTTTACTTCTCTCTATTACGAACTTTTCAGCAACCATTTATAGTTGACAAGATTTACTTGCCAATAAACCTTAATTTATTGAACAAATTTTAAAATCCACAAATTCTTTGTATTTTACCATAATAATATATATCAATGATAAATAACACCGAGTCCTCGAATGATGTAAAAATCATAAATATAACTTTTGAAAATATGAATACTACTTAAAATAAGTAAGAGAGCCGAAATAAGGAAAACCAGTCTTTGAATTTTCGGATACATTTTTAATAACTTCCAATACCCGAACATCATCATCAAGCATAGTGGAACAAATAATCCAATGATATATCTACCTTGTGGCTGATAATCAGTAAAGTAACTCCTATAAACGTGTAAAAAAATAGTTATTAGCATTGAGCCTGCAAGTGATAAATATGCAAAAATTTCCCATATCGAGAGCTTTATTTTAAACTTATAAAAAATGCTAAAACATACTCCAATTATCAAACTATACCAATAGACATTGTAGAGAAAGTCTGACAGAACCAAGGACATATAGCTAAATCGACCAATAAATGACTGCCAAGTCCAAACAATAAAATCATAGTTACGCCAAGTAAAAAACTCTATAAAATTTCTACCATAACTAACAGCGCCATTTAACATTGACTCACCACCCTGTTCAATCCATTTTTGATGAGCAGCTTCAAAGGCACTACTGCCAAAAAAATCTCCATATAAGAGATAATTTCTTACAAAAAATGGTGCAACAACGACAATTAAGATAATTGATAGTAAGACACAATGATTGATTTTCATTACGAAGCTATTGTGCTTCAGTTTATTAGAGTAGTTGATTGCGAACAGGAAATATATACCAGCAAACAATACAAAACCATAGGTATTGATATATCCTAATAAGCAAACAATAAAACCCAATGCTAAATAAATGGTATCAAAATATGTCCACTTGCGAGCAATGCTTGTTTTTACAACTACATCAGTGACTAAAGCTACTCCCAACAATCCAATGATGTCATTATTAACGTAGGAGGATAAAAAGATAATTTGTGGCCAAAGTCCAACAAATAAGATTGTAAACAAGCAAATCATTTTACTTTTTGTGATTCTCCAGACAGAAAGTGCAATCACATTTGCAGTCAAAACTCCGCTAATAACACTAGTAAATCTCGCAGCTAATAACAGTGCCTGGTCACTTTGGCTAAATAGACTCGTCACTTTCATGAAAAGCGCACTAAACAATGGAGCTAGAAACTGAGAATAGAAGCCATAAGACCAATTTCCACCTCTATCAAATAAAGTTTCGGTATCATAGCCAGTTGGAAGATGTCCGTGCTTATATATAAACATAGGAATCTTATAGCGTAAGTACTCATCAGGAGCACCATCAAATGGAATTGTTTTTGCCCATACTAAATAGGTTAGAAGTAAACATGCCGATAAAATACATAGCATAAAGGAAAATCGATTTAACTTCATCTCCTTCTCCGTTTTCTAATTTTATTCACTAAAAGCAAGTGTTTATATTCAAATATTTTATTTCCGAAAAAGTAGAAATTTGTAGCACAGAGTAAAATAAGCAAATACACATATGGAAAAACATATCGTGATTTAACTTCCCAAAATAAGTGGAATGAAAAGCCACCAATCAAATAAATATATGGAACCAATAGTAAGAAGTTATAGTCTTTAGTCCTAGACAGCAGTTGTAGTAAAGCAGAGATTAAAGTAGATAGATAAATCAAGGATACAATTACCGCCATATATTTGTTATAAATATTGTATAGAGGGCCCTCGCTATAAAGATCGTTCAGTGAATTTGTTTCAGTAGATTGCCCATAGGCTTCTAGTGGACCAACAAAAATCGATTGGAAAGTAGGTTCATTCCAAGTTACATTAATTTTGTTATAAAAAAATTGTTGAGCATATTTTGGATTTGTTTTTAAAGCCTGCATACGCTCATTAAGATCTCTATTTACAGCTTGTTCAGTCTGTTCATCATTATAGTTATTCCACTCTCGAATAAAATTAGTATATCCATCCCAGTAACCTGGACTAGCCACTTTATCATTCAATCCCATGACTATCCATGCTTTTTGAGATGGATAGGTAATCTCATTTTGAATCTTTTTTTCATAGTAATTATGTATAGAATTATTTGATATGGTGTAACTCACTGGTAATATAAGCATCGATATACAGATCATTATAGATGGTTTCTTTATTAATTCAACGACTTGCAATAACAAAAGTAGTATAAGAAATATGAGATAGTTTGCTCTGATTAGACACGCTATAGTAATGCATATAGTTGATAGAAAAAAGAAGATAATTTTTTTTTGTTTTGAATAATGAATATAAAAATAAAGAGAGAGTAGAATAAATACTAAACCTGGAATATCTCCATATATCCATAATGTGAGGAATATGGAAGGTAAAAATAAATGTGATAGTAAAATTACAAGATTACTGATAGCTCTTTTTTCGAACAATAAATTAGCAATTTGCCAAAGTAAAAAATTTGATACACAAACTAAAAAAACCTGTAACCGAAATAAATCTTCAGGGTTAGAAGTAAAAATAGTGTATAGTCTAAACAACGTCAACAATCCCATTTGAGTTGGAAAGGTTGCCATATAGTGAGTATGGTCTATTTTTTCAAATGAAGAAAAATTCCCATTATTTATCTCTATTGCTGTCTTTAATACTGCGCCCGGATCTGAACGAATCACCTCTCCTGCATTTTCAGCTAAAAACAAACCAATTGCTAAAAATATGCAAGTACCCCCAATGAACAATATAGTAGAAGAAATCTTTTCAAGATGCTTGGTTATTAAAGAAATCAATACAAATCCTACTATTAAAATGAAATAGAATACAATATTATTCTTGGTAAAAATAGTTGTTTGTGTAATATCTAATTTCATATAGCCTGTTGATTTCAAGGATAGAAATGACATAAATCCAGCAACTATGATAGAACAGACAAGTATTAAAGTTTTTCCCAGTGAGAGCAAAATGACTTGCAGGTAATTAAAATCTGTTTTAGTTCTCATCTTCTCTACCTACTCTCTCACTTATTATATATTTGGGACGATTTTTTACTTCCAAATAAATTTTTCCAACATATTCACCAATTATTCCTAGACAAACCAACTGTACTCCACAAAAAAGACTTAGTAGAGTGGCATTTGAAGCCCACCCAGAAACTGTATCACCCGAGAAGAAACGGATAAAAATCCAGAAAATACTTAAAAAACTCACGAGAGCCATTATCATTCCAAGGCTTGTCACCAGGCGTATTGGTCTTACACTCAAACTCGTTATCCCTTCAAATGCCAAATGAAGCATTTTACTTAGAGGATATTTACTATTTCCAGCTAATCGTTCTTTTCGTTTATAGTATACATATGTACTATTAAATCCCACTAAAGGAAACATTCCCCTAAGGAATAAGTTAACTTCATCAAATTTTTCAAACTCCCTCAGTACCTTACTAGATACTAAGCGATAGTCTGCATGATTATATACTGTCTCCACACCAAGCCAATCCATCAATTTATAGAAAGATTGCGCGGTTGTTTTTTTAAAAAATGTATCAGAATCACGATCATTCCTGACACCATATACAATTTCTGCTCCTTGCATATATGCAAAAATCATCTCATCCATTGCGTCAATATCATCTTGACCATCGCAATCAATGGAAATTGTAATATCCGCCCAATTTTTACTTTCCATCAAGCCTGCATAAACTGCATTTTGATGTCCTCTATTTCGACTTTGACGCAATCCAGTACAATGAACTGATTGTTTTGATAGATTAGAAATAATTTTCCATGTATCGTCTTTACTTCCATCATCTACAAATACTACTCTACTATTTTTAGCAACTAAACCTTCTTCAATTAGTGATTGTATTTTCTTTAAAAACAATGGAGCAGTAATTGGTAAAACATCCTCTTCATTATAGCAAGGAATTGTAATTGCTAAAACTGGTATTTTATTAGTATTATTCGCTATTCTTTTCATATCTTCTAAACTTCTATTTTGTAATTGATTAATTGTAGATTTTGCACAATCTACTTCATTTGAAAGAACTGATTATATTGTTTCAAATACGATTTTCCAGCAATAAGATCGTACTCAACCAATTTCAGGTCATTAGCAATTTTTAGTTGTTCATCTGTTAGTGCTCTTTTATCCACACTAGCATTTTCTAAAACATCGGTCAATAACGCATAATAAGGTGAAACTCTAGAGTTTGTATGTGCGAGTAACGCTGCTGGGAAATCTGTTGAATTTACAACTGGAAAATCTAATTTAGTATTGGACTTATTACTCCAGATAAAATAATCTGTTAAGTATTGACTTTCAGGGTTATTATCAAATGCAGAAATGGGGTATAGCCCTGGTAAATGGTCACCGTAAAATACAACAGTAATATCCTTATCAATATTAGCAAGTTTGTCTAAAAATCCTTTTGTGACTATATCTGTCTCATATACAAGCCTTGCAAAGTTTGTTAAACGACTATTTTCCAAATCTGAAAAACCTATACCGGAACCAGTAATGTATGATGGTTCGTCCATAGTCCAAGGAATATGATTTTGATAAGTAATAACAGAGAAAAATTGACTTTGATTTACATCTAGCCTATCCAAAATATTTTGATATGTGGATTCATCACTAGGGAAGCCACCATATTTTTCGTTTACCGTAGGCTCAGTCGCATTACCATCAGTAGCAACAAAAGTTCCAAAATTAAGACGCCTATAAACATCTGCCCGAGAGTATAACTGAGTGCCTCCAAGATGAATGACATACTTGTTTTGACTGAGATATGAATCGCTAATCGAAGGAATAATTGACATTTTTGGCAGTACTTCAACATTATAAATCGAAATCGAATTTGATAAGTTATAAAATGGAAGTCCAATAAGCGCCTGAGACTCCATATTCGCAGTTCCACCACCATAATTATCGGACTTCATTAAACCACTAGTTGTTCCAGCTTTTATTGCATCAATGTTTTTAAAAATATCCTCAGTTAAAGTTACTCCTTCAATTCTATTTGGATTTGCAAGACCTTCACTTAAAATAAAGATGACTGTCTCATCTGAAATATTTTGAGTTCTGGTACTATTAATTTCATCTGCACGATGTTTATATTTTTCTACTAGCTCTTCAATAGTTTTTTGACTATAATTTTCTGGCTTTTCCATCAATGTTCTAGTCAATTGCTTCATCCATACAAACATTAATGATTGATATCGTGCACTTCTTGCATGACCTTCGAAAGTAATGTTTCTACCGTTATTGATTTTTGAAAGTATAGGTATTCCTTCTGAAATATAGCCATTTTCCTGATTTTTAAAAATTCCATAAACTCCACCTAGGATTGAAAATGTTAATAAAACTAGGACAATTTGTGTACGAAGTGAAGTGATAATTCTTCCTTTTAAATATCTAGAATTCAAAAACAAATATATATATATGAGTACAGCAATTAATAGTATTGAAAATAGTAATATTTTCACATCCAAAAAACTAAAAATCAAATCTATCTGTGTAATCATTGATAGATCGGTCACCAATAATGGCTCGCTACGTAGGTTAAATTTTAAATAATTCGCAATCGTAAATGCAGTACCTGATAATAGAATGACCAGAGTTGCTAACCAATAGCGGTTAAGTAAAAAATATACAAAGATATAGATTAGTGATAATATAATGATTTGAAATAAGGTTGCACCGGGAAAAATGTATTCACCAAGATAATCCTCATCCATTCTGATACCAAACTGTATCATGAAGTTGAAAATTAGGGCAAAAAACAATGAGCTAATAATAGCCAAAGAAAAAACTGAGTTATTTTTCCTTATATCTCCGCACGTTTTCCAAAATAAATATGTAACTATCGAAACGAAAGCGAGTATCACAACTAACTTATACAACAAATAAAAATAAAAACTTGTTGGATCACCGCCGTTTGATAAATATAAAAATTGCTTCAACTTCTCTATCAGCTTGCTATCTTGCAATACGATTAATGATACTAATAAAGCTAATAATAAATTTGTTGACTTATTTTCATTTAAATAATTAGAATACTTCTTAATTACTTCAACTTTGCTAGCCAAATACTTTAGAACAAATGCTAAAGAAATGACAATAATAATTACTCCAAAACTTCCTATCTCAAAAAATTGATTCGTATCAAAAGTCGCAAAATCAAAAGATTCATTATTAAGATTTTGGGTCATTAGTAAAAAATAAGAGATGAGTAAATATACAAAATATGAATCTATTAACTTTCTAAAAAATTCCCCTCCAATATTTACAGAAAGATAGGATGAAAAAATGAGAATCGAAATAGCAGATAAGACCTGTAAGACATACCGAAATTCAGTTACAGTCTGGCTAATAGTGATATAATCCACTAAATATTCACTCAATGAAAATGTTCCAATCACAATAGCTGCTAGCATCAAAACAACTTTCATAAGTATATCTTTTTGTATGCTTTTTTTAAAATACTTTTTCATTGATTGAATTTTCAAATCTCTATCCATTATTTTTCTCATATTTTCGTAAAATATTTTCTTAAAATAAGGCATTTGGAATACTTTCTCTTCCTAATTAAATAACATTTAGATTGTCAACTAATAGACTATTTTCTTTTTTTTCCCCTGATGTTCTAATGAAAAGCTTGATATATCCTCATCTAGTTTTATCATATTTGCAAGTCGAATCCCACGCCATTTCTCAATATGGAACAAGGGATTAACAACTGACCAATATAATTTCTTCTTTAAAGAATAATCTTTATCTCTCAATATTTTAGGTATATCTTTTAGAATCCCTTTCAAACTTTGACGGAATATAAACCACAAGCTCATTTGCGACTCTGGTGCTCCACTATTTAGACGAACGTTATATGTTTCGTCAAAGATACGTTTTTTATACTCTTTTAACAAAACATCGTTTGAGTGTTCGACTATTGCTCGGCCATTATATGCCTTGTAATATCCCGCATCTATAATATCTTTTCCATACTCATAATCCTCGGAATACTTGACTGGGCGATAACCTATTTCATTCACTAGAAAAAGACGTGGAGCTGCTGAACACACATCACTATAAAATGATTCTTTTGTGTACATTCCAACCTGTTCTGAAACAGTTCTAGTCCAAATCGTCACCGCATCAGGTGTCCCTTGCTCCTCAAATACCGCATTGATGTCGTATTTCATGGCAGGAAAACAATAGTCTCTAGGTTTCTGACGTGCAAGTACCGCAACGACTTTTTCACTAATTTCAAACGGTGCCAGCATCTCATTTAACCAATTTTGATTGTATGGAACAGCATCCTGACTAAGATACACCATATACTCTCCGTCTGATATTTCAGCTGCCATTTGTCGAGTTCCACCATGTGAATATTCACTTTTATCAATCTGCTTTAACGTAAGGTTCCCATATTTATCAGCAAACTTACGAATAATAGGAACAGAATTATCGCTTGAACCAGAATCTGTTATAAGGACATTCCAATTAAAATCTGTCTTTTGATTGTAAAGAGCAGACAATGTTTCTTCTAAATGGTCATTTTCACCATTATAAACTGGAATAAATACTGTAGCTTTAATTTGGTTAGCCATTTATAACCTCTCGACGAATAATCTTTTCTACTTTTTTATAGCTTTCATCCCATGATAAACCAGTATACTTATCACTCATTTGTTCGGCATGCTCATTAATATCGGCTCTTTCGACAGCTTCACATAACTTATTTGCTAATGATACGGGATAGGCTTCCGTATAGAGGATATCATCAATCTCACCGAGAACCATACGGTTATTATCTCCATCGTTCATGACTGGAACACATCCTGCTACCAACAATTCTAAAGGCAATAGTGATACATTTGTTAATGAAAGAACTAAACATGCTACACTTTCATGATAAATTGCTGCTAATTGCTCTTTATTTAAAATACCACGGTCTGTAAATTCGAACGGAATATCGTAATTTGACATATCTTGACCGAAAAACTCGATTTCATATTCAGGATGTTTTTCTTTGAAAATTTTCAAAGCCATAACCCCAATTTCAAAACCGCGTCGCTCAGTGTGAGCCCTAGCATAAAATGAAATTTTCTTCTTCTTTACAATTGGTGTTTTGGGTTTATAAATATCAATATCTGCACCGAAATCAAAATAATCTGCTTGCATTCCATATTGACCAACTTTTTCTACAAGCCACTTCCCTGCTGTGATACCATAAAAACCAAACTTATAGGTTGCTTCAGCAAGCATGTATCTAGATCCCACACCAAAGAATATTGGTTCAAAATCCTGAACAAAATAAAACTTATGCAAATGGTCATCTTGTAGATTGAAAACAGCGTAAGCAGTTTCCCAACTCGTAGCAAATACTACATCTTGATTTTTAAAGTCTTCTAATTCTTCTACATCCACGTCTATTCCATAAGAACGAGAAAAAATCTGCTGTGCTTCACCTGCTGATTGTGGAATAGTATTGTTATGATAGATATAAAATGTAATATGATGTCCCTGACTTTGTAAATATTTCACAAATCGCGAAATGGTCGTATGACCACCGCCGCCAGGTCCGACTGGAGGAGATACCCAAGCAATATTTAACTTGTCTTTGGATAATTTTTCAGGTTTAATATAGGGATGATGAATATAATCAGCACTAGCTAAATCTGAAAATTGTGGCATTTGAGGAAGTTCGTCCATGTTTATTTTAGAGGGAGGGGTAACAACTACTTGGTTTTGTCCTAGTAGATGCGCTTTAATTTTTCGGATTGTTGCCTTGGTTCCTTCTTGGCGATAAGTACGAATAGTACTATGAATAATTTTTTTCATTTTTTCTCCTTTCGGCCTATTCTCCATTTGTAATAATTCCATTTGACAATAAATTTTAACGCCTTAAACGGAACAATAAATAGATTTTTAATATTGCTATTACTAAGGTCTGACATGTTAATATAAAAATCTGGGTAGACTGGGATTTTGACTTCTTTTATGACTTCTACTTTAACTTCTTTTACTACCTCAATTTCCTTGATTATTTCAACCTCATGATAAACTTTTTGACGATTCAATACTTTATTATCTAGAAATGAAGGTAGGGAATTTGGATTTTCAATAATTCGAAAATCATATCCTTTATCCCAAGCTAAGTAAACAACTAGTCTATCAATAATGCTAAATAGTTTATTTTTATCAGAGTAGTCATCTCTAAGTAACTGGCTAATTGGTACATTTAGCAAATGCTTGACCACTTCATCTTTCATCCAAACCGCTCCACCATATGGCAAAACAAAACTATCAAATGATGAAAAATCAATATTTTTCCGCTCGGATACTTCTCTCCACACTTGATTCAATTCGTTTGAGAGCCTATTCTCCATATCAGCATCGACCAAGCGTTGCATTCGGAATGAAGTCGGTACATCAGGAATGAGCACCCCTACATTACTTTTACTTAAAAATTCGAGTAAAATACTATCGCTCTCGGTAAACATCATATCAGCTAATTCAGTGTAAGTTGAATGTCCGTTATAAAAGTCATCCGAATCAACCATAAAACTGTTCAAAAAACCGATATAGTTGTAGTGAGTAATATTATCTTTTAGTTGGTAAAGAGGAGAAAACGCAAAACCACATTTTTCTATAATAAAAATTTGAGCCACGATAGTAAATTTTTCCAATTCAAGGCGAATCCTCTTTTTCAGTTCTTCACTTTCAACCGAAATAATTATATCGAATTTATTGGCTAACGATTTTATTTTATCAATAATACTGTTAAAGGTCCATAAGTCAGTAAGATGAATGACTACTGCACCATTAGAAAATTCGTCAAAGTTTACTAGCTTTGTTTCTTTTTTTAATAGTTTTTGACTTAATTTGAAAACCGAATCAGGATAGTAAACCTGAGATAGATGGTCAATAATCAAGTTTGTTGGATAGTCTGTTTGTCTCTTTAATTCCTCTAAAATATATGGAGAGATGGGTTGGTGCATTTCAAAAAGTTTAACTTTTAAGAATGGAATTTTGGCCTCAATCAAAGTTTTAGGGTGATCTAATGAAAAATTCAACTTCCCATTATTTTCTATTTTTGTTGTATCTAAAATGGATTGATAATGAAATCCAGCATCTATCAATATTTTTGTTAGTTGTGTTTCATACTGATTAATTACATTTTGAACATCTGTAAAATTTTCTACATTCTTCATAAAATTCAAGAATATTTCAGAACTAAAAACAGACTTTTTAAAAACCATGAAATACGATTGTAAATGTTCTGGAATAAATGGCTCGCTATTTGGAACCTCAGCATGATTTGTCATACCCCAAAAATCTACATCAGTTTGCTGTTCAAAAATTTGATAGTAACCTTCCAAATCCCAAATTGGACCAAAACATGTATCATTCATAAATGTGATGGAATCAAATTCAAGAAGTTCTTGACTATCTAAATTGAAAATCCCATCCCTCCAAGCCGCGAAATCAAAGCCAACATTTTCTCGTATAATAGGATTTGAAATTTTAAACTTACTCTCTAAACTTTCAACTATTGATGTGCTTAATTGACTATTGCTGATGAAAATAGTTCTATCAAAAATGGGTGTAATTGTACTCAATTGATAATCAACATATTCACTATAAGCATTATATTTATTATAGTGAACATATACTAGTAGTCTTCTCATTTAACACCTCTGAGTCCATGTTTTAGATTGTTTTAAAGGTTCCCTGTCTTTTAAGAATTCCATCTGCAGAATCCACCAATGATAAATCAGTTTGATCAATTTTGCGAACGATAGTTACAATCGGCGACTCATCCAATGGTGTTACAGCTAAAATCTCAGAAGCCCTATTCTTCACAACCATCACCATTCTAACCTTAATACTATTAAAGTAATCTAAGCAACACTCATAACTAAATGTTTTTTTACCAATCCCTGTAGTTGACAGGTACATAGAATTATCATTGTATAAAGGTTGCCCTGTATCAAGATCAAAAAATGTAAATGCTAGATAAGTATCATCATCAACTAACTGATCATAAGAGATTTCAAATTGAAGTATATCCTCGGGCTGATAAATTTTATCATGTAGTAATACTGCTTTCAAATTTTGAATTCGATGATTTGTTTCAAGCTCACCTTTTGATGGCGATTCCTCTTCATTCGATGTGGTAGTAGGGGTGTTAGTATGAGTGTTATCCAATTGGTATTGTCCTGCAACATCAAATGGTTCACCATAAGCTTTTACCAAACCGTTCTCGATAAGCACCGCCTTGTTACAATACTTTTTAACAGCACTCATATCATGAGTTACAAGTATTGTTGTTTTACCAGATTTTTTCCGTTCCATGAAATAGTCATTACATTTTCTCTGGAAAGCTTCATCACCAACAGCTAATACTTCATCAAGGATTAGTACATCTCCTTGAGCTTTAATCGCAACGGAGAAAGCTAAGCGTACTTGCATACCACTGGAGTAATTTTTCAGCTTTTGATTCATGAATTCACCAAGTTCAGCAAAATCAACAATATCATCATACATATCATCAATTTCCTTTTGGGTAAATCCTAACATGGCCCCATTCAAATATACATTTTCTTTACCTGTTAATTCTGGGTTAAAACCTACACCAAGTTCAATAAACGAAACTAACTTACCATTTACAGTTGCTTTTCCTTGTTCTGGAACATAAATTTGAGAAATAATTTTAAGGAGTGTTGATTTACCTGAACCATTACGTCCAACAATCCCAAAAAAGTCCCCTTCTTCTACTTCAAAATTGATGTCTCTGAGTACATGTTGTTTTTTATAACCTTTTATCCCTTTAAAGCGATTTACCAAAGCTGTTCGAAGGCTCTGGGTACTTTCAGTCGGCAATTTGAAATATTTTGAAACATGTTCAACTTTTACTGCAATATTTTTTGTCATTAAAGAATCTCCGCAAAACGTTTAGAATTTTTTCTAAAGATAATCAGTCCAATCCCAAAAATTACAAATGGAATGACATATGGAACTGAGGCAATTACCTTGTTTCCAATTAGGTCCCATCCACGCAAGTTTCCATCATAGACGATATAGTGACGAATATCTTGGACAATCTGAGCCAATGGATTAAGCATAAGAAATTTAGCTACTTGTTCTTGCCCTCTATCCAAAAGATACGTTAGTGAATAGATAATCGGTGTAGCATACATCCCAGCCTGCATGATAACTTCCCAAATTGGACCGATGTCTCGATATTTTACAAACAGGCTTGAGAGAATGAAGGCAATCCCTGTAGCCAAAATAACTAGTTCAATAAAGAGAGGAATTAAAACGAGAAAATTGACATTAGGATAAATTCCGTTCACAATTGAGAAGGCTAAAACGACAATTAAGTTGATACTATAGTTAATAGCAGCTCCTGCAACTGAGGAAATAACTATAATCTCTTTGGGAAAACTTAGTTTCCTCAATAAGTCTCCTCGTGATACAATGGATAACATTCCCATATTAGTTGCTTCAGCAAAAAAGTTCCAATTGACCATTGCAAACAAAACGCCAACAGCAGCATGTGGGGTACCATCATCAATTCTCAAAAATCGAATAAAGACAAGATACATGATTGTAAATAGTAACATTGGTTTCAAAATTGACCATAGATGCCCAATAAAGGAACCTTGATAACGTAGTTTAAAATCTGTTTTTATCATCTCTCTTAAGAGTATTTGATTTTCTTTATTTAATAAATTCATAACTATTCCTTATAAGCAAATTTTGTAATTATTAAGCTCGAAAAAACAAAGGTATGGAAAGTTTTATTTTTTCTCAAACCATATTTTTTTAATGTTTTATAGCGTTCTAGCACTGGTTTATCCATAATTGTTACAAACGCTTCGACTAATTCTCTATTTGACTGAGATAGAGGCATTTGTAGTAAGTGTCGGGCTTGTTTTTGGCTATTTTTGATCAAGTCCCAATAGACCGCAAATAAAATGTGAGGACGAATCCATTTTTTAAAGCGTTTTGAGAGGGTTCGAGCTCCTAAGACATTATCCGAATGTTGACGATAAAGTTCCCCTGGTAGATCAATAAACACCAGGTTTCCAAAGGCTGACGCAAGCAGGGCCAGATACCAATCATGCATCAAAATATCCTCAGTTACTTGCCACATTTCAGCGAGAGTATGATTAATCATGGCGACACCGCCAGTCACAGTATTCTCAGTCAACTCTTGCACCAATTCCGTATTGGCATGATGAGATTGAGATTTTACCATGCTTTCTGCCATAACCTCTAGATTTTGATTGACAACTTTGAGGTCCATATAAACCATCAATGGCAAATTTGTTGGATAGGCTTGTGCTTTTTTCAAGCTAACTTCCAGTTTATTTGGTAGCCAAACATCATCTTGGTCACTGAAAAAATAGAAATCAGCAGTATCATAATGAACTAGCCTATGAAAACTTTTGATGACACCGAGATTTTCGTCTGTCTCAACATCTATGAAGTGAATTCGCTGATCTTGTTCAACAAAATCTTTAATAATCTCTCTAGTTCGATCACTGGAACCATCATCACGAATAAATAGTGTCCAGTCTGTGTAAGTCTGTTCTTGGATAGAGCGAATTTGCTCAGCTAAGAACTGTTGACCATTGTAGGTCGACATGAGTATGTTTACTTTCATTGTAAAAATAATTCCTCGTACTCTTGGACGATTTTTTCCCAGGTGTAGGATTCGTGCATGTGCTTCTTGGCAATATTACCTAGGTCTTCTGCTTCCATCTGCTTATCTATCTGGTTAATCAATTGACTTAAATTACCGGATTCTTTACTCCAATAATGAGCCCCTTCTAGGGCAACTTTGCAGTTAAAATCAACACCTAAAACCAAATTTTCATTGGTTTGCGCCAGCGCTTCTAGGAGGCTGGGATTGGTTCCTCCAACTTCGTGTCCATGAATATATGCTCGACATTCTTGGCGCAGATACTTAAGCAGTTCTTGGTCATACACTGTTCCTACGAACTTGATTCGCTTATCTGATGCTAAGCCTGTCTCATCTTTCAATTTTTGAAAATAGGCAGAGCCTTCATGGTTAGCAACGATGACCAAATCACGTTTTGTATCGCTCTTCATAAATTCCTTGATGGCTGCTAGATAATTGTTCTCAGGAACAAATCGACCGATAATCAGATAGAATTCTTTCTCCCTGATTCCCCAATTTGTAAAATATTGGCGAACTTGTTCAGATTCTTTTGTTAACTTAGTTGGACTTAAATCTGTACCGTAGGCAATAAAGCGTGTATTGGTTGCCGAGTATTCAGATTGAATATAATCTTCAATTCCCTCATTATCCGCAATAATCAAATCAGCATATCTGACCATCATTTTTTCAGAAAATTTTAGATAGCGTTGAACTGGTTTAGCCCACTTGGCCCGTTTCCATTCCAAACCATCTGGATTGACAAACAGGGTACCTCCAACAGAGTGAATCTTTTTCGCAAAAGGTACTATGAAGCCACCTATGGTATTTCCCAAGATATAGAAAATCGGTCGCTCTATCTGCTGTTCCTTAATGATTTTAAGGGCATAAGTAATCGCCATCATATCATAAGCGATAACGCGAGCTGGTCCAAATTTAGGTGGATTAATGGTGAAGCAATCTGCACCTAAGTAGGTCGAATGCTGATGATGACTTGTATCCGATAAACAAGCTACATGATAGCAGATTTTCTCGGATTTCTGGTGACTGACCAATTGTTGGACAAAGGTCTCAAAGCCACCATATTTTGCTGGTAGTCCACGACTACCGATAATAAAAACGTGTTTCATGAATCCTCTCCATCAAATTGCAGTTCTTTTCATTATACCATTTTTTTATTTTTTTTTCTAATTCTATACGTGGTTTACTTAGTGTGCTATTGTAGGCTAAATTCTACAGATTCCTATGCTAGCCTAGAGAGACAAGAAATCGTGTAAAAGCCATTACAACGAATTTATTTCTCCTGCCTAGGAAGAGTTGAAATGGAGCAAATAAAGTTTGCATTTACTACAAATGAGCCCCCTCGCTCTCTAGTTTCTAGCCCCAGACTGTTTCTCTCCAACAGGATAACCGTAAGCTCAGCGATAAACGATTCTATTGCCCCATGTTTCGAATACATCTAACAAACAGGCAATCCTAGACAAACTTCTATCCTACTCGGACGAGCTAAAACAGAACTATGGACCCTTTCTGCTACTCCTATTTCATTACTGAGAGAAAACTCAAACTATTTCTTTGACCTAATCGAACAAGAAATAGCCACTGTTAATCCTATTTTCCAGACGGTATTTAAGACATTTCTAAAGGATAAAGACAAGGTTTTAAACGCGTTGGAATTACCTTATTCCAACGCCAAACTGGAAGCTACCAATAATCTCATCAAAGTCATTAAGCGAAATACTTTTGGCTTTAGGAAGATGAAAACTTTAAAAAACGGATTTTAATCGCTTTGAACAGTGAAAAGGGCTGGGGATAGCCCTTTTCAGCCTATCTCCTAAAAATAAGAAAGAGATAGAAAAAGAGAGAACGAGTTCGTCCTCTCTAGGTGTTAGCTTTTCATCTACCCACTACAGTTGACAAAGAGCCAAAAGAGTCTACTAGATATTAAACTTCCAATAAAATCTATTCTTATTCATATTATTGCTCAATCCGAATCAAACTAATTGACATCGTATTGATCAAGCCCATATCTAAGAATTAACGATTTTAATTTCTCTGCGTATGCTGGATCGGTTGCATAACCAGAAGCTAGTAAGCTAGTTAATGCAGACTCATAATCCTTAGCTTGCAAAAAGTTAGAATAATTTTTTATTCTCCAAGGTGTTGAAGTAAAGAAATTACCATAGTCAGCTATACTTTCAAAAATAGTCCCATATGCACGGAATTGTTTCTCGACCGTAACTGTTTTTCCGCTTACAACTTCGTTTGTTTGAACAGTGTAGGTGTTTCCTTTCCAACTTACATCGGCCTTAATTCCAAAAATATTATTCGCATTTGTAGCTAGTTGAGACGTTCCCCATGCACTCTCTAAAATAGTCTGTGCTAACATCACACTAGTAACTATACCTTTATTTTTTGAAACTTGCTGCACTGTAGGTAATATTTTATTAACAAATGCTTGTTGGCTAGTTGTCATCTGAACTCGTTCAACAGTATTTTTCTGGTTAGTCGTTTCAGTTGCTGATGGTTTGCTACCAACAACACTATACCAATTATCAATACCAGTAGCCAAAGCTTTTGCAAGTTTTGTATGGTATGCCTCTTGTTTAATTTTTTGCAATTCAGATGGATTATCCATGAATCCAAGTTCGACTAATATCGCTGGAATTGCAGTCTCGCGTAAAACTGCAAATGTTTCTCTACGAACTCCTCGGTTTACCGCACCAGTTTCACGAATTAGACTAGTTTGAACTTGATTTGCCAAAATCTCACTTTCAGCTAAACGAGTCGGATTGTTATGCATTTTCTGATTAATTTTAGGTTGGTATTCTGGATCATATTGATACCAGTATGTTTCGATACCAGTTGCACTAGATTTCCCTAAACCGGTTGCATTGAAATGGATACTTATGAAGAGATCAGCATTGCTTTGATTAGCCATTCTCGAACGTTCTGTTTTGAAATCAACATCATAGTCTGCTGTACGCGTCATTAACACTTGGTAACCCATTTGTATCAAATTAGCTTTTAATTTGTTGGCGACCGACATTGCTAAGTTCTTCTCGTAAATACCATCATATGATGCACCAGAATCTGAACCGCCATGACCTGGATCAATATAAATTGTATAAGATCGGGAGGACGGAATATTTACAACAGCCGAAGTTACATAATCTTTATAGTCAGAATATACATAATATACAGAGACCTGATAATCACCGATATTATTACTGTGATTTTTTTTATCAATTTGCACTGCGTAAGTACCATCACTTTGAGCAACTGCATTATATGATTTTAAATCGCTAGGATTTTTTTGAGACCAAACAACAACCTCAACATATTTTAAAGAAGATGATGGTACAATATCCGAAACCTTAAGATTGAATGTTCCGTTCTTAGCATCTAACGAAGAAACTGAAAGCTTTCCTGAAGACTTGACAGCTGCCAATTCTGTTGTTGTCGATCCAGCAAAAGTCAGTCTACCATCTGTATCACGATAGTACACATGAATATTGTATTTACCAGTTTCATATTTATGTTGAGCCTTATTGACTGTAAATAGATAACTGCCATCCGCCTGAAGACTGGCTTCATACCATTTTATATCATCCTGACCATTAAATTCTGTCCAGGTTGGTATGATAACTTTACTTAATGTATTAGGTGCTACAATGTCTGTTACTCTGACATTGAAAATACCTTTTAAATTATCTTGTTCAATAATCTTAATATTACCAGAAACTTTAGCTTCAGGTAGATTTGCTACAGCTTCAGTAACATATACCAAACGATTATCTAAACCACGATAATACAAATGAATGTTATATTTACCAGTACCATACTTATGCTGAGCCTTATTGATAGTAAGTAGATAACTACCATCCGTCTGACGATTAGCTTCGTACCATTTTATATCATCTTGACCATTGGAATCTGTCCAAATTGGAACAAGAACCTTGCTAATACCATTAGGCGCTAAAACATTTGTTATACGAACTTTAAAAGTACCGTGTTGTTGATTTATGTCCGATACCGTAATAGTACCTGATGCTTTAGCGGAAGGAAAATCAATAACTGTTTCATTCACATATCTTAGACTACCATCGTCACTCTTATAATATAGATGTAAGTTATATTTACCAGCCTCATAATTATGTTTGGTTCTATTAACAGTTAGGATATAACTGCCATCTGTTTGTCGGCTTGCTTCATACCACTTTATGTCATCTTGGCCACCTGACTCTGTCCAAGTTGGAACAAGAACCTTGCTAATACCATTAGGGGCTACAATATTTGTTATACGTACTTTAAAACTATCACTCTGAGGATTGATATCCAAAATCGTAAAATCTCCTGATAATTTAACTTCAGGGAGATTAGCAATCGTTTCAGTAATGTATACTAAATTTCCATTACTATCCTTATAATATAAATGTAGATTGTAATCACCTACACCATTTTTATGATTTCGTTTATTTACTGTTACCTTATAGTTACCATTTGTCTGACGTTGTGCTTCATACCAAACAATGTCATCTTGGCCACCTGACTTTGTCCAAGTTGGAACAAGGACTTTACTCAAACCGAGTGGCGCTGAAATATTTTCAATATTGACGTCAAAAGTCCCAGTTACTGAATCAATATTAGAAACTGAAATTTTTCCACTAGCTTCTACATCAAATACAACTTCATCTAGATAAACCATTTTACCATTACGATTTGCATAAGTGTGAATCTGATACTTTCCATAATCACGATGTTTTCTCAAATCTACATAAGCAGCACCAGTTTGATTGGCATCATACCAAATAAGATCATCTTGAGAATTTTTTTCTGACCAAACTGCAAATTTAATAACTTCTCCGCTACTAATTGGACGAGTATATTTTATTTCCAATATCTGATTCTTTTGTGCAACTTCAGTTATCACACTTGACGGTGTTGTACCTGTTTGTGATTGCGTACTTGTATTCGTTGCTGCTCTCATCATAGAAGCCGATTGAAGCTGTGTTCCCACGCTACTTAAAATTTGACTTGTGCTTGCTACCGTCTCAGTTTGTGTACTCGTTACCAATTTTGCTAAAGAAGTGCTTACAGAATTGGTATCATCTGAAGATACAGTATTTTTTTCAGAAATTGTTGTCCCACTAGTCGTAGTCGAAGCTAAAGCAGATGAAATACTAGAAGTAACCGAACTATTTGAAGCTGTCGTCTCTTTTCCACTATCTTCTTTAACAATAGCTACTTCTTGACTAATATCTGTGGCTTTTATCCAAGAGAATGTATATTCATCCAAACTATGTGAACTTCCATCTAGGAGACTAACTACTAAAGTCAAAGTAAATATTTGATCTTCATCTGAAAAATTAGAGCGATTTAAATAAGCAACATACTGTCCCTGAGCATCAATAGTGAAGGCAATAGTTTTTCCTGAGTTTGAACTTGATTTAAACTGTCCTGTTACTCCAATGATTTCCCCAGTAATATGTGAAAGAACAGCTTTCATCTGACCAGCTTCTTCTATAACGGATAACTGTCCTCCGATTTCCGGTGAACTAGGAACACTCATTAACTGACTTGAAGCTTCTAAACTATCCGCTTGTACGACATAACCACTCAAAACAATCGCACATACAGATAGTAAGAATATCGTTTTCTTTTTCACATTACCCTCCTTAATTTCAGTTAAGATAATAGCCATAGCTACACTAACAAAACTAAAATCTATATTCTAAATTATAGCACAATTTCTCATTTTTAAACAAAAATTTTATCATACAAACAATAATTATTCGGTTTTATTAAGCCCCGAAATTTGTAAAATTAAGCTAGACAAAAAAACATCTATGTTAGGCTCAGATAAACTACCACATTTATCTGAAATGACTAACATAAATGCAGGTCCCCTTCTTACCACAAATGAACTCATTATTATAAAGGCTTGCTTTCAAGAAGACAAAAAAATTGACAAAACTGAAAATTTTAGATAATTCAAAATAGACTATCTATAATGTATAATGCACTTTCTCAAAAATGGAAATTCAGCTTACGACTACTATTAGCTAAATAAGAAACGTTATAATCTGAGTAGAACGAACCTAACATCATCAGAAAAAGCCTTTATCCAATCTCATTCAGAAGAAGATTGGAACTTGACGGTGATAAAAGGAATCTGTCATAACAGGATTCCTTACTCTATGAGAACTCTCTAAATGTCTAACTTAATCTGACAATGTCAAACTACTACATACATCAGACAAGAAGCAAACCATTTCAGTATATATAGCAATAAAATTACAATCACTAATGATAGCAAGTGAATAATTAACGAAAGAGAATTTCTATCGCTTCTCCTGCTTATAAAAAGCTTCGAGGGCTTCTTGCCAAGTTGGGATGACAAAGCCAGTCGCCTTTGCCTTGTCCAAGCTCATGGTTGAGTTGAATGGACGTTTTGCCTTAGCTGGGAATTGGCTAGAGTCCACTGGCAATACCTTGGTGTTGGTATCCTTGAGGATTTCCGTAGCAAAATCAAACCAAGTCGTATCTTCTGCTGCATCGTTTGACAAATGGTAGTAACCAAATGCTTGCTTGGTGTCCACCAAGTGAACCATGAATTCCGCAAGGGTGCGTGTCCAGGTTGGACGACCGTGTTGGTCATTGACAACCGTCAAAGTATCGCGGGTTTGAGCAAGATTTTGCATGGTGAAAACAAAGTTTTTACCGTAGTTACCAAAGACCCAAGCTGTACGGACTGTGTAGAACTTGTCTGCGAACTTCTCAACTGCTTCTTCACCCAAACGCTTGGTACGACCGTATTCTGATTGAGGATCTGGCTGGTCATCGACTTGCCACTCTTGACCGACTGGCAACTCACCGTTGAAAACATAGTCTGTTGAAATATAGACAAGAGTTGCACCGTATTTAGCAGCTGCCTTGGCAACATTCTCAGAACCTGTTACGTTAATCTTGTAGTTGAGTTCCTTGCCCTCGTCTTCAGCCATATCAACAGCTGTGTAGGCTGCACAGTGGTAAACAATGCTTGGTTTTACTTCTGCAAAGAAGGTATCCACCTTGTCTGCATCCGTGATGTCCATCTCTGCTACGTCAGCGGCAACATACTCGACACCACGCTCATCCAAGAGATAACGCAATTCAGTTCCTAACTGACCATTTGCACCTGTAATTAAAATCATGTTTGCTCCTTATTTCAAGAAAGGCTTGGGCAAGAGCCCTAGCCTTTAATAGTCTTATTTAATAACTTCCTGTGTCTTAGCATAGTTGGCTTCAACAGCTTCTTTTTCTGCCTTCCACCAGTCTTGGTTGTCTGTATACCACTGGATTGTTTCTTCCAAACCTTGAGAGAAGTCTGTGAATTGTGGTGTCCAACCAAGCTCGTCACGAAGTTTGCTTGCGTCAATAGCATAGCGTAAATCGTGTCCTGCACGGTCAGTCACTTGGTCGTAAGCATCTTTTGGTTGACCCATTTTTTCAAGAATCAATTCAAGCACTTCTTTATTGTTTTTCTCACCGTCAGCACCAATCAGGTAAGTTTCACCCATACGACCTTTTGTCAAGATTGCCCAAACACCAGTCGAGTGGTCGTTGGTATGAATCCAGTCACGGACGTTTTTACCTTCACCGTACAGTTTTGGCTTGATACCTGCCAAGATGTTGGTGATTTGGCGTGGGATGAATTTCTCGATGTGTTGGTATGGACCGTAGTTGTTTGAACAGTTTGAAATCGTTGCTTTAACACCAAATGAACGCACCCATGCTTTAACAATCAAGTCTGAAGCAGCCTTGGTTGATGAGTATGGTGATGATGGGTTGTAGTTGGTTTCTGCTGTAAATTTCTCACCTGGACCCTCGCCATGACCTGGCAAATCTTCACGCAAAGGAAGGTCACCGTATACTTCGTCAGTCGATACATGGTGGAAACGAATATCGTATTTACGAGCCGCTTCAAGCAAGGTGTAAGTACCGATAAAGTTGGTATGGATGAATGGGCTTGGATCGTTGAGAGAGTTGTCGTTGTGGCTTTCTGCCGCATAGTGAACGATTGCATCTGCCTTAGCAGCCAATTTGTCAACCAACTCAGCATCTGCAATGTCGCCAACAACCAGCTCAACACGGTCACCAAGAATAGCTTCCAAGTTAGCCTTGTTTCCTGCATAAGTAAGTTTATCCAAAACAGTTACGTGAACGTCTGGATGATTGTTATAAACATAGTGTACAAAGTTTGAACCGATGAAACCAGCTCCACCAGTTACGATGATATTTTTAAATTGAGACATTTTTTTCTCCGAAAAGTTTTTTCTTTTTTTGTGTGTCAGCTTAGGTAGTGGGGACGTAAGCAACCACCAAGGTGTTTCATTACTAAACCATGAGCCTAAGGTCTCATGGCTTCCCCGCTCCTTAGCAAAGCAAAGGAGCTTCTCACTACGGCGGAAACTATCGCTTTGGGCTCGCGATGCTCGCCCTCTTGCATTACCAGACTACTTCAATACTTCTTTCAAGTAAGCAATCTTAGCAAAATCTTTTTGATTGTTATTTTCTGCACGGTAGGAATCTTTGGAAGAGGCTTGGTAGATTTTTAGGTATTGTTCAAGTGTCGGTAGGTAATAGCGAACACCTGCTGTTTCTAGTTCTTCCAAATCTTCTAGCTCTACACCAGCAAATTCAGGCAGTGAATGTAGGCCTCCGAATTCAACAGATAAGCCGTCTTTATGAAATTCATGTTCGTGACGGTCAACAAGGACATAACCAAGTTGATTCATCACGGCTATCAGCTCATCTGCACGGTAAATCCGTTCGTCATCTGGGGCTTCCCAGCCACGTGGATCACTTGGAACATGAATATCTACATCTCCTGCCTGCCAGTCCCTCCCTGTTCGCCTTTCTAAACCAACTGAGCCCATTAACAAGGGTGTGATTCCTAGCTTGTTTAACTGCTCTGCTATTTCCAAAAAGGCTTGAAACATTAGAGGTCCTCTTTTCTCAAAGGCTTGACGTCCTTGAGGAGTGGATGGTTTTTATCCGCCTCTGAAACTTCCGCTTCCTCTAGGTTTTCCCACTGGATGTCGAGACTAGGGTCAGCGTAGTTGACGAAGGCATACTTAGGCTTGAGTTCCAAAGCCCAGTAGTCATTAACCAAATAGCTGTAAGCCACGAAGTCTGACAAAACTTGGAAACCATTGGCTACGCCACGCGGAACGAAGATACCTTTTGAAGCATCGATAACGGTTTGGTAGGTGTTACCGAAGGTTTCGCCTTCACGAAGATCGACCCAAGTTCCTAAGACCTTACCACTGTCTGCAACGGAAATGTACTTGTCCCAAGGCTCTGCGTGAAGACCACGAAGAACGTTTTTGCGAGAGAAGGAAACATTATTTTGCAATTTTCCTTCTGCAAAGAAACTTTCAGGGAAGCCGAGCGGAAGCATTTTTTCCTTTTGGAAGTTCTCCTTAAACCAGCCACGGTTGTCGCCATGAACAGGAATGTCGAATTCTAACATTCCTGGAATAGCTTCAACTGAGCGAGCTGCTAGTGTTTTACCGAAAAAGTTTTCTGTCATTAGGCTTCTCCAATCAAACGGAGCAAGTATTGTCCGTATTCATTTTTCTTAAGTGGCTGTGCCAATTCATGCACTTGTTCTTTGGTGATGTAGCCCATGCGGTAGGCAATTTCTTCCAAGTTAGCCACTTGAACGTTTTGCAAGCGTTGAACCGTTTCGATGTACTGCGCCGCTTCCAAGAGGCTTTCATGCGTACCTGTATCCAACCAAGCGAATCCACGGCCCATAAGCTCAACAGACAAGTCGCCGCGTTCTAAGTAAGCCTTGTTGACATCTGTGATTTCCAACTCGCCACGAGGTGAAGGCTTGATATTTTTCGCAATTTCGACAACATCATTGTCATAGAAGTAAAGACCAGTAACAGCAAAATTCGATTTTGGCTCTTCAGGTTTTTCTTCGATAGAGATGGCATTCATATCAGCGTCAAACTCAACAACACCAAAGCGTTCTGGGTCTTTTACTTGGTAACCAAAGACAGTCGCTCCCTTTTCTTTGCTGGCTGCACGTTGCAACATCTTGGTCAATCCATTGCCGTGGTAGATGTTATCACCAAGAATCAAGGCTACATTGTCATCACCGATAAAATCTTCACCGATAATGAAGGCTTGCGCCAAACCATCTGGACTTGGTTGTTCGGCATAAGACAGACTAATACCAAGCTCTGAGCCATCTCCCAGCATATCCTTGAAACGAGGAAGATCCTGAGGAGTAGAAATGATCAAGATTTCTTTAATCCCAGCCAACATCAATGTTGACAATGGATAATAAATCATTGGTTTGTCATAGATAGGCATCAATTGTTTTGAAGCCGCACGTGTCAGAGGATAAAGGCGTGTACCTGAACCACCTGCTAGAATAATACCTTTCATATAAGAGTACCCTCCCTAAATTAATATCAGTTCATTATACCATATTTTTAAAGATATTGTCATAAAAAAAAAGCCTGTGACGACAGACTTTAACAAATTATCCTAGAGCAACATCCAAAATCATCATGATGATAAAACCAGCCATTAAGCCCAGAGTTGCAATATCCGTATTGCCGTTTGTCTGCGATTCTGGAATGAGCTCTTCTACGACGACAAAAATCATGGCTCCTGCCGCAAAGGAGAGGGCATAAGGTAAAATAGGTGTCATAAAGGTGACCGCAAAAGCCCCGATGACTGCTGCAATCGGCTCAACAATTGCTGACATTGATCCCCAGTAAAAAGCTTTCCACCTAGATGCGCCGTCTGTACGAATTGGAATAGCCAAGGCTGCCCCTTCAGGAATATTTTGTATACCAATCCCAATAGCAAGACCAATTGCGCCGATAAAAGCTGCTGGACTATAGTTAGAAGCAAGTGCACCAAATGTCACGCCGACCGCCAAACCTTCAGGAATATTGTGAATTGTAATAGCTAAGAAGAGCAGGGCTGTTTTGGATAGATTTTTTCTATCCTTCTCACCACCGCCTTCTGCCTTATCTTTATCATTTCCCAAATGCAAATGCGGAACCCAGGCATCTACCAAGCGTAAAAAAATACCACCTGCTGCAAAACCTACTGCTGCTGGTATCCAAGCCAGACTGCCATAAAAAGCTTCAGCGTATTCAATCGAGGGTGCTAGCAAAGACCAGAAAGAGGCCGCAATCATAACACCTGCCGCAAAGCCTAACATGGTATCCAGCAACCGACGACTAACAGTTTTAAAGAAAAAGACGATAGCCGAACCTAAAATGGTACAAAACCATGTAAACAAGCCACCTAATAAAGCCTGTATGACAACAGACTGTTCCGTAAACCAAGCCATTTCACATCTCCTTTTTAACCGCGCATAGTATGATAATTAGGATACCCTAACTACCCTAAAAAATCAAGAGAAAGACAGAAAAAAGCCACAACTTTTGTGACTTTTATAGGTGTCTAAACGGATTGGTTGAAACGGTTGAAGGCATAATGTCCACATCCCAGCCCTCTTCTGCTTTCCAAGTTTCCAGCAAATCTGCAATTTTCTTGATAAACAAGGATTCGATATGGTGGCCTGGGTCAATCGCCAGCAAGCCCTGAGTCAACATATCCTGACCTGTATGGTAGTAAATATCGCCTGTGATGTAAACATCTGCTCCCTTGGCAAGAGCCTCATGGTAGTAAGAACCACCACTGCCACCACAAATCGCCACACGACTGACATACTGATGAGCTTGGTGTCCATAGGTCACCAGACGGACAGCATCTAGACCAAAGACAGACTTGACTTTCAAAGCCAATTCTTCCAAAGTCTGCTCTGCTATTGTCCCCACACGGCCAAGCCCCTGCCCCTCGGCAGTTTCAATCAGATAGGTAGTATCCTGAATCTCCAGAAGGTCGCAGAACCAGTCGTTGAGACCACCCTCAACCACATCAATATCTGTATGACTGACATAGACTGCAATATCGTGCTTGATTAAATCAAGATACATTTTAGTTTGTGGATTGTCTGCCACCAAATCCTTTATGGGACGAAAAATCGGAGCGTGCTTGACGATAATCAAATCCACCTTTTTATCAATCGCCTCTGCCACTGTTGTCTCACGAATATCCAGAGCCACCATGACGCGTTGAATCTCTTTATTAAGGGTACCGACTTGCAGCCCTTTGACATCGCCTTCCATAGCTAAAGAAGGGGGACAAAAGGCTTGATAGCGCTCAATAACCTGACTAGCTAACATGGAGTACCTCCTGAATTTGTTGGATTTTTTGGGAAATGGCAAAGCGGTCACCTTGGCGTTCAGATGGAACTTGTTCCAAAGCAAAACTTAATTTTTCAAGTTCTCTTCTCCACTTTTTGACGAAAACTGGCGAAGCCTCCTCTAGTAGATAGGGACCAAAACGATGTTCAACTTCTGATAGTCTCATCTGTCCTGATTCTGCAACGAGGATTTCATATAACTTGCCATTTTCTTCCAGAATCTTTTCAGCAACCAATCTAAAACCATTTTTTTCCAACCATCGACGCACATCATCTTCACGATTATTTGGCTGGAGTATCAACCGTTCAATGGTCGCAAGCTTTTCTTTTCCTGCTTCTAAGATTTCTGCAATCAAGCGTCCTCCCATACCTGCTATGGTCACGGCAGTCATCTGATCAGACGTCTCAAACGCACCTAAGCCATTTGCTAAACGGACTAGAATTTTTTCTGTTTGTCCCGCCTGCTCTACATTCTGGAGCGCTGACTGATAGGGACCTTGAACGACTTCCCCTGCAATGGCAAAATCAATACGCCCCTGCTCTACCAAAAAAAGAGGGAGATAAGCATGGTCACTCCCTACATCAACTAGACGTGCCCCTTGTGGGACAAAACTTGCGACTGTTTCCAGCCTTTTAGATAATTTTGTTTCCATATCAATCTTTCCAGAGATCCATTGCATCAAGAAAGTCACTTGAAACAGTCACATTCTTAGGAGTCTGAATTTCTCTTTCTGCATTTTTCGCTTCTACTTGCGCAACTGTAGTAATTCCCTCGCGGCGCCAGTTTCGTAGAATAGCTTGGATGTATTTCCAATTTGTTTTGTTGTTAAAAACAGCTTCTTTCAAGGCTGCACGAACCAAATCAATCGAAGTTTTGTCATCCTCAATAGTCTTCTGCAAATCTTCGATTTCAAACGGCGATAAAAAGCGGCCCAATTCACGTTCAAAATCACCCACCAAGGTCTTCAAATCATTCTCTGGCTGCACAATCTCAACTGCCTGTTTTGTAGTTAACAGAGCATCCAATTTTTCAAAAGCAGGAAGCGCATCGAATATCATTTCAATTTCACCAGCAATACTGATTGTCTTAAATTCTAAGAGTCCAGCATCTTGGAGATTTTCAATAGCTTGATTGACCTGGGCAACTGTTTTACCAGTAGCTTGAGCAATCTCACTAGGTGCTAATGATTCGATAGCTGAAGAATTTTGATAAAAGAAAAACTGCCAAATCAAAAAATCATCTGCCGACGGAAAAAGCTCTTGATAGTGGAATAATATTGCTGCTGGCAGGACCAAATGTCCCTGACGAAATTGCTGTGAATAGTTCATACTTCCTCTTTAAAGACTAGCTGACTGGGCTGATTGTTCAAAGATATGCCAGTCGTATGGAGTTTCTTGATAGACAGCATAATTCACCCAGTTGGTAAAGAATTGTGCTGCTGGTAAATTCCAAGAGAGAGATGGTTTGCTTGTAGGGTCATCTTCTTTGAAATAATTTTCCGGTAAATGGGGATTTTTTCCAGCTATACAATCACGTTGGTATTCCTTAGCTAGTGTATCCCTATCATACTCTAAATGTCCAAAACTATAAATTTCTCTTAAATCCTTGCTGGCTAAAATGGATAGGCCAACTTCTGGACCTTGCGATAAAATCGTCAACCCACTCAGATGGGCAATATCTGCCTCCCTTACTTCCGTATAACGGGAGTGTGGTGAACGAAATTCATCGTCAAATCCACGCATAAGAGGGCTAGTTGGATTAGTCACCTCTTGACAATATACGCCTGATAGTTTTCGAGACATACTGTGTTTGGGTACACCATAGCGTGCATACAAACCTGCCTGTGCACCCCAACAAATGTGCAATGTTGAATAAACATGTGTTTTTGACCAATCAAAAACTTGAGTAAGTTCATGCCAGTAATCAACTTCCTCAAAAGGTAAGTTTTCAACTGGTGCTCCTGTCACGATGAGCCCATCAAAATAGCTATCCCTGACCTGCTCAAAAGTCTTATAAAACTGCTTCAAATGGTCCGAGTGTGTATTTTTGGACTCGTGACTAGCCATGTAGAGAAATTCAACCTCTAGCTGTAAAGGAGTGTTAGCCAAAAGACGGAGCAACTGAGTCTCCGTCACTATCTTCTGTGGCATGAGATTGAGAATAAGGATTTTGATAGGACGAATGTCCTGATGACTAGCTCGGTCACTATCCATCACAAAAATATTCTCTTTTCTCAAAATTTCAACTGCTGGTAATGATTTTTCAATTTTAATTGGCATAAGCAACCTCCCAATTTTCTTATATTTATTATAAGACAGGTTGCTATGCAATTCAATTAGAATAAAAATAGGACCAGTTATAAGTTTTAGCTATAACCTCAGATTAATAGTGCATCAAAACCTTGTAGTCGTAATCGCCGATTGCTTCGCGGCCTTTCAAATCATCTAGCTCAATCAAGAAGGCACAGCCAGCAACGATACCGCCAAGCTTTTCAATCATTTCGATCGTTGCTTTTACAGTACCACCAGTTGCCAACAAGTCATCGACAATCAAGACACGTTGTCCTGGTTTGATTGCGTCTGCATGCATCGTCAATGTGTCTACACCATATTCTTTTTCATAGTCAGCTGAGATAACCTCACGTGGTAACTTACCTGGCTTACGAACTGGTGCAAAACCGATTCCCAATTCAAAGGCAACTGGACATCCAACGATGAAACCACGCGCCTCTGGCCCAACAATCATATCGATTTGCTTATCTGTCGCATACTGAACGATTTCACGTACTGCATAGCTATAAGCATTTCCATCTGCCATCAAAGGGCTAATGTCACGGAATTCGATACCTTCTTTTGGATAGTTCGGAATTGTTGCGATGTAATCTTTTAAGTTCATTTGTCTCTCTCTTTTTAAAAATAATTTTTACTCTTCATTATACCATGAAATTGTTTTTTGGTACATTTCAGACCTATATCTTTAGCAAATCGTCTCCTCACATTCACCACACAAGCTGCCCTGCTATGTCCACCATAGGAAAAGCTTCCTTGCTGATTAAAGTAAGACTGCTCCCAGCCAACCTCATTTCTTCCTTTTTAGTAGTGGCGCAAGCGAGTAGGCGATAAATAGACTCCCATCTTTGAGCGTAGCAATTCTTTCCGAAAAACGGGATCCTGCGTGCCAACTGGAGCCATATCAAGTTGTCTATGGCGCTTATTATTAGCTCTGGCATAATTGAAGGAAGCCCCGTTTACCACGCCATTGACATGTGGTCGTTCTTCTAAAATCAAGGCAAATTGTCCATCTTGATTTAGGATAAATTCGCTGTGAAAATGAATCAAAATCTTCATATTGACTGGCAAGGTCTTCTGATTTTTCTTTCCGAACAGTTGTTTATTGTGTAGGCGGGCAGATTCTCGTAAGCGGTAAGACCACCGAGGTAGGCTACGTAAATAGGCTACTAGAGCCTGCCAGTCTGTTTTTCCTTTTCCAAACTGCTGACGTACCCAAAAAGCCTGCTGATAGGAAATAAGGTAGCGCAGCTGATGGACCTGTCTGTTTAACGGCCGTTTGACTTCTAATTCTCGAACTGGAAAAGCCTTATCAACTAGCTTAGCAAAGTACCGCCAAAACGGATGGTGTGGAGGACAATTCACATCCATCTTCTGCAAAAGTTCAGGTAATATCCCGTGACTTAATTCCTCAGGAAAATCTAACATATTCATACTTTGCTCCAATAAAGCCGTCGCTTTCTCTTGGCTTAAAGAGCGACTGTCAACTTTTATCAACTGATAAAAGCTAGTTGAGGCAAAAATAGTAGCTTCTTTTATGAAATTTTGAACAAATGCTGGGATGTCTTCTTGTTTTAGAGGCAACAGTTGTTTCAGGAAAACCTTTTTGATGGCTCTTTCTGACCATCCTACTTGCCGTAATTCAATCAATGCATGCTTTATTTCGGTTATCTGTTCAAGATTTTTCAACAGACTTTTTTGCCTGATAAACCTATAAGTGTAGAGAAGCGTTCCAATCACTCCAACAACAACCAGAGCTTCTACTGTCATCAAACGCGACCACATAGCCATTCATAAATTTCCTGAACGGTGCCAAGCGCCATCAACTCTTGTTGGATAACTGTTTCTTTCAATTCTTGATATATTTGACTTTCTGAAATCTCTCGCTTCTGCGCCTCTTTGTTGACCCGCATGACCCCATCCGTAATCGTGACGAATTCTAATTCTTGGAAAATCTGAATCATTTTGACCAAGAGACTGTCATTAATTTTTAAGTAACCAGCCAAATCTTTCAGTTTGTAGCGGACATCAAACTCATCAAATTGGTAAATAGTCTTATACAATTTAGCGAATTGTTCTCGGCTACCATAACCATCTAGATAGTACGGTTTGGCAATTTCATTTTTAAAATAAATAGCTTCAAATTCTCTTTCCTGAAAATAGCTACGCAGACTACTGAGGTCCTCAGGCAAGTTAGCCAAGACAATTGCTTTGTTATCTGCTACTGGATTTTCAATGTCCAAAATTGGGACTCCTGCGGGAATAGGATGTTGTTTTCCACGAATATTATAAAGTTGAACACCATTGACCCGAGCATCAACCAACATGAGCTGAAGACTGGTATTGCCATTCCATTGATTGACAGACAAGGTGACAGCTAGTTCTAAGCCCTTGGCCTGTGAAAATTCCAAGGCTAGATTGCCCTTACCAAAAGCAACCACATCAAATCCAGCAGCACCTTTAGTAATGCGTAGTTTCAAATGGGCATTATTCTGCCCCATGGTTCTTGCTGATTCCACCTGAAAGTCTCTGATGTAGAATACAGGCTTTTTATTATCCATGCCGTAAGGCGCAAACTTCTCGAAAGATTTTAGAGTATCTAGGGTTAATTCCTCTAAATCCAATTCTTCATCTAAGACCAGCGAAGACTTGCTGGATAAATCCAATTTATTTTCGATAATGTAGTCTGCCAAGGTTAGAGCAAGCTCTTCGAGTTTGTCAACTTCCAAGGTCATACCTGCTGCACCAGCATGGCCACCAAAGGCGATAAATAGGTCCTGATGATCTTTAAGGGCCTTGAAAATGTCAACCGCTTCAACAGAACGAGCCGAACCCTTTGCCTTACCATCTTCAATAGACAAGACGATAACAGGCTGGTGCAATTCTTCTAGTAGGCGTCCTGCTACAATCCCTAAAACACCTGGGTTCCAACCTTCTTTAGCCAGAACTTGAACAGGTCTATCTCGGCGCAACATGGTTTTTGCTTCATCATAAATAGCTTGGACAACATCTTTGCGTTCTACATTTTTACTATCAATCATGAGGGCAATCTCATGGGCCTCTTCGTCATCAAAACCAGTCAGTAATTCGATGGCTGGATTAGGATCATCAAGTCGACCAAGGGCATTCAGCCTCGGAGCAAGTTGGAAACCAACTGTTTCTTCATCAATACTGTCTATGTCAATACCAGCTATCTTTATCAACTCTTGCAAACCTGCTCGCTCAGTCTGTTTGAGAAGCGAGAGACCATATTTGACCATGACACGATTCTCATCGGTCAAGCTGACCATATCAGCGATGGTGCCAATTGCGACCAAATCCAGCAAGTCTGCATGAACCGTTTCAAGAAGGGCACAGGCCAATTTGAAAGCCACACCGCAACCTGCCAAATGTTTGAAGGGATAATTTCCCTCTGGATGCTCTGGATGTACAATCGCATAGGCATTGGGAAGAGTTTCCTGCATGGAATGGTGGTCTGTCACGACAACATCGACCCCCATTTCCTGGGCATAGGCAATCGCTTCATGACCCGCTACGCCATTGTCCACCGTCACAATAAGAGAAATCCCCTGCTGCTCTATAAAATACTTGTAAACTGACTGATTTGGCCCATAGCCATCTGTGAAACGGTTGGGAAGATAAACTTGGACTTCTGCCCCCATTTCCTCCAAAGTTTCTTTCAGAATAGATGCCGAGGTCATGCCGTCTGCGTCATAATCTCCATAAATCAAAATTTGTTCGTAATCTTCGATTGCTCGGCGAATCCGCTCTACCGCCTTGTCCATATCATGTAGTAAATAGGGATCGTGAAGGTCTTCTAAGCTTGGTTGTAAGAAAGTATGCAATTCTTCCGCCGAATGGATGCCACGTTCATACAGCAACTTAGCCGCTACCGGGTCTACTCCTTCTTTTTTAGCAATTTTGATAAATTGTTCATCAAAAAAACCGGTTAATAATTGCCAGTCATAATTGGGTTTTATCACGTGTTTCACTCCTTAATACTCAAAATCACAAGTAACCTGTAACTTTTCCGAGTATAAACTATCTTTCTATTATATCATTTTCCAAGAAAAATGGAGCAGAGGGAGGACTGAATTTAATCAATCAACCCTTGCTCCAACTATGCAAGATTATTTTTAAAGCAATGGAGAAATAATATTCATCAAGGCACCAGCTAATCGCTTGTACCACGGATATGTATTTTCAAAGCCGAGTAAAGTAATGCGTTGAGACTGGGCAAAGGAGTCTTCAAAGTCCTTGTGAATGTCTGCCAGAACTTGCTTATGGTTATAAACATAGAGGCCGCATTCAAAGTTGAGATAGAAGGATCGGAAGTCCATATTGACAGTACCAACGGTTGCCTTTTTGTCATCGACTAAGACTACCTTAGAATGCACAAATCCTAGTGTGAACTCGTAAATTTCAATGCCTGCTTCCAGATAAGTTCTGAAATCCGTCCGAGCGACCAAGTAGGCCGACTGCTTATCGTAGATATGAGGTAATAGTATCTTGACTCGTACACCGCGCTTGGCTGCATAGGTCAGATTGTCAATCATCTCATCGTCTAAGACTAGATAGGGAGTCATAATATAAATGTAGTCAGTTGCAGATTGAATCATATCCAGATAAACTCGTTTGGCTACTTCATCATTGTCAAAGGGACTTTCACCATAAGCTAGGAAATACCCCTCTCCTGCAACCGTATCTGATTCGGATTCCTTATGAGCTCGGAGATAGGCGAGGTCGTCATTTTCCTTTCGCTCGTCGAAATTCCACATTTGTAGGAACATATTGGTAAAGTTGGCAACAGCCTCGCCTTTGACCATAATGGCTGCGTCCTTCCAGTAACCAAATCGTTCTTTTTGATTGATGTACTCGTCTGCGATGTTGACCCCACCTGTGAAGGCAACTTTGCCGTCAATAACAGTAATTTTACGGTGGTCACGGTTGTTCTGAACGGTTGACAGGGCTGGGATAATTTGCGAAAAGACCTTGGCCTTAATACCATAAGAACGTAGGGTCTTGTAGTAATTATAGGGGAGCAAACTGAGGGAATTCATGCCGTCGTACAAAAACCGAACTTCCACTCCCTGCTCTGCTTTTTCCTTGAGAATGGTCAGGATAGACTCCCACATATAGCCAAAATCGACAATGAAATACTCCATAAAGATGTACTGCTCTGCCTTTTTCAACTCCTCTAAGAGTGCCTCAAACTTGGCCTCCCCCGACGGAAAATAAACCGCATCTGTATTGGTATGCAGAGGATAGCCGACGTACTCGCTCATGTAGTGAGCTAGTTTGAGCTGCTCCTTATCCTCTCCTGCCAAGCCCTTCATGACCTTTTCAGAGGTGTGTCCGTACTCCCGCATAACCGCTGCCTGTCGCTTAAAAGTTCGACGATAGCGTTGGGTTTCCAGGTTGGACTGGAGGATAAAGTAAAAGAGGGCACCAAAAATCGGAATACCAATGACAAAGATAATCCAAGTCAACTTAAAACTTGCGTTCATGGGCCGGTTAATGATGGAAATGGCTACGATTATAGAAAAAAGTTGTAATACCGTCAAGATAGCTGGGACATAGACTGCTAGTGAGCCAACTACCCAAAATATCGCAAAGACTGTCAATAATAAAAGGGCAAGAACTATAAAAACCCGACTATAAATAATTTTCCACAATTTTTTCATACTACACTCTCACGATGTTTTTTCCCATTATACCAGATTATAGTCAAATATCCTACTAATTATCGCAGTAGATTTCTCGCAGTTCTTACTTGAAAACAGCACCCCTATCTCCTACATCATAAAACACCGACATAGACCGGTGTTTTACTTATATATATTATCTGTCAAAATTTCTACGGTTTACCGTAACGTAAGCCCATAGCATTGATAGCGACAATAACCGTCGATAGACTCATGAGCACAGCCGCCAATAAAGGATCCACCATAATGCCCATGCTTGGATAGAGGATTCCAGCAGCTAAGGGAATGGCAATGATGTTGTAACCTGCCCCAAACCAGAGATTTTGCTTCATTTTGCGGATGGTTGTCTTGGCAATGCTCAACATATCCAAGACCGCTGATGGATTGGATTGAACCAAGACTACATCTGCAGAGTGAATGGCAACAGAAGTTCCTGCGCCAATGGCAAAGCCTAAATCTGCCGTCGCTAGAGCAGGCGAATCATTGACCCCATCGCCGATGAAAAGAACTGCCCCACGCGCCTGATAGTCCTTGACCAGTTTTGCCTTATCCTCTGGTTTAAGTTCAGCTCGGTAATCCTCTATGCCCAACTGACTGGCCACTTTTTGTGCGGTAGCTGGATTGTCACCCGTTAACATCACAGGACTAATACCCTGCGCTTTCAAGCCTGCTACAAAATCTTTAGCATCTTCTTTTATCTGGTCTCCCAAGGCTACAAATCCCAAGACCACATGATCAGTCACCAAAAAACTCACGGTTAGACCCAAATCAAGATAGGGAGCAATCACGTCCTGATCCACTGACAAACCTATTTCCTGCAGACCTTTGTAGGACATGATTTCATAAACCCTTCCATCCAAGACTCCTCGAATCCCACTACCAGGGATATTCTCAACCTGCTCTACTTGATAGGAATGTTGACCTGCCGCCTCCACTATGGAAAGGGCAATTGGGTGGGTTGAATGAACTTCTAGGGCTGCCATTTTGGCCAGCACATCCGCTCCCTCAACCAAATCTTGACTGTGGCGAACTTGAAATTTTCCGTCGGTCAAGGTTCCGGTCTTATCCATCAAGGCAAACCGAATCTGGTTAACCTGTTCAAGAGCTGTTCGGTTCTGAACCAAAAGACCATTTTTTGAAGAAATCGTGGTCAAACGCGCCACAACAAGAGGGATGGCTAAACCAAGGGCATGCGGACAGGCAATGACAAAAACAGAAACTGCCATCATCAAGGCAAAGGCAAGATTAGCCGTCATGGTCCAATAAATAAAGGCCAAAATCCCCACAATTAAAGCTGCATAGAAGAGCCAAGAGGCTACGCGGTCAGCCATATTTTCAAGCTTGGATTTCTGGTTTTGCGCTTGACGGACCATTTCGGTCACCTCCGCCAAAAAGCTGTCCTTACCAAGAGTGGTCACTTCCATTTCAAAGGGCGTGTTTTGATTGAGCGAACCACCGAATACTCTATCTCCTGCCTCTTTTTTGACAGCTCGAGATTCCCCAGTAATCATGGATTCATCAATATGAGCAACACTCAAAATCTTACCGTCAGCCGGAATTTTTTCATTTTCCTTGACTAGGAGGAAATCCCCAATCTGCAAGTCCTCTACCGCAACATCTGTCCCATCCTTGAGATGGGCTTTTTTCGGAATGAGAGAGGCCAAGTCTTTCAGGGCATCGCCTGCTCCCATAACCGCCTTCATCTCAATGATATGCCCAATCAGCATAATGACAATCAGCGTAGACAACTCAAACCAAAAGTTCATGCTTTCTTGTCCCAATAACGCTAAAATGGTCGCATAAACGGAGTAAAGATAGGAAACAATAATCCCCATGGAAATCAGGGTCATCATTGCCGGTTTTTTAGCTCGCAACTCCCCTCTAGCTCCGTTAAAGAAAGGTGTTCCTGAGTAGAAGAAGATAATAGAACCTAGTATCAGCTGGACAAGTTCAACACCCGGAAAACGTAAGAGAGTGAAACCTGCAATTGGAGAAATGGCCAGTAGGGGAATCATGACTGCCACTGCGACTTTGAGTTTTGTATTCATATCCCCCATGTGCATCATGTGCCCACCATGCTCCATCATGTCATGGTCATGCCCTTGGTGATGCTGATGAGCATCATGAGTATGATGAGAATGATGACTGACGTCAGAGCCCCCTACATGATGATGGTCGTGATGGACGTGATGGTCAGAATGATGATTGGCGTGAACCCCCTCTTCATGAGGATGCTCCTGCTGATGAGAATGATGGCTGGTCTGACCAACTTCCTCAGAATGCATCATATGTTGGTGTTCCTGCTTATTTTCTTTTGAATGGTTCATAAGATAACTCCTATTTCTGTCTACATTTGTAATCGATTTACAATTATAGTTTACACTTGTAGTCAAAAAATGTCAACCGATTAGATCAAAAAAACCTAGAATGGCATTAATCCATCTAGGTCATATTATGTGTTCACTTTTCTTTATTTCAAATTAAAGACCGTACTGGCCAAATAATCAGCCAGTCTCGGAAAAAGAGTATATAGCTTATGAGCAGCTGCTAGTGACCAAGGCAGATTGATGTCTCGTTTCTTCGTCCCCATAGCTGAAACAATTTTCTTGGCAACATAGTCTGGCTGGAGCAGAAAAGCCTTGACGCTCTCTTGATAGCTTCCATCCGGGTCAGCCTGATCGAAAAAGCTGGTTGCGATTGGACCTGGATTGACCGTAGTAACTGTCACACCATACTGGGCTAATTCCAAGCGAATGGTATTGGAAAAACCCATAGCTGCAAACTTGGTCGCCGAATAAACTGAGGACTTGCTTGAAGCAATCAAGCCTGACATGGAAATGATATTGATAATCTGCCCGCTCCGTCTGGCCTTCATTCGTTTACCTACTAAACGGCACATGGTCATCAGAGCAAAAGTATTGATGTCAAACATAGCCTGCACCTGCTGGCTGGAAAAATTCTCAAAAGCATCATAAATAGCATAGCCAGCATTATTGACTAAAATATCAATCTGACCAAACTGACTATCCAGTTCATCGAAAAATGCCGTCAGAGCTATTTCATCTCGGATGTCTACATCAAAGACAGCCTTTTTTTCATGGTAAGTATAGAGCTGCTCGATTTTCGCCACATCTCGCCCTAACAAAATCAAGAAATCATCTTTCAGCAATGGCACCATTTCCTGCACCAAGCCACCAGAGGCGCCTGTGATTAGAATGGTTCTCATAGCTCAATTTCCTCTAAATCCTTGACAATATGAACCCGCTCGAAAATAGTACTTGCATCTTTCCGTAGCTGACTAATATCTTTGGACAAAAAGCGTGGACTGATATGGTTGAGTAAGAGCTGTTTGACACCTGCATCCTTGGCAACCTGAGCGGCTTCCATATTGGTCGAATGCCCGTGCTTGCGAGCAATCTTCTCATCGCCTTTTCCGTAAGTCGCCTCATGCACCAGCACATCAGCATTGACAGCCAGACGGACACTAGCATAACACTTGCGCGTATCACCAAGAATGGTCACTACCTTACCAGGCCGAGGAGGAGAAATATAGTCACTCGCGATAATTTCAGTCCCATCTTCTAGCGTCACGTTTTGACCATTTTTGATTTTACCGAATAGGGGACCAAATGGTACACCTGCCGCGCGCAGAGCCTCTGCATCCAATGTCCCTTCCAAATCTTTCTGGATGACACGATAGCCGACACAAGGAATGGTATGGTCCAGCTTTTCAGCGAATACCGTGAATTTGTCCGTTTCTAGGACCTGACCTACCGTATCAACATCAAACTCATGAAAATGAATGCGATAAGGTAGGCGTGTCCCTGATACTTTAAGACTTGCCAAAACAAATGAACGAATGCCCACAGGACCGTAAATATCAATATCCGTCTGCTCCTCACTAGACTGGAAAGAACGGCTAGACAAAAAACCTGGCAGTCCAAAAATATGGTCTCCGTGCAGGTGAGTGATGAAGATTTTTGCGACCTTACGTGGACGAATAGTCGTTTCCAAAATTTGATTTTGAGTTCCTTCGCCACAGTCAAATAGCCAAATCTGATTGATTTCATCCAAGAGTTTCAAGGCCAAACTGGATACATTTCGAGCCTTGGAGGGCTGACCAGCCCCCGTACCTAAAAATTGAATTTGCATTGTTTACTTTCTAATGTTTTATATATAAAATTGCAGAGCGACCCGACCAGACATAGTAATGCTGACCAGCATAGCCGTCCGCCACTTCCAGCACTTCTTCCTGATTAAAGCCTGAAATCTTGACCAAACCTTTCGCTGTCGCCACTTGAGTCAAAAGGTAGTCTGTTTCAACTTCCTCTAACTCGGCGTCCTCAAAGGGATTGGCTTTCATGAAAATCTTGCCCTCCTCCACAAAGACGACATAGTGGGGAAAGACTTGGGCGATTTCAAAGAGCAAACTTCCTGTCACTTCCTCTAAACCTTCCGAAAAAACCTGGGCCAGACCGTCAGCCGACACATAGGCAAATCCGAAAGACTTACCAGATAAATTCAGGCGGACAAAGGGCTTGTCTTCAGCAAAGCTGGGTTCTTTTGGAAAAAGGCTCAGCTGCTGAGAAAGAGTCAGATAATAGTCTGTCGCCTCTTCTGCCCCTTGTTTCTGGTAGATTTCCGCAAAATAGGCATTGATAACTGAAGGCGGTGGCGTGATAAAGTCTAGTTTTTGTTGGTCAGTCAAATCGGCTAATTTCTTAGCCAGATAGACCTTGTCCAGACTAGTAAAGCCACCGTATTTCATTGCCAAATCAAGATAATCCGTCATAAAATTCTTCCAACTTCCATTTATTGCTGGAAGCGATATAGCCTGATACCACTTCCACATCCTCTTCGTAGGTCCGATTTTCAATCAGTGCAAGAGTTGCTAAATCGTGCAATTTATAAGATTCAGCAAGTGGAACCCTGACCTCAAATCGTTCAAACATGGTCTTAATCTTGGCCAAGACCATCATCTGAATATGGCCTTTGGCATTTTTATCCTTAGCGGACAGCATGACATGAGGGAACTGACTTGGAGTAAAGCTGTCATCGGTCTTATCCAGCTTGTTGTAAAGGGCCAGGCGAGGAATGTCCAGCATATCCAAGTCCTTGAGAATGTCTAAGACCACCTGTTCCTGCTCACTATGATTGGGGTCAGAGGCATCGATGACATGGAGCAAGAGGTCCACGTTCATGGACTCTTCCAAGGTGGACTTGAAGGCAGAAATCAACTCGGTCGGCAGATCCTGAATGAAACCAACCGTATCGGTCAAGGTCACGTTGAACTTGTCCGCCAAGTTAATCTGCTTGGTCGTGGCATCCAGTGTGGCAAAGAGTTCGTCCGCCTCATACTGCCGCTTGTCGGTCATGGCATTCATAATCGTGGACTTGCCAGCGTTGGTATAGCCAATCAAGCCGATTTTGAAGACGCCTGATTGCAGGCGGCGTTCACGGACAGTCGCCCGATTTTTCTCCACTGTTTTGAGTTGGCGCTCAATGTCGTGAATCTGGTTGCGGATGCTTCGGCGGTTGAGCTCCAACTGGCTCTCACCCGGTCCACGAGAGCCGATACCACCTGCCTGACGGCTGAGCATGATGCCCTGTCCAACCAAGCGTGGCAACATGTACTTGAGCTGGGCTAGGTGGACCTGCAGTTTTCCTTCGTGGCTTCGAGCCCGCATAGCAAAAATATCCAAAATCAACTGCATACGGTCGATGACTTTAACACCTAAAATCTCTTCCAGATTAACATTCTGACGAGGTGTCAGTCGGTTATTGACGATGACTGTATCAATCTCGTCAGCTTCAACCATCTGGGCAATTTCTTCTAGTTTCCCTGATCCGACAAAGGTCTTACTGTCGTATTTTTCACGTTTTTGAGTGTAGACTTCCTTGACCAGAGCGCCAGCCGTCTTAGCAAGACTTGCCAACTCCTCCATGGACATGTCAAAATTATCTGTCTGCGGTAATTCCACTCCAACCAGGAGGGCGCGTTCTTGTTCTTTCTGCGTTTCAATCATTTAAAAATTCCTCCACGGCGGTGAAAATCTGCGACTTGTAATCTGGCTCGCCTACTGAATAAAAGGGGACCTGCATGCGATTTCTGAACCAGGTCAATTGGCGTTTGGCAAAGCGGCGGCTATTTTGCTTGACCTTATCAACCGCTTCTTCTAGCGAAAGCTCACCTGCAAAATAAGGGAAAAACTCCTTGTAGCCAATTCCCATAGCAGCTTGGGCTTCTGGGTGTTCTTGGTAGAGCCAGCTAACTTCATCTAGTAAGCCCGCCGCCATCATCTTATCCACTCGCTGATTGATGCGGTCGTAAAGAACCTGTCTGTCATCCGTCAGGCAGATGTAAAGAGGCACATATTCTGACTCTGTATTTTCTAAGTTTTTACCAAATTTTTTCAACTCTAACCCACGAATGATTCTCCGTCGGCTGTTTCCCTCGACCATCAAACCTGCCTGCTCTGCCATTGTTTCCAAATCCTCGTCAGACAAGCAATCGAGTTCCGCCCGATAAGCAAGAACTTGCTCCTGGTCAACCAGCCCGCCCAGATGGTAGCCTTCAAGCAGGCTCTGAATGTAAAGCCCCGTACCTCCAACGATAAGGGGCAACTTGCCACGACTAGTAATGTCTGCAATTAAGGCCTTGGCTTCTGCTACAAATTCATAAGCCGAATAGCCCTCGGTCACATCTCGGACATCAATCAAGTGATGAACCGCAGCAGCCTGCTCTTTAGGACTAGCTTTTGCCGTGCCAATATCAAGTTTGCGATAGACTTGCTGGCTATCACCGCTAATAATTTCTCCATTGTAGCGCTGGGCCAAGTCTATGCCAAGGGCAGTTTTTCCTACCGCTGTCGGTCCAATGACCACAATAACTTTAGTTTTCATCTTTTTCCTTGAAAATATTTTGTTTTTTCGCTAAAATCTATTATAACACAAGTAAAGGAGAAATAACTATGGCTAAAGGTTTTGGTAAAGGTTTCTTGACAGGTGTTCTTTCTACAGTTGCTCTTGCAGCAGGCGCAGTCTTCACTGTTCACAAAACAATCATTGAACCAGAAGAAAAGAAAGAAGCCTTCATTGAGGAAAATCGTAAAAAAGCTGCTCGTAAACGTGTGGCACATTAAAAAGCTGGCAAATGTCTAGCTTTTTTTGTTTGACAAAAAATCCCTTAGAAGCTCTGCCATTTTCACAGAAAAATGCCAGCCTTCTTAAGGGATTATACTTTATAAGATAATATCTTCTCTTTCAATGAGAACAATAGTCCACATCATGGCAAGTGTGACGATAGCCAGAGCAAGAATCAATGGCATCCAGTTTCCGAAGATTGGATAGCTATAACCGAGAAGGCCTGGTCCAAATGCTGCAATGAGATAGCCACCTGTCTGCACCATTCCTGATAACTGGGCAGTAGCCTGGCTGTTGCTTGTTTTCAAAGTAAAGCTCAACATCATATAAGGGAAGAGGGCTGCATTTGAAAAACTTAAAATAATGTGAAGCGCTGACCAAAGAATGAGATTGGTCGGAATCAATACCATCATGACCAAACCAAGCAAGGTAACAGATGAAATAGCCAGCATGATATTTCGACGCATTTCTTTTGTCTGACGGGAAAGAACAGCTGGGATAATCATAGACATGGGAATAGCTGTCATATTGAAAAAGCCAGCCATTAGCCCTGCTTCTGCCTTACTAAAGCCAACTGATTGAGAAATAGTTGGCAACCAGGTAATCTCTGTATAGTAGAGGACTGATTGTAGTCCACCAAATATCAAAAAGGCAATCGCTGCTTTATTTTTCCAGATAGATGATTTCTGGTTTCCTTGGTTCTCACTTGCAAATCGATGGTTATTTCTTACATTAGGCAACCAGATTAGGAAAGCCATAAACACCAATCCTGTAATTAATAGAATAAAAAATTCCCAAGAACTAGAGGATACAATTGGAACAGCAATCATGGATGCAACTGTTGCCGCCACCCCCATGAGAGTGATATAAATCGTCGTATACAGACCAATTTTCTTTGGAAAATTAGCCGCAACCAAACTTGGTAGCAAAACATTAATAAACGCTATTGTAGCACCAACAAGCATTGTACCAATGTAAAGGGCTGGTAAGTTGAGAACTCGCATTCCTGAACCCAGTACCATAACCAGTAAGACTAGGGCCATTAGTTTTTCCATGCCAAACTTAGCCGCAAGACGCGGTGCTAAGGATGAACAGAGGGCAAACATGATGAGCGGAATAGAGGTTAAAATTCCTAATGAACTCACTTCTACTCCCAGTCCTGCTGCCACATCTGTCAAAATAGCAGGCAAAGCTGTAAAGGGGGCACGCATCACGACCCCTAGCATGACGATTCCTGCAATTATAAAGGGTGATTGTTTTTTCATTTTTCTCCTAAGTCTCCTAATGTTCGGATTTCAGCACTTTCGATTATACCATAGTTGACAAATGATAGAAAGTTATTTCCGTCTATTTTTTCTAGTTATAGTTTTTAACTATGGATTTGCCATGAAAATAACTATTTTTCAAATGATAGCTTATGAGTTAGAATAGGTTCATCACTAAAACGAAAGAAAGAGAGATACATATATGACAACTTCAAGATTCCAATTAGTCGGTTCACTTCTTCGACCAGCAAACTTAGGAGAATTTAAACGACAAATCGAAGCTCGTGAAGACATCAAATACCCATTCTATGATGACTTCGATGGTTACAAAGAAACTGAAGCTTTACTCATCCAAAAAATTGTTGCAGAACAAAAAGAAAACGGTTTGGATATTGTGACAGATGGAGAATTTGGTCGTTCAATGTGGCACCTAGATTTTCTCTGGGGCTTCGATGGTATCGAGCGTTACATTGCTGAGCATGGTTATCCATTTAAAGACCATGATGGACAGATTTTTGAAACACGTAAGGATATTGGATTGCGTATTACTGCTCCACTTTCTGCAAAAAATCACCATTTCATTGATATTTTTAAACAAGTGAAAGAATTAGCAGGAGAAACTGTAACCAAACAGACTATTTTCGGTCCAGCCCATGCCTTTAATGAATTGACAATTTTCAATGGTCAAGTTGGACCAAATCAGGTCTACAAGACTCGTGATGAATTAAAAGCCGGACTCATCGCTGCCTATAAGGAATTTTTAGACCAGTACAAGGAAGCTGGTGGACAAATCGTTCAATTTGATGACTGCCTTTGGGAATTATTCGACCCTGCTAACCCTGTACCTTTCTTGCCACAAGACGATTCTGAAGCATTGGCTGCTTTGGCTGACGAGTTTGTTGCTATCAATAATGCTGTTATTGATTACGGACATGAAATTGGCTTGACCGTCTGGACGCACAACTGCCGTGGTAACTATGAAAGCCGCTCTGCAGCTGGCGGAACTTACGAAGCTATTGCTGAAAAATTCCTGCGTGACCAAAAATACGATCGATTCTTCCTTGAGTGGGATGATGAACGTGCAGGTGATTTAAAAGCTTTGGAAAGCCTGCGTGACAAGAATGTCGAAGTCGTTCTTGGTCTACTTTCAAGTAAAACTTCTGATTTGGATGATGAAGAACGTGTTTACAAATTACTCGAGGAAGCAAGCAAGATTATTCCAAAAGAGCGTCTCTACTTGTCACATCAATGTGGATTCGCTTCATGTGATTCAGGTAATGAATTGGCCATCCCGCAACAGTGGGCAAAGATTAAACAAGGTCAAGAAATTGCAGAGAAGTTTTGGTCTTAAGCCACTTCTTGCTATTCGTGCATAAAAGCCCCGCCATTTGGCAGGGCTTTTATTTGTTTGTTAATCAATCCTAATATAGCAAAGGCGCCAACAGTAAAATCACAAGTAAGGCTAACAAATGCCCAACTGTCACTAGGATAAATGAATACTTGAGTCCACGTTTCATACTTAATTTCGATAGATTGTGGAAGGTAATCATCACACCAGACTGAGGCACAACTGTCAAGATAGCTGATGCAACAACTACTACACGATGCAGCAACTCTGGATTAATCCCCATTTCTAAATAGGCAGGAAGGAAATTACTTGAAGCAATACCTACTGCACCAGAAGAGGAACCGATAATACCACTAACCAATGCTGTCGAAACAGGTAAACTAATCAGCGGCGATCCTGGTATTTGTTGAATCCATTCTTGAATGACTGCAAAAACTGCTGACAAGGTTAACACCGTCCCAAATGCTACTGTACTAGAAGTTGCAAAAGCAGGCACTATAGATGCTGTTGTCGCAGCATTCAAAATTTCTTTTTGATTTATGTGACTTTTAATCCGTCACGCTCCGTAAGGTGCGTGACAAATAAACCACCCGCTATGCGGGTGCGCGACGAAGGTTATACCAAAAAAAACTCCAAACGCGATACAATAAAGGTGTTCAAGCCTATTGTAAAGCGAAAGGAGAAAAGTATGGCGCAAAAGGCACATGATTTATCACATACAAAGTGGCTGTGTTCTACCACATTGTCTTCACACCTAAGTATAGACGAAAAATCATCTATAATCAATATCGAAGTAGTCTTGGAGAGATATTTCGACGATTGTGTAGTTATAAAGGTGTTGAAATTAT
>NZ_ASCA01000015.1 GCF_002760245.1 Streptococcus suis YS161 | reverse complement strand
CTTTTATTTTTAGTGTAACATAAAAACTAACCCACCACAAAATGTGATAGGTTAGTTAACTTAATGACATTGGGGCTTGAGCCCAGCTTTGTTTTGAGGCATATTCTTAGGAATGAGCATGGGCAGATTAGATAAAAAACAAACGAAACATAATTTCATTATCAGAATCGAAAAACGTAGTAGAGGGGGAGGAGGCCACCTTAAATGATGAGGAAGGATTAATTCAGGGGACAAATTTGAGCGGTAATGATCAAGGTGATTATTATAAAAAATCAGTATCAATTCGTTGTGACTTGACTCGATTGGTAAGGATTAGTCCCTGTTGATGGGGAAAGCAGCCCACCAAGGTTTGACATGCCTCCGAAGGCTAATAAAAGGACAAGAACAAGTAGTTTTCCTTTCCAACCAAGTCGTGAAAAGAGTAGTCCCAATAGAACATTTCCGCCAGATGAACCAGACGAGAAAGATGAGTTCGAACTGGATTGTCCCCTGCGGTCCTCAATGTTAGAACTTTTTCGTAAATCATCAATTTTCATATAAATCTCCTTAGAACCTGTCAACAAGTTCTTATATTCTCACAAACTATTATATAGCAAATTGTTGAAAAAAACACAGGAAAGCTATCGGAAATAATAGGCCTAGTTCTGTATAAAAGTGCAAAATTTGGTATAATAGTAGGGATACAATATAGAAGGAGTGGACATGGTTGAATATTTATCGGTTAGTCATCTGACTAAGTATTTAAAATTAAAGTTTGACCGCGATCCGTATTTGGAGAGGGTCTATTTGACTGGGCAAGTGTCCAATTTCCGTAAGCGTCCTAGCCACCAATATTTTTCGCTCAAGGATGATAAGGCGGTCATCCAAGCGACCATGTGGGCAGGCGTCTATAAAAATCTTGGCTTTGAGCTTGAAGAGGGAATGAAAATCAATGCGGTTGGTCGTGTGCAGCTATACGAGCCAAGTGGATCCTATTCCATTGTCATTGAAAAAGCTGAGCCAGATGGCATTGGAGCCTTGGCTATCAAGTTTGAACAGCTCAAACAAGCTCTGACCCAGGAAGGTTTGTTTAAACAGGAGTTTAAGCAGGAATTGCCACGTTTTACCAAGAAAATCGGTGTTATTACCAGTCCGAGTGGAGCCGTTATTCAGGATATTATTACCACTGTTCGTCGGCGTTTTCCAGGCATAGAGATTATTCTCTATCCGACCAAGGTGCAAGGAGATGGGGCTGCTCAGGAGGTTGTTACCAATATTCAAAGAGCCAATGAACGGGATGACTTGGATGTTCTGATTGTTGGTCGTGGTGGTGGTTCTATCGAAGACCTCTGGGCCTTCAATGAGGAAATTGTGGTTCGGGCTATTTTTGAATCCCGAATTCCTATCATTTCCAGCGTAGGTCATGAAACAGATACAACCTTGGCTGATTTTGTAGCAGATAGACGAGCGGCAACCCCAACAGCTGCCGCAGAATTAGCAACACCTGTGACCAAGGCAGACTTACTGGGCTACCTCAATCAGCAGGAAAATAGAGCCTATCAGGCCATGACCAATCGTTTGAAATTCCTAAGAGGTCAGCTTGAGAAAATTAGCCAGTCAGTCATGTTCCGCCAGCCTGAACGCTTGTATGATGGTTATTTGCAAAAATTAGACCGCTTGACTAATCAATTGCAGACACGGATGAAAGAACTCTACAGCCAGCAGAAACAGGCTAGTCTCTTACTACAGCAACGATTACAGGGTGTGCACCCAGGTCGTAAAGTAGAGAGTTTCCAAGAGAGAATTATCCAGCAGGAACGACTCTTGAAGAGCAATATGGCTAATATCTATGACAATAAGATGGCCAAGGCGGACAAGCTGATTGAGGCCTTGACTATGCTGGATACCAGTCGCATCGTGGCTCGTGGCTATGCCATGATTCGTCAAGATGGTCGGGTGATTGATAGTGTAGAAAATGTACAAATTGGTGAAAACCTAACCATCCAGATGAAGGATGGTCAACTTGATGTGGAGGTAAAACATGTCCAAACAGACGAAAACATTTGAAGAAAATCTAGCTGAATTAGAAGGAATCGTAACCAAATTAGAGCGAGGCGATGTGGCTCTGGAAGAAGCACTTGCTGAGTTTCAAAAAGGGATGGTTCTATCGAAAGATCTACAAAAGACACTAGCTGCAGCTGAAAAGACCTTGGTCAAGGTCATGCAGGCGGATGGCAGTGAAGCGGAGATGGATTAATGGTTGCCAGTAAATTGCAGCGACTTGAGGAAGCCATGGCAGACTTTTACCAACCTCAGGTAGCAGAACGCCTCAACCAATCGGTTCTTTATTCGCTACAGGCTGGCGGGAAACGAATCCGTCCCTTGCTTTTATTGACCATCTTAGAGTCCTTTGGAATGGAATTAAAACAAGCTCATTACCAAGTGGCAGCCTGTGTCGAGTTGATCCATACGGGAAGTTTGATTCACGATGACCTGCCTGCTATGGATAATGATGATTACCGTCGTGGTCGCTTGACCAACCACAAGGTTTACGATGAAGCAACGGCTATTTTAGCAGGGGACAGTCTCTTTCTAGATCCATTTGGTTTCCTAGCCCAAGTTGATTTACCAGCTGAGACCATCCTTGCTCTCGTGAGAGAGCTTTCCCAGGCATCTGGGACCTTTGGAATGGTGGCTGGTCAAGTATTGGATATGGCTGGTGAAGGGAAGGATTTGACCTTAGAGCAATTACAAGACATTCATGCCAATAAGACAGGGAAATTATTGACCTTTCCCTTTGTAGCAGCAGGTTTAATTGCTGGACAATCGGACGCGGTAATCAGCCATTTGCGACAAGCAGGTCAGTTAGTCGGTCTGGCCTTTCAAGTTCGGGATGATATTTTGGATGTAACAGCCACTTTTGAGGAAATCGGAAAAACTCCCCAAAAAGATGTAGTGGCTGAGAAGTCTACCTACCCTGCCCTAATGGGATTGGAAGCCTCAAAAGTCTTTCTAGAAGATAGCTTGAATCAAGCAATCAACGAGCTAGATCAAGTGGCTAAACAAGTCCCATTTTCAACAGAAAAAATCAAAGAAATCATAGAAAGTTTACGAATCAATGGCTAAGGAAAGAGTAGATGTACTAGCTTTTAAACAGGGGCTTTTCGAGACGCGGGAGCAGGCCAAACGCGGTGTTATGGCTGGACTGGTTGTGTCGGTCATCAATGGCGAACGCTATGACAAACCCGGCGAGAAGATTGACGAGGGAATTGAACTCAAGCTCAAGGGTGAAAAACTCAAGTATGTCAGCCGTGGCGGTCTCAAATTGGAGAAGGCCTTGCAGGTTTTCCAATTATCAGTTGAGGGTCAAACAACGATTGATATTGGGGCTTCGACAGGCGGTTTCACGGATGTTATGTTGCAGGCTGGTGCTAAGCAGGTCTATGCTGTGGATGTAGGGACCAATCAACTGGCTTGGAAATTGCGTCAGGATGAGCGCGTGATCAGCATGGAACAGTACAATTTCCGCTATGCTGAGCTGGGAGATTTCGAACTTGGTCAACCAAGTTTTGCGTCCATTGACGTCAGCTTTATCTCATTGAGTCTGATTTTACCAGCACTCCATCGTATTTTAGCGGAGGGCGGCCAGGTTGTTGCCCTTGTTAAACCCCAATTCGAGGCTGGACGTGAACAGATTGGGAAAAATGGCATTGTCAAAGATAAATCCGTTCACTTGAAAGTATTGGAAGAAGTGACAAAAATGGCCGTGGAAACAGGCTTCTCAGTCAAAGCCCTTAGCTTTTCCCCTGTTCAAGGCGGTCATGGCAATATCGAATTTTTAGCGCACTTAGAAAAATCAACACAACCAAACCAGATTGATAAAGAGGTCATAACAACTACAGTCTATCAAGCACATGAGGAATTTAAAAAGGATGAATAAACGAGAACGATTAGAAGTCATTAAAGATTTGGTAGTCCGATTTCCTATTGATACACAGGAAGAAATTGTTGAACGTCTAGAAGCAATGGGTGTCAATGCGACACAAGCAACGGTTTCACGTGATATCAAGGAACTTGGCATTATTAAGGTTCCATCAGCGGATAAGGGATATATTTATGGTTTACCAAAGGCAGGTCTTGTTAAGGTAAAATCGCAGAATGTTTTTGAAGTCTCAGTGATGGATAAAATGATTAATCTCCGTCTGGTACCTGGAAGCTCTGCTGTGGTCAAACGCCGGATTTTGGAACAATTTCAAGAACATGTTTTTTCAGTGATTGCTGATGATGACAGTATTCTGCTCATTGTTACAAACGAAGGCATTATTTCGCAAATCGAACAGACGGTTAGAGGGTGGTAGCCATGTTACTAGAAGTGTCCATTAAAAACTTCGCCATTATTGAGCAGGTATCACTGAATTTTGAAAACGGGATGACCATCCTATCTGGTGAAACAGGTGCAGGTAAATCCATTATCATCGACGCCATGAACCTGATGCTAGGGGCGCGTGCGACGACAGATGTTATCAGACATGGGGCTGCCAAGGCTGAGATTGAAGGGCTTTTTTCCTTTGAAAATAGCAGAGCTCTTGAGCAGATTTTGCTTGAACAGGGGATTGAAGTGGCTGACGAGCTCATTATCCGTCGTGAAATCCTACAAAATGGCCGTTCGGTTAGCCGTGTCAATGGGCAGATGGTCAATTTATCTGTCTTGAAACAGATTGGGCAATATTTAGTAGATATTCATGGTCAACATGACCAGGAAGAATTGATGAAGTCCCAACACCATATCCGTCTTTTGGACAGTTTCGGAGAAGATGAATTTTGGAGTCTCAAAGACCGTTATCAGACAACCTTTGATGCCTATCGTAATCTTCGCAAACGAGTTCTTGAAAAGCAAAAAAATGAGCAGGAACACAAGGCGCGGATTGAGATGTTGGAATACCAAATTGCTGAAATCGAAGCAGCAGATTTGAAGTCTGGCGAAGATATTCAACTCAATCAGGAACGCGATAAACTGCTCAACCACAAACAAATTGCAGATACACTGACCAATGCCTATGCACTGTTAGATAATGAAGATTTTTCAAGCTTGAACAACCTACGCTCAGCTATGAGTGACTTGCAAAGCTTAGAAGAATATGACCCAGAATACCAGCAGCTATCTTCTAGCCTGACAGAAGCTTATTATGTCGTTGAAGATGTGACCAAGCGTCTCAGTGATGTGGTGGACAATCTAGACTTTGACGGCAATCGTCTCTTGCAATTGGAAAGTCGCCTGGATTTGCTCAATACCATTACGAAGAAATATGGTGGAACTGTCGATGATGTTTTGGACTATTTTAGTAAAATCAGCGAAGAATACAATCTATTGACAGGCAATGATTTATCTGGTGATGATTTGGAAGTTCAGCTCAAGACCCTGGAAAAAGAATTGGTGGGCTTAGCGACCCAACTCAGCCAAGCCCGACATGAACTGGCAGTGGTCTTAGAAGACATTATCCGTCAGGAATTGCAAGACTTGTATATGGAGAAAGCTCGTTTCCAAGTTCGATTTACTAAAGGAAAATTTAATCGAGAAGGAAATGAAACAGTAGAATTTTACATCTCCACCAACCCAGGCGAAGACTTCAAGCCTCTGGTTAAGGTGGCTTCTGGAGGAGAATTGTCTCGCTTGATGTTGGCCATTAAGTCAGCCTTTGCCCGTAAGGAAGGCAAGACTTCCATCGTCTTTGACGAGGTGGATACAGGGGTGTCTGGACGTGTTGCCCAGGCAATTGCCCAGAAAATTTATAAAATCGGACAATATGGTCAAGTATTGGCGATTTCTCATCTACCACAAGTCATTGCTATTGCAGATTATCAGTTCTTTATTGAGAAAATATCCGACGAACATTCGACTGTTTCTCGTGTCCGTCTCTTGACCAAAGAAGAGCGTATTGAGGAAATTGCCAAGATGTTAGCCGGTGACAAAATCACAGATGCAGCCCGTAATCAAGCAAAAGAATTAGTAGAAAAAGGTTAGGCGACTAGCCTTTTTGCTTATGTCCAAAGTTTATTTTTTAGTTAAAATTTGTTATAATAGATGGCAAAATTGAAGAGAATTGTAGGATGAAATATGTCAAAGATTAAGATTGTTACGGATTCAAGTACGACTATCGAACCCAGTTTGGTCGAAGAATTGAATATAACAGTTGTTCCATTATCTGTAATGGTTGACGGAGTCGTATACTCTGACAACGATTTAAAAGAAGGAGAATTTTTAGAGCTCATGCGTGGGTCGAAAAACTTGCCAAAAACAAGCCAGCCCCCAGTAGGACTCTTTGCGGAAACTTTTGCTGATTTGGCTAAAGATGGCAGTCAGATTATTGCCATTCTCTTGTCACATGCCTTGTCAGGGACCGTAGAAGCTGCTAGACAAGGAGCAACCCTTTCTGGTGCTGATGTGACAATACTCGATTCAAGCTTTACAGATCAGGCTGAAAAATTCCAAGTTGTAGAAGCAGCACGCATGGCACAAGCTGGTGCCAGCAAAGAAGAAATCCTTGCAGCTATTGAAACAGTCAAAGAAAAAACGGAATTATACATCGGTGTATCAACCCTAGAAAATCTAGTCAAGGGTGGTCGTATTGGACGTGTTCAAGGGATGTTGAGTAGCCTACTCAATATCCGTGTCATCATGGAAATGAAAGACCATCAGCTGACTCCGATTGTCAAAGGACGAGGTAATAAGACCTTTAAAAAATGGCTGGAAGAGTTCACGGCAACTCTAGCAGATAAAAAAGTAACCGAGATTGGTATTTCCTATTCAGGAACGGCTGATTTTGCAAATGAAATGAAGAGTCAATTACAAGAGTACGTCTCAAAAGAAATTTCTGTTTTAGAGACAGGTTCCATCATTCAAACTCATACCGGTGAGGATGCCTGGGCTATTTTGATTCGTTATGAATAACAGGAAGTTGATTCAAGGCTTTGTTTTCTTTTTTCTGGCAATTTTAGGGTCGATTTTTCTATTTCATCAACTCATTCCTGTTGCCTCATCTCGAATCTCCAGGCAAGAGCTTACCGTATCAGAAAAAATCAGTTTTCGATATGTGGCACTTGGTGATTCTTTGACAGAAGGTGTTGGAGATACAACTGGACAGGGGGGCTTTGTTCCCTTGTTGGCTCAATCTCTAACTAACGATTATGGTTATGAAGTAGATTATAAAAATTTCGGAGTTTCTGGGAATACCAGTAATCAGATTCTTAAGCGAATGAAGGAAGATGGAGAGCTGATAAGTTACTTAAAAACAGCAGATCTGTTAACTCTGACAGTTGGTGGCAACGATTTGCGCAAGGCTATTATTAAAAACATTGCCAATCTCAAAGTTTCAACTTTTGATAAGCCCGCAAAAGATTACGGAAAACGATTGGATACAATTATTAAGACAGCGCGTAAAAATAATCCAAATCTTCCCATCTATGTTGTCGGGATTTACAATCCACTCTACCTCAATTTTCCTGAATTGACAGAAATGCAGACAATTGTTGATAATTGGAATGCTATGACAGAACAGATAACTGAAAAATATCAAGATGTCTACTTTGTTCCGATTAATGATTTGCTCTATAAAGGATTGGAAGGGGAGGCTGGTATTAGTCAAAATGGTAGCCAAGTTACCAATAATTTACTGTATGAGGAAGACAGTTTCCATCCCAATAATACTGGATATGAGATTATGAAAAAAGCGATATTGGAGAGAATGAATGAGACTACGGAAAGCTGGGAACCTTAATATTTGGAAATGGCTATTTTTAGCCCAGTTGGCTTTATTGATTGGTTGCGGAATAGTCCTCTATACACGGATTCAAACAGATAGAGAGGATTTAACAAAGCTCGTTCAGACTAGTACAGAAGATACCAAGGTTGGGACCTTCTCCACTAACAGGGAACAGCTCAACCAAACCCTCACTAACTATCTAAAAGAGTATCAGACGGAAGAGTTTTCCTATCAATTATTCATAACGAGTCAACAAGTAGTTTTTGAAGGCAGCTATCAGGTTTTTGGTGTGACTATCCCACTCTACATTTATTTTCAACCTAGCAAAATGGAAGATGGCAGTATTTTGTTACGGATAACAGAAATATCAGTTGGAAGTTTATCCCTGCCGAAAGCAGAGGTATTAGCTTATTTACAAAAAAATTATAAACTACCTGCCTTTGTAAAAATAGACTCCGAACAAGCGCAAGTACAGGTTCAACTGACAGAACTGAAGAACAAATTTGGTCTGTATGGAAAGGCGAATACGATTGATTTGTACAACGACCAATTCATTGTTGATATCTACAGAAAAAGATAGTAAAATAGCATTAAAAACTTGACCAAACGCCTAAAATTAGGTACTATATAGAAGTGAGTGATAACTCAGAAAATTATTGGAGGACTTAGCAAATGGCTAATAAACAAGATTTGATTGCAAAAGTTGCAGAAGCAACTTCATTGACTAAAAAAGACTCAGCAGCAGCTGTTGATGCAGTATTCGGAGCAGTAGCAGACTACCTTGCAGCTGGTGAAAAAGTACAATTGATCGGTTTCGGTAACTTTGAAGTTCGTGAGCGTTCAGCACGTACAGGTCGCAACCCTCAAACAGGTGCAGAAATCAAAATCGCAGCTTCAAAAGTTCCAGCATTCAAAGCTGGTAAAGCTCTTAAAGACGCTGTAAAATAATTTAACGTGAAAAAGCCTATTGTATCAACGTTTCTACGTTGTGCAATAGGCTTTTTTCTTGTTTAAGGGGCAAAAAAGGGGCAAAACTTTAGTAGTTTTCCATGATATCTGCCACATTTGATTTCATTTTCTTGGTAACATGGGTATAAATTTGGATAGTTGTCTTGGCGTCTGCATGGCCCACACGGTCCATAATAGCTTTTAAAGGGACATTATTCTCAGCAAGACGGCTAACAAGAGTATGACGGAAGATGTGGCTAGTTAGGTTTTTCTGAATTGGCTTCTCAAGTCTCTCATTAGCTTTCTTCAAGGCTAGATTGAAAGAGTTGGTCTGCATTGGAACACCATTCTTAGTCGTGAATATGTAGCCCATATCTTTATATCGTGGGTTGGTATTTTTTCTAGCTCATTCATAAATTCAAATTCTTGAATAATTTCCATTTCTCGCTTGGTCATGAATGTTTCACGATAGGAAGCGTTGGTTTTTGGGGTCGTTTTCTCACCGTTACGATAGCCTTCAGTATGATCATAGGTTCCATGGAGTTCTAATTGCCTGGTCTCAAAATCTCGATCTTCAGGCTCGATGCAGATTAGCTCCCCAATTCGACAACCATTCAAGCTCATAAATTCCCCGGCTAATCCAATCCGGTATGTGCTAGGTCTGCGACAGAGTTCTTCAAGTAGTGGTTTTATTTCGTCTTCCTCAAGATATTTTTCTTCAATCTTTTTCCAGTCTTCCAAAGTCTTTTTGATCCGTGGCAGTTTGGCTCGTCTAGCAGGATTGTCTTTGATAATGTCCAGGTCGACCGCATAATCGAAGGCAAGGTTCAACATGGATTTGTTACGTTCTTTCTTGTTCCTAGAGCAATCCAGGTTGTCTAGGTAATTTTGGACATATTTTGGGTCAATATTGACTACTTTGACGCCAATGCCGAAACTCTCTCTGATTTCTTTTATATTCCCCTTCAGAGAAGCGATAGAGGTCCGTTTGATTTCTTGTTGGTAGAAAGTCCACCATTGGTCAAAAAGGTCTGTAAATAACATTTCAGATGTTTTGAGCTGAGCTAATTTTTCCGCAATCCTTTGTTCAAGGATTTTTTGAGCTTGCTTTTGTGCCCTGCTCGAATTGCTTGTTAAAATAGTGGCTACTCTTTTCCAAGTTCCAGTATATGGATCTTTGTATCGTTCAAAAAATTTATATCTGCCGTCTGGAAGTTGTTCATCCCACATTGTTTTTACCTCATTTCTGTGTTAAAATGGGTATAAGAAAACACTTCAAAAGATAATGTCTTTTGAAAAGATTTCTTTACCTTTTGCCCTACGCTCGGACCGACCAAAGTTGAGCGTAGGGCTTTTTTTATTCCATAACTAAATCGTTGATGGGTATAAGATCTTGCAATTTCGACGATTTTGCAATTGTTCGATATTGATCTGCGGAGATTTCGTATCCTAAACTAATTGTAGTAGTGTCGTCAGGTAACTCTTTGGCCATTTGAGATATGACCATTTGAAGCAATGTAATAGCATTCTGTTGGTCAGCAGTAGCAGTATTAGAGTCAACTGCAGCTACAATCTCTTCCATGCTTGCTTTTGCCTGCCCTGTGAATAAAATTCGGATAACATTGTGTCCGTCTGGATATTCACTATCGACTACATCATTTATTATTTCCGCTTCAAATTCTGCGGATCCATCTGGATTCAGCTCGCTATTCAACTTTTCAACAATAGCATCATATTGACTGTTGTCTATTGCTGTACTAGCCACGGTCGAACTCGAACTAGTTTGCTCGGCACTACTTGAGGAACTAGTTGTGCTATCCGAAGACGAGGAACAAGCTGCCAAAGTAACAGTCGATAACAAAAGTAAGCTAGAATAAATTACTTTTTTCATAAAACAATTCTCCTGTCCGTTTTTCGTGCGGTGGGCGTGCACGTATTTTGATAAACTAAATTTTTAATTCTCTCTATAGATATCCACGACCTCTCCGATTGTTCGCATGTTTTCGGTGAATTGGAAGTGTGGGGATTTTTTTACTTTCTTTTTACATGACCCTTGAACTTTAGATTTCCAAATTTATCGGTTTCTTTGAAGATAAAAACTACGCCGGATATTAACCCTATCACCATAGGGATGAAAGTCCAGCAAAATAAAATACATAACGCTAATCTATAGTACTGTTTTACATAGAGGTATTGGAGCCCCCAAAAACCTCCAAAAAACGATAACAAAATATATGTTTTTTTACTGCGCTCTATTTCAGAAATAATATATGATGGTTCTTTGTAGTTTACTGTATCAGAGCTAGTAACTACTGGCACATGGTCGTTTTGTCTTTTTCTTGATTTCCTTTTGACAGGTTTTAGAACGTCAATAGTAGTCTTGTTATAAACTTTATTGTAAATAGCCTTTTTAGGATTGGTAATCATTCCCATTCCTTTTTTGCCATAGAGTGGATTAACAGCACTTTTCATTTTTCTTTTTAATTTTCCAGTTGTGCGGGCCTTTATACTCTTTTTTAGATTTGGTGTTCTAATTCCAATTTTCATGCAAATTCTCCTTGTAAAAATTGCCCCAATTTCGGAGCTTGAAAAATCTGTTGACCACCTTTACGATAATCCAGAACAAATTTAAGTGAATAGCTTTGACTATAACCAACTGAATGAATTAAGAAATCCATTAGGCGATTATGTAGAGCAGGACTGCTGATAAATGTTTCATTTTGCAAATCTAAGAAAGTCATCTTACTTCGAAAAGCCTTACTTAATCGTTCATCCGATAAGTAGAGTATGGATGCCACAGTATCAGCTTCCTGTTCTAAAGCTAGTAACTCAGGAGGGTAATTTCCAACCATTTTGTCCGTGGCAAGAGAAAGATAAATACCGTCACTCTGTCTTTGTTCTAAATGGCAAAAGATATGGCTGAGTTCATGAAGGATAGTAAAGATAATTCTGCCCTTTGTAGCTTTTCTTTGACTGATGGAAATAACGAAACGATTTCTTTCCATATCTGGATAAGTCATTCCTGCACAATTATCGCACAGATAGCGTTCCTGGTAAGAGAAAGTTTGATTCTTTACCAAATTCTTGTATTTTATTTCTTTGTTTGTTGGAATCGCTGGTGGTAGTTCTGGATATTGGGCACCAAACTCATCAAAATCATAAAAATTGAAGATGATTGGATAGTTCTCTTCAAAATATGCAATGATATTCGCATGAGTTAGATCAGCCAAAGGTTTTTCAAAATATCTGGCAGCCTTATTCAGAATTTGGTAGGCTGTTTCTTTGTATTTGATAAATTCTTGACGTGTTAGTCTTTGTTTCAATATACATCACCTACTCCCAATTTGAATCATCTTCGATCAATGCTCTAGCAGTATTCATTAGCCCCTTCAAAGCAGTAGTAAATTTGATTACATCTGCTTCAGACATACCACTAGTTTCTTTTCGAAACATAACCAGTGCTTGTTCCTCTAGTGGATTTGTCGTAGGAGCTTGACCTTCTTGAGCAATGTTTGGATTATTTGTTCTACCTACTAGATAATCCAGTGAAACATGGAAGTAGTCAGCAATCTCTTGCATCCTATCAGTTGAAGGACTAGAATGTTTTATCTTATATAGTGTATTTCGACCATATCCAAGATCTTCTTCCACTTGACCAAGCGATTTTCCTTGTTTTTTTGCCAAATATTTTATCTTTTCAAACGCTGAAATCATTGATTTATCAACCTTTCTGGGATTGACAAAAAATATTTTAACAAATTTGGTGTAAAAATGTTGACTTTTATCAAATTTAGTGTAAAATAGTTTTTGTAAATAAGTTACAACTAAAAAAACAACTAAGCAAACAAACTATAATCTTGTTTTGGCGAACGGGATATGCTGATTTGTTAGCGTTCTTTATTGCACCTTCATTTTATCTTATTTGGTGAAAACGGTCAAGAGAAAACATAAAAAAAGTTAAAAATTTAGTTGTTTCTTGTTTACAGATTTTGAAGAAGGAGGGACAAATATGCCTGATATTGCTAATGGCCGTGAAAAAGTTGTTTCTTTTCTTAAGGAAAAGGGCATCAAAAAAGTCACTTTGGCAGTAGCCTATGGCTACAAACGACAAGAAGTGACTAATATTCTGAATGGGACAACAAAAGGTCCGAGAGCAAATAGTTTCATTCTTCAGGTCATTGAAGATTATGGAATTGAATAAAGAAAAGGAACTGACAGTGTCAGCCCCTTATCAAAAAAATACCAACTACATTATATCACAAGATGGAGGTAAAAATGCCAAAAACTGAATTAGTTTACAGACCGGCTAAACAGTCTGAAAAGGCTGAGGCAGGAGATTACGCACACCTTTGTCAGAGATGGGAGGGATTGACGGTTGGAACGGCTAAAGTTTGGGCAGCAGAAATGCGTGAGCATCCGGACTTCAGGCAATATATTGAAAATCCAACTCATCGAATTGTTTTTGTTAACTACGAAGGTTTCCGATTGTTTATCAAGTGGAAAAGTCGCAATCGATACAGACCGAAGAAAGAAACATTGGCAGAAATGCTTGAAAATATCAAACGAGAAAAACAGTTAGGAGTGTAGAATGACAGAATCTATTTTTACAGCAATTGGAGCTTGTGCAGTATTTGCCATTCCGTGCGTAGTGGTTGCAGTGATTGATTACAGGAATGCGGAAAAACGACGCAAGGAACGTGAAGCGGAATTACTTAGAGAGCAGCTGACAGCCCTGGCTTGCGAACGTGCAGTTGAAGCTGCTCGCTTAGCCTGGAAGAACAGAGTTAGACAGTCGCTTGCAAGCTGGGAACCAATCAAGTTTGCTGATGAGGTACCAACTAGGAAGGTTAGAAAGTGGGGTAGACATGCTTAGTAAGTTTTTTAGAACAAATCAAGTCGACAGCTATGGCATTGACCTACCAGCTAAAACAATTGATCGACTTGAACGTGAAAATGCCATTCTTCGTGGCATGGTAAATGATCTTGATAAAGAAAATTGCGAATACAGACGAGTCAATCAACAGTTGGTTGATGAAAATGCACGATTACAACGTATCGCAGAAAAAGAAGCAATTTTAGGAGGTGCCTATGGTTAGAAATAAAGCATCTAACTTAGCAGATACATTATTTGCTCAACTGGAATCGTTGGATGATAGAGATTTGACTGCAGAGGAATTGCAAATTGAAATCGAACGTTCGAAAGCTATGTGTTCAGTAGCTAATCAAATTATTTCTATCGGGAAACTCTCTATCGATGCTAAGAAACTTGAATCTGAAACTGGTTCAAAAGCTGGTATCGCTTTGCTGGAGTAATCTATGGGAAAGAGAGTCTATACATCCGAAATGAAGCAGTTTATTTTAGAGAATAACAATGGAAGGACTGCTAAAGAACTTGCTGCTTTACTGAACGAAAAATTTGGGACATCGATTACTAATGTTCAAATTCGCAGTTTCAGACAAAATAATAATCTAGTTTCTGGACTTACAGGAAGGTTTGAAAAAGGGCAGGTCCCACATAACAAAGGCAAGAAATACCCTAATATGCCACCAAATAGTGGTCAATTTCAAAAAGGTAACAGACCGCATGGATATCAACCTTTAGGCACAATTAGCTATACAACAGATGGTTACCCGAAGCGAAAAATAGCAGAACCCGATAGGTGGGAATACTGCCATCGAGCTGAGTGGGAAAGACATAATGGACCTATTCCGAAAGGTCGCAGCGTAGTTTTTTTGGATGGGGACAAAACTAACTGGAATATCTCGAATCTGGCTTGTGTAACTCGAGCTGACCTTGCTCAAATGAATAAGAATAGGTATTTTGATAACGATGCAGACACTACTAAAGCTGCAATTGGGATGGTACAACTACAAAGAAAGGTAAAGGAAATTACAAATGGCAACACTATATGAACTAACCGGAATCTTTAAGCAAATTGCAGAAATGGAAGGTATTGATGAAGAAACCAAGCTGGATACGCTTGAGTCTATTGACTGGACGGAACAATTTGAAGAAAAGGTTGAAAACACCGTCAAGGTCATCAAGAACAAAGAAGCTGATGTGGATCAACTCAAAGAAGAAATTGACCGCTTAACCAAACGAAAAAAATCTATTGAAAATGACATCACACGGCTCAAAACAGGTCTACAAGGTGCATTTGAAATCACTGGACATGAAAAAGTTAAGACTTTGCTATTTACCGTGAGCTTGGCCAACAATCAACCATCTGTGGTTGTAGATGAAGATCTGCTGCCTAAGAAATATTTTATTCAAACATTGAAACCAGACAAGACAGCTATCAAAGAGTTGCTGAAAGCTGGTAAGAAGGTCAATGGTGCAGTGTTGCAAGAAAGTAGAAGCTTGAGGATTAGATGATGAAGATACTTTCAATCGATCCATCAAGTAACCGAATTGAAACATCTACAACAGGAATAGTCTTGCTGGATAATGCAGGTCTAGTGAGCTATTGGATAGTTCCGTTCGGTGCTAGAAATTTCAGTAAATGGTTCCGTGAAGTAGGTCGTGACCTGGAATACGATGTTGCCATCGTGGAAGAATACCAGGTACGTGACAATGATTATTCTCGAGACAACTCAGTCGCTGAAACCGTGGAAGCTGTTCAAGCGTGCTTTCCAAACGTGGAACTTGTTCGCAACGCTGGCTATGTGTCAGACATTCCTGATCAGTTACTTAGGGAGCTTGGTCTTTGGTCTTTTGACAAATCACATCATCAGGATGTGAGGGCTGCTGCTCGCTTGGCACTATTCTGGGCACAGCGAAAAGACATCGAGGAGGTTATTCAAGACATTGGAAATCGAATTACGCAAATGGCAAGCTGAGGCGGTGAAACGAAGTGACCGCGATTGTCCTGGTATTTTTCTGGAAGGTCTTGGCGGTCGTGGGAAAACTATCTGTGCCTTTGAGATCGCCAAGCATAAGGGTGCCAAGAAGGTCTTGGTCCTGAACAATCGGCTATCTATACTGAATGGCTGGATTGACACTCACAACAAGCTCTACTCACAAGACTTCCAGCTGGAAGCTATGACAGATAAGCGAATGCAGAATATCGTAGCAAGCAGTGAGGTCCTAGAGTTTGATGTTTTAATCGTCGACGAGTGGCAGAATATGTCCAGCGAGGCTAACTATAAAGCTTACAAAAAAATCCGACGTGGATACTCAATAGGGCTGTCCGCAACTCCAATCAGAAAGAAGGGTCAAAACTTCTATCCGCTGGAAAAGACAATCTTTGGTCAGGCAGAGCCAAACAACAAATTTGATTGGCAGAAGCAGCATGGCAAGATGAAATACGACCGTTTCAGCTACTCGAAGGAGAAGTGGGAAGACTTCCGTGACTATGAAAGTTATGTATCAGGATTGCCAAATTTCTTCCGTTGGGAAGAGATTGAGGAAATCGAAGGAGCAGAGGAGAACAACGGTTTTGAAGTTATCTTTGAGCCAATGTGGTGCCTACCTGCCAATCCTGATGAATTAAACCAACTGCGACGGTTGAACATCGTTGGAAAGAATGGAAAGTATGCCATGGCCAAGCAGTCATTCGGTCGCAAGACTTTCGAGCGGTATCTGACCCAGACAGGTTTTGACGTGGATTTCCCAAAGCTTAAAGCGGTCAATGCAGATACGCCAATGTTGTTACAGCTAGACTTGCTCTTAGCTAGACAGTCAGAAATGTTAATTGTTAGCAAGTCCAAGCAGATCGTTGAGGTTATCTATGAGCGACATCCTGAAATCGGTATTTGGACTGGCGACAAGAAAGAAGGGCATGACAGGACCAACATGGTCGCTACTAGCCAAGTATTAGGAGTTGGGGTCGATGGGCTTCAGCACCGCTTCAAAACAATTGTAGTCCTGGATCCGTCCCAGCCCAGTGATGGAGATTATGATGACTACAGGCAACTGCTGTGGCGAATTACTGGTAGCCGTCAGCAGCACGACGTTAGAGTCGTAGAATTTTATTTTTAAAAACAAAGGAGCAAAAAAAATGAAAATTTCAAACAAGTTAATCGTATTGCGTGAGAAAAAAAGGGGTTATTTTATGGAAAGTATCGAAAATAATCCACATTCGTTAACAACGAAAGCGGGTTTTGTGGAGGAAATCCGTGGTGCCCTATCGCTTCCATACGAGTATTATTTGAAACAAAAATCCGAAATTAAGGCTCTTGCGAAAATGCACAAATGTGAAATCATCTTGGTAGATGCTGAGTACACACTTACTTATCCCAATGGAGAAGAGGTTTCTAAAATTATTCCAAAAAAATCAAATTTATTTGATGAATTGATGGAAGCTATCAAACAACTTTAAGGAGAATGCATGACAGTAAAAGAATCGCCAATATTTGCAACCCTGTGCAGTATTCAGACAGAACTGGTTGCACCGAAAGGACAGTACAATTCTTTCGGGAAATACAACTATCGTAGTGCAGAGGATATTTTGGAAGCACTAAAACCTTTACTCAAAAAGCATGATGCATCCCTGGTATTAAATGACGATATCGAACAGATTGGGGACCGCTATTATGTTCGTGCTACAGTAACATTATTTGCCTGTGGCAGTTCTATCAGTGCTCAAGCGTCAGCAAGGGAAGAGGATACAAAGAAAGGTATGGATGGAAGTCAGATTACAGGAACCGCATCCAGTTACGCTCGTAAATATGCTCTTAACGGCTTGTTTGCCATTGATGATAACAAGGATCCTGATACGGATGAATATGCTAACCAAAATGGTAGGCAGGCGCCTGCTGCAAAATCTGCAAGCAAACAAGCAACGGCACAAAAGCCTACCAAGAAACCGTCAGGCAATGTTAAGTACATTACAGGTGCTGAAGCTAAGAAGCTACGTGAAGACATCAAGAATATTGCGGAGGCTTCAGGCGGTCCGGTTAATACCGTTGGAGTGTGGTTCATTGGCCAGCTTGGGGTGGATAAAATCGAAAGTATTCCAGCCGACCGTTTGAATGAAGCACAAGATCTGATTGCAAAAACTAAGAAAGCGAAAGGGATTGAATAAATGATAAATAATGTAGTATTGGTAGGACGCATGACTCGTGATGCAGAACTTCGTTACACTCCGTCAAACCAGGCTGTTGCGACTTTTACTTTGGCAGTTAACCGCAATTTTAAAAATCAAAACGGTGAGCGTGAAGCGGACTTTATCAACGTAGTCATTTGGCGTCAACAAGCTGAGAATTTGGCGAATTGGGCTAAGAAAGGTGCTCTGATTGGAGTTACAGGTCGCATTCAGACCCGTAGCTACGATAACCAACAAGGGCAACGTGTCTATGTGACTGAGGTGGTTGCAGAAAGTTTCCAACTCTTGGAAAGCCGTGGACAACAGTCGAATTCTCAAGATGGCTCATTTGGAAATTCAAGTCCTATGGATATCCAAGACGAAGATTTGCCATTCTAGGAGGTGCTAGATGGGAATGAAGAAAGCGGCTTTGGCTTATCAAAAAAAGGGCTTTTCTGTAATTCCTATAAGCCCTTCTAATAAGCAACCGATGATAAAATTTGCTGATAAACCGGCTATGACCGCGCAAGAGATTGAAGATTTTTGGAATCAGTATCCGGATAGCAATATTGCTGTCCGGACTGATAAATTCTTCGTAATCGATGTTGATTTGCATGGGAAGCACAACGGATATGAGAGTCTGGCCAATTGGGAACATCTCAATTTGATTACTCCGACTTTGCAAGCAAAGACTGCCAGCGGTGGCAAGCATATCTTTTACTTTAAGCATCCGGATGTGTCCATGACACAGATGATTGGATTCCTACCAGGTGTCGATGTCAAAGCTCATCCAAATAATTATGTTGTGGTCGCTCCGTCAAAAACACCAAATGGGGAGTATGCCTGGGACTTGGAAAAGTCGAAAGAAGGCGGGACCATGGTCACTGCTAGTCGAGCACTAGTCATGGCCATTAAGCAGGAGTATTTGAAAAAGAACAACCGGAGTGAACTTGATGACATTTATTATCAAATTCGGAATGGTGCAGGCAAGAGAAATCGGACCACGGAGGTTTTTGAAATGATTGTCAAAGGCTTTGGTGAGGAAGGTAGTCGAAATGATACGGCAGCCAAGTTTGCTGGAACATTATTGGCACGGAGTGTTGACCCAAACTGTGTATTGGAGTTGGCACGGATTGCGAATAATAATTCTGCTGATCCGCTAAGCGACAGAGAGCTTAGTCGGACAGTAGATAGTATGATTCAAAAACACATGAGGGGAGGTGGCAGTGATTGGTGATGTTGTAAATATCTCAATTAAGCAATTTACCAGGACGAAGAAAAAGGTCTTGGATGAAAATGGAGAAAAGGTTGAGATTGATGCCATTGTCTCAGATAGCCCTCGAAATGTGCTATTGGCCATGAAGAGTGATAACAAGCTAAATGACTTCCTCCGGCACAATGAATTTACTGGAGAACATGAGATTGTGGCTGATGTCAAATTGGATGCTATCAGCATGAGGAAAGGTCAGCTGCCCTCCGCATTTGAATCTTATCTAAGTGTTTACTTAGAAAATCATTTCAAGGTTGTGTTCAAGACCAGGGCTTTGCAAGATGGCATTGAGGCATTCTTTGCTGAAAAAACCTATAATCCTGTCCAGGAATACATGGAACATGCCTATGATAGTTGGGACCATAAGGAACGCTTGAATCAAGTCTTTCAGACTTGGCTTGGTGCTGAGGACAGTATCTATGTTCAGAAAATCGCAGAAATGTTCTTTGTAGGGGCTGTGTCCAAGGTCTTCAATCCATGGGTAAAGTTTGACTACACTCTTGACCTGGTCGGTGGCCAAGGTGCTGGTAAGACAACATTCCTGCAAAAGATTGCAGTTGATTGGTACACGGATTCAGCTAAGGATTTCATGGACAAGGACAACTACGAGATTATGCTAAAATCCCTGATCGTCAATGACGACGAGATGGTGGCCAGCAGGAAGACAACGTTCGATGAACTCAAGGCTTTTGTAACCAAGACTGATTTGACATTCCGTAGGTCCTATGGTCGACGTGCTGAAAAGTTTCCCAAGAACTTTGTGATTGCTCGGACTAGCAACAAGGTCGAGTATCTGGGTGATAAAACTGGTGAGCGTCGTTTCCTACCGATCTTGGTGGATGCAGCTAAACAATTCGTCAAGCCTTTCGACATGACGGACAATGATGTCCTGCAGTTGTGGGGTGAGGCAGTTGCAATTTACAAAAAAGGCTTCACGTTGACCTTCGATGAAGAATTCGAAGATGAGCTGGCAGTTTACAAAGAGTGCTTCACTTATCGCGATGAGGCAGAAAACCAAATCTATGATTATTTGGATATGCTAGTTCCAGAAGAATGGGATAGCATGTCTGTAGTTCAACAGCATCAGTACACATGGGCCTATTTCAACAATGGTGTATATCGGAATGATGCCGGCTTTATCTACGAAGGTGTCAAACCGCAAGAAAGTGTGTCATCGAAGCAGATCCTGAAGAATGTTTTTGACATCGACGTTGCTAAAGGAGATAAATTAGCTCGGAAGATTAAATTGATTATGGACAACAATCAGGATTGGGAGTACAAAGTTAAGAAGGTAAACGGCAAAGCGATTCGAGGCTATTTCCGGAAATAATATGCAGAAAAAGTGATGTAACCGAAAACGTGTTTTGATGTAACTTTTAGCCAAAAGGTTACATCAAGTTACATCAAGTTACATCAAGGTTACATCAATGATGTAACCGGTGAAAAACGTAGTTGTATCAAGGGTTTAAAGGTGCTTTTTAAAAGAAAAACAAAAAAAGTGGTGTAACCGCCTTAAACCCTTGATAATATTGGGTTTATTAGGTGTTTATACTGTTAGTTACATCATTTATATAAATATTTAAGTTAATAAAAATAGCAAGTGCTATAAAGACCGGTATAATAGGATTCTTGTTTTTTATAAAAAATGTTTTTGGAAAAGTGATGTAACCTTGTAACCGAGTGAAAATATACAAAAAAATGAATAAAAAGGAGTAAAAATGGCAAAAAATAAATACTCTGTTGATGATATTGTTTTAGTAAAAGCAAAAATTACTGAAGTTGGTGAATCAGATGAAATTTTAGATGTAAAAGTTATCACATCTGAAAATGATTTTTATATCAATTCAGGAGATATTCACTCTGTAGTTGAAAATAAAGTGACTGATCCAGTCAAAAAGCCCTCACATTATCAAGGACGGTTCGGACTTGAAGCTGTTGATGTCATCAAAAATTTTGCAGCAAGCCCTGAGTATGAAGAGGGTTTCTACTGGGGGAACGCAATCAAATATATGTTGCGCTGGCACAGTAAGAATGGATTGGAAGACTTGAAGAAGGCGCGTCAAAATCTTGATTGGCTGATTGAAGTGCTGGAGAAAAATAATGGTTGAACTAACTAGAAAACAAGCTGAGTTTGTTGAAATCATGAGGAAATCAATTCTTGATCCAGAAATACAGGAATTGACAAATAATCAAAATATGCTAAATGCAGCCTTATTACTAGGATACGTTGTAAAGGAGGAAGTTGTACATGACTTGGACAGTGAGTGTGATATTTGATCACATGTTAGTTGATGAAACGCATTACTTCGAAAATGAAGCTGATGCCTTGAAATGCAAAGCAGGCCTGGAAGCTAGGTATCGAGGTCAGCGGTTGTATAGCGTGAAGATGGAGGAAGTTGAGTGAAAGAAAATGATCCATTGGTTATAGTGACGATGTGTCTGGTCGTCGCTTTGTTTGCAGCAGTAACAGAAGTAAAAGTATTGCGTGAACAAGTGAAAAGGCTGGAAGAACGTGAAACGGTTATTATCCACAAGGTTGATAATGCGGGCGTGACTATGGTTGGAAAAGTCACAGGGAAGGACATTATTGACGGTAGGTACTATGTAGAAATCGGTGCCTACGGAAAATTCCTGGTCACAAAAGAACAGTACGAGGCTATTAAGGTTGGTGCCCCGATACCTGAGTATCTCAAAAGGAGGGGGAGCTGATGGCGAGTAAATATGTGAGATTGCATATCATGAAGCACGCTTTGGAACATTATATCAAACGTGAAGGAGCTTCGGAGAAGGACATTAGACAGGAGAAAAAGGTACTGGATGATGTTGTTGAAGAACTTGAAAATTTTAAAGACTTTATCAAGTCTGGATGTTCAGGAGGTTGTTAGAGGTAATTCAAGGCTTTCCGACTGTCGCAGGTCGGTGGGTCATTCTGCCGAGAATAAATAAAAAAGGAGGACTCCTTTGTAGTTAAAGTCACATTATGGGCCAATGGCAGTACGGTCAGCCACAAATAAATTAAATAGAAAGTAATTGCAAATGGTATCATAGTCCAACTCTCTATTGTGGTACGGGTGGAGGACGAATAAAAAAAGCCAAGGCACTCTCTGCCCTGACTGTGGTTTATCGATATCAATATTATACCACAAAGGAGACAGAGAGTGAACAAGGCTAAAGAGTTACTTGATGAACTACAAAACCTAGATTTAGACATTCAAAGCCGAATAGATGAAATCAATGAACTTGAGGCAGGTTTGCTCTCAAGCCCAAAATGGAAGACTGATAAGGTTCAGGGTGGGCAAGCTAGGAAAGTTGATGATGTCTATTCCCAGCTTGTAATCATGAAAGAAGCTATTGAACAAGATACCAATGAAGTTATTAACAGGAAACTTGAACTAGGTAGATTGATTAACAAGCTAAAAGACCCAAAACACAGAACAATTCTACGGATGACATATATAAGTAAGAAGCATATCATTGATATTTGCGATGCTTTAGACGGTATTAGTCCACAGACGTACTACCGTTTAAGAAAATCTGCAATTTTTGAACTAGATATGATGTTATGTGAGAATAATTGAGAATAGTTGGACGAGCATGATTTTTGAAATCTGCTAGAATGGTAGTATCAAGAAATGAGGGTAAGGCAGTAAGCCTTGCCTATTATGGAGAGTTACTCAAGAGGCTGAAGAGGGCAGGTTGCTACCTTGCTAGGTCGAATACTCGGCGCATGGGTTCGAATCCCATACTCTCCTTTAGGGAATACAAGGTGGACTCCTCTGCTCGGTTGAAAGTCCTAGGTTCCGAAGGCAGTTTGGTCGCAGGTTCGATTCCTGCTGTCCCCGTTTTAAAAACTAGCACCAAAAAATAAAAAACAAAGGACCCAATGACCATGTTTGCTAGTATCATGCGAGGGACCATTTTTTCACTCAGAAAGACCGCAGCGATGTGGTCTTTTTGTATCTTACTAGGAAGGTGGTAGAAAATTGAGCAAATTAACGCTTAAACAACAACGTTTTGCAGATGAGTATATCATCTGTGGAAATGCGACTGAGGCAGCGATAAAGGCTGGGTATACCAAGCGTTCAGCCCAGCAAGTCGGAAGTGAAAACTTGTTAAAACCTGTTATAAAATCCTATATTGACGAACGGCTTGACGAGCTAAAATCTGAAAAGGTGGCTGATCAGCAGGAAGTGCTAGAATACCTCACATCAGTCATGAGAGGTCAGACTCAAGAGCAGACCCTTTGTAGCATCGGCGAGCTTGGCCAGCAGGTTATTGATATCGACGTTGGAGCCAAGGACAGAATCAAGGCTGCCGAGCTTTTGGGTAAACGACATAGGTTGTGGACCGATAAAGTCGAAGCCGAGGTAAATGGAACGGTGGTGTTTGCGAATGAAGCAGACATTCCAGATTAACGTTGATTTGCCAAAGATTGTCGGTAAGGGCTACGGTCAATTCTGGCGGTCTAGGAATTTTTACAGAGTCGTAAAAGGCAGCCGCGGGAGTAAAAAGTCGAAAACAACCGCTTTGAACTTCGTAGTCAATCTACTGAAGTGCCCATGGGCTAATCTGCTTGTCGTGCGTCGCTACTCGAATACCAATAAGCAATCAACTTATACGGATTTTAAATGGGCCTGTAACCAGCTTAAAGTTAGTCATAAGTTTAAGTTTAACGAGAGTCTGCCAGAGATAACAGTTAAGGCTACAGGTCAGAAAATCCTCTTTCGAGGTTTGGACGATGAGTTGAAGATTACATCTATCACGGTTGATGTAGGCTCTCTTTGCTGGGCTTGGTTTGAAGAAGCCTACCAGATTGAGACTGAAGATAAATTCTCGACGGTCGTTGAATCAATCCGTGGTAGCTTACAAGATACTTCGGCGTTTGCTTTCAATCGATTAGACGGTACATATGGAAGCGTTCCGTTTTACAAACAAATCACGGTCACGTTTAACCCGTGGAATGAACGGCACTGGCTAAAAAAGGTATTTTTTGACGAGGATACTAAGCGAGCGGATACCTTGGCTTTGACGACTACTTTTAGATGCAACGAATGGTTGGATGAGGTTGATATCAAGCGATACGAGGACCTCTATGTCACTAATCCACGACGAGCTCGCATTGTTTGCGATGGCGAGTGGGGAGTAGCTGAGGGGCTAGTCTACGAAAATGTCCAGGTTGCCGATTTTGACAAAGAGGTACTGCTACAATCTGGGAATTACAAGCTATGCGTTGGTCTTGACTTTGGTTTCACTCATGATCCGACTGCCCTGGTAGCTTATCTCATAGATGACCAAAGTAAGAACATCTATGTCTTTGATGAGCATTATCAAGTAGGTCTATTTACCAAGGATATCGCAAAGATGATATCTGACAAAGGATATGCCAGTAGTCAAATCATTGCGGACTGTGCTGAGGCTCGGCTGATTGAAGAGTTAAAATCAGAGTACGGAATCCGCAGGATTAAAGCAAGCCGTAAAGGCAAAGACAGTATCATGGCAGGCGTATCTAAGTTGCAGGGGTACAAGATTGTAGTGCATCCTAGTTGCACGCATATCATGGACGAATTTTACTCGTACTGCTACCAGCAGGACAAAGAAAGTAAGTGGTTGAATAAGCCAGAGGATAAGAACAATCACCTTATGGATGCACTAAGATACGGTCTGCAGTGTGCAGAGAGCACAGGCTGGCTCGTTTAGGAGGAACAATGTTACAAACAGACAATATCTCGGCACTGACTGCCGAAATCAAAAGACTAGTTACAGATGACCGCGGAAGCAAGCTCAAGCAAGAGATGCAGACGGGTATTGACTACTACGAGGGCAAGCACGATATTGCGAATTATCGGCTTTTTTATTTTAACAATGAAGGCGAGCTCGTCGAAGAGAAGAACCGAAGCAACACACGGATTGCCCATCAGTATTTTACAGAGCTAGTAGACCAGAAAGTGCAGTATTTGTTGTCTAATCCGATTGAAATTGCGACAGAGCAGGCAGGTCTACAGGAATATCTGGATGAATACATTGACGAAGACTTCCAGTTGATGTTGCAGGAATTGGTTGAGGGAGCAAGCCAAAAAGCTTATGAATATGTTTTTTGGAGAAAGGATGCAGATGGCCACTTGCAGTTTAAGACTGCTGATGCTCTCAAAATCATCCCAATCTATGACGAGTTTTACAACATCGACCAGATTATTTATTACTATGACGACAAGATTGTCAAGGATAATAAGCAGAAGACCGTGACCAAAATCCAGTTATGGACCAAGGAAGAGGTCTTTTACTTTGTTCAGGAGGATGGTCAAGCAGTCAAATTGGACACTTCGAGCGAATTCAATCCTAAGCCTCACATGCTAGCTCAAAAGGGAGAGGACAAGTTCGGTAAGGGCTACGGTCGGGTGCCGTATATTTGCTTATACAACAATCGTAGCAAGACCAATGACCTGCAACCTATCAAGGACATTATTGATGATTACGACATGATGGCCTGTGCCTTGTCGAATAACCTGATTGATTTTGATCATCCAATTTATGCTGTTCGAGGTTATGAGGGCGACAACCTGTCTACCTTAGTCACCAACCTCAAGACCAAAAAAACAGTCGGTGTTGGTGAAAATGGCGGTATCGATGTCATCACAACTAATATCCCTGTTGAGGCTCGTAAGGCTAAGCTTGAGATTGACAAGGAAGCTATCTACAAGTTTGGCATGGGCTTTGACAGCTCGCAGACAGGCGACGGGAACATCACAAATGTGGTTATCAAATCACGGTACAGCCTACTCGACCTAAAATGCAACAAGATTGAGGTCCGTTTGCGTGCAGTTATCAAAGAGATGTTGCGGCTGATTGTGGAAAATATCAACGAATTGCATGGTAAAGCTTATGATGTCAGCGACCTTGAAATCACAATTAGTAGAGATGTCATGGCTAATGAGACAGATAATGCTGCAATTGCTAAGACGGAAGCCGAAACCAACCAGGTATTGATTAATAACATCATGACAGCAGCACCTCGACTTGATGACCGTACTGTTTTGGAGTTGCTGGCAGGTATCTTGGAAGTTGATCCGGACGAGGTCGAGAAAGCTCTGGAAGAGCAAGGGTATCAAGCTGATTTTAATCAAGCAACGGAGGTGACAGATGACGGAGCTGAACAAGTTCCAGCAGGAAATAGAGAGCCTGCTGCAGAAAGCGGACAAGGCGACGGACAGACGGCTCTATGACCTCTATATTGACACGATAAAGGACCTGAAGGAATCCTTGTTGGTCGATTATCAGCGACTAGACACCCTAACATCTTCCCAGAAGCTCAAATTGAGCCAAATGAGTACACTTTTGGAGCAGTTAGACCAATCAGCCGATAAGTTGAAGAAAGGGCTTAGAAGCGAAATTACAGGTCATTTAATCGACACAGGGAAAATTGCCTATAACGAGCTCTTTTATGAGTTTGAGAGCGGACACGGTGGAATTAGCTTCGCTATGCTCAAGGAAGAAGAGTTAAGGACCATCATTGAAACGCCTGTGGCAAACTTTAAGCTATCTGAACGCTTGGATGACGGTGTTGTGGAGAGGTTGCGTAATAACATCAAGGACGACCTAAACCGCATCTTTCTGCACGGTGCGAGCTATGCTCAGGCCTCTGCTAGGTTAGCAGAACAGGGGTATAGCTCCTATCGTCGTGCCATGATGATTACTCGGACCGAAGCAGGACGGGTGCAGGCTGTAGCTAGGGAAAAAGCCCAGGCTGAAGCCAAAGAGCTTGGCATCGAGTTCGACAAGGTCTGGGTAGCAACTCTGGACGGTCGCACAAGGCATAACCACGCAGAGCTGGACGGTACCCAGGCTGACAAGGACGGCTATTTTGAGATTAACGGACTACGGACTAAACAACCGCATATGTTTGGCTTTGCCAGCGAGGATGTCAACTGCAGATGTCGGACTATATCACGGCTAAAAGACGATGACACACCACTTTTGAGGCGTGACAATGAGACTGGCGAGATTGTCGAGTATCGGAATTATCGGGAGTGGGAGAAAGCTATTGACCGACGCCAATTTACAGTTGGTTCTGACACTGATTACTTAAAATCAGATAAGTTAGTTAGCCCTCAGAAAGGGAAAGCAGAACTTATCCACGGCGATGAGGTAGCATTCCGAGGGCGAAAGGTGCTTAATTCGAAACATGACCTCTATGTATCTGACAGTTTGGGGTCTGCACGCAAGTCTTTCTCGTACTATGAACGTCAAATTGATGATGTCATGAGTAGGTTAAGAGTACCAGAAGGTAGTCCTTCTCCCAGATTCGTACTTTATGACAGCGCCAAAGATATCGGTAAGAAGAATAATTTTGGAGCGTATGATCCAGAGACCAACACAGTTTTTCTGAATGCGACAAAATTTAATGAAAAAGCTATCGTGAAGAAGTTACAGGCTGCCAATCAGAAATGGCTCAATGATGGGAATATTGGAAAATTCTTTGCAGTTGATAATGATCCTAGAGGACCTTTGGTCCATGAATTAGGGCATTATAAACACTATATGCACATTGAACATCACGCAAAAGCGAACGATATTACCTACGCAGAATCGAAGCAAAGATTTAACGAGAAATTGATTGAGTTTTTGAGGTCAAAGAGGTATAATATCGGTGAAGATGTAAGTGGATATGCCCAAGAACATTTGGATGAGCATATTGGTAGATTGTTTTCAACAAATGAAATTATTTCAGAGGCAAATACGTTAGATTTGTTGAGCAACAACAGTAAAGGTAAGTCAATAATTAAATTTTTAGAGAAGGAGAACTGGTAATATGGAAATGGTGATTACACCGGGAACCAAATTAAAACAAAAGTTTCGTGATTTTTTGGTGCCCTATCAGTACGGTACCATGGAATTAGTACCAGATGCTCCTCAGGAAGCTATTGAGGCGAGGGATGAGTATTTGAAATGGCGTGAAGAATACAATCGCACTCGCTCAACATTTGGGGACTATTAAGCACCTAGAGAAATCTAAGTGCTTTTTTGTTGCAAAAAATAGAAAGGAGAACGCTATGAATAAGCGAATAAAAAAGAAATATCGGCCAATTCAAGTCTTGGAACAACGGCTATCGGCTTTTTCTACCATGATAGACATTATAGTCAATGGTCAGAGTCGGTTATATAACCGCGTTGTCGAGCTAGAAAAGATTGTCGAACGCAATGCTCAGGCTACTAATTCAAGATTTGACAAAATCGAGAAGCAAGTGGCTAATGGTAATGCCAAGAAACCATTTTGGAAACGCTAGGAGGTGGTCGCTCATCTTGACTTGTAGGAAAGACTACTCGAAATTACTCTAAAATACTCAAAACTGGTCGAAACTGACCAGTTTTCTTTGTGTCCTGTCGCATGACGGAAAACTAGGCAGGCCAGGTCTGCGTGGCATATCGCAGACACTCCCTGCTGGGAGAGCCAGCATAAAAAATCTATGGAGGTAACCAATAATGGATTGGTTGAAAGAACTTATTGAGAAACATACTGCAGAGGGTAAAACAGACATTGATGCGGTCATGAACGCAGTCAAAGAAGAGTTTCCTAAGCACGCTGTCCCGAAAGATGTCTACAACGAGCAGGCTGAAAAGCTCAAAGCAGCTAACAGCACGCTTGACACCTTGAAGAAATCGAACAAGAACAATGAGCAACTGCAGAATGAACTCAAAACGTACAAAGAGAAGGTATCTCAACTGGAAGCTGACGCGAAAGAAACAACCAAGAAGCAGACCATCAAGGATGCTCTGGTCAACGCTAAAGCGACCGACGTGGACTATCTCATGTACAAGCTTGGCGATGTGGAATTGGCAGAGGACGGCAGTATCAAGGACCTTGATAGTAAAATCAAGGACTTACAGACCAACCACCCGACATTCTTCCAGTCTACAGAGTCAGAACAGCTTAGTGATGGTTTTAAACATTTGGGTGGGGCGGATATTCCGTCTGGAAAATCAACCAAACTTTATAACCGCGATACTATTGCAAAAATGAGCCCAAGCGAAATCAACGCGAACTGGGACGCAATCAAATCATCATTAGAAAATGGAGGAAATAACTAATGGCAATTGGAACAGATACATTCAAACACTTTATCCCTACTCTTTGGAGTGCTCGACTGTTGGCATCTCTGGACAAAAACCTTGTCTTTAAGCAAATGGCAACGACTGAGTACGAGGGGGAAATTAAATCTTTTGGCGACACTGTCAAAATTAACTCAATTGGGGAAATCACGGTCAAGGACTATGATGGATCAGACATCGACAGCCCAGAGGAGCTTGGAAGTGCTCAAGTGACACTCAATATTGACCAGGCTAAGTATTTTAACTTCCAGGTCAAAGATGTGGCAAAAGCCCAAGCTAACATCAATTTGCTTGATAAGTCAATGGAACGTGCTGGTTACGCTCTAGCAGATCATGTTGATACTAAAATCGCATCGCTTGCGACAAGCGAAAAAATCAAAAACAAAAAAGGTGAGCAGTCTAAAGCTGGCTCAATCGCTATCACTGTCAAGAATGCTTACGATATCTTGGTTGACCTTGATACTGCCATGACCGAAGCAAACCTTCCTCGTGTTGGTCGAAAAGTCGTACTTCCTGCTTGGTATATCGGTATGCTTCGTAAAGATGTCCGTTTTGTAGATAACTTTAATGTGCTTCAAAATGGTATCGTCGAAGGTGGTACGGTTGCTAACTTGCAACTTCTGGTATCTAACAACGTGGTAACCAAAAAAGATACAGATGCGACTGTATTTACAACAATCGCTGGTACAGAGGGTGGCATTGCATTTGCTCAACAAATCATTGAAACAGAAGCGTACCGTCCAGAGAAGAACTTCTCCGACGCTGTCAAAGGCTTACTTGTTTATGGTTTGGAAATCATTGACCCTCGTCAGTTGATTTCATTCAGCTTTCGTCAAGGGTCAGAGGTAGTCTAAGGAAGGTGAGCGTATGACTAAATATGTTGTGATTGAGCAATTCATTGATGGGGACGATGACCGTGTTACATATCCAGTAAACGCGGTCTATCCTCGTGATGGATATGAGCCAACTCCAGAGCGTGTCGCCGCACTTGCAAGTTCGAACAATGCCAAAGGTGTACCGCTTATTCGCGAATTAGTGGAACTTCCGGCAAAGGAAGTGCAGCAGGACCCTAATCAGGAACAGCTCCCGCTGGAGTTGTCCCGCGACGATATCAAGGCCCAATTGGATGCAGCGGGCATCGAGTATGCCAAGAATGCAAAGACAGAAACCTTGCTTGAAATTTTGGAAGCATCAAAACTAGGGGAGTAGTCAGCTCAATGTCATTAAGTTAACTAACCTATCACATTTTGTGGTGGGTTAGTTTTTATGTTACACTAAAAATAAAAGGG
>NZ_ASCA01000014.1 GCF_002760245.1 Streptococcus suis YS161 | reverse complement strand
TTTCTAGATACTTTTCATTTTTTAATCAGTTCGATTGTTTTTACTTGACAAAGGGCTTTACATATCAGTCGTTTCGTTTACTTTTAGTACAAGGCAACGATATGCTGGCTACTTCAACTGTCCAGTGGAGTGTTTAAACTCGGAAATAAGGAAATGAGGCTTCCTCGCCCTTCGTAGTAATAAAAAATACACTAATTGATTTTCGAAGAGTATGACTATATCATCAACCATGATTCATCAAGCTGCCCCTTTGTTAATCTGAACTGCTTGCCATGCTCATCAATCAGTGCATGAAGCTCCTGAGCGTCTTTTACCGACCAATCTTTTATCTGCTCTGTAAATTCCTGTCTCAAACTCACGTAATCCTGCGACTGGCTAAGTCCTAATCGATTAAATAGTCGAAGAGCATATTGATCCGCCACAAAAACACTTCTTCGACACAAATAGAGCAAAATAACATCCGCAGTTTCATTGCCAACCCCCTTCAAGCTCAGCAGCTCTTTTCGGAGTACTGCTGTCTCAACACGGTCTAGGCGAGAAAAATCTCCATCGAACTGATTGGCCCACTCAACCACTGACCGAATGTAGAGTGATTTTTGCTTGAAGAATCCTGCTGGACGAATGTATTCTTGTAAATCCTCCACAGGCATCTCTAAAAGCGAATGAATTGTCAACCGTCCCTCCAACTGTTCTAAAGCACGCTTGGCATTTGCTTCCGTTGTTTGCTGAATAAGAATCATTGATACCAAATCCTTTATGGGATTTTCATCATTCCACCAGTGAAATTCACCATATCGCCGTTTTAAATTTTGGTAAAGAACCGTCAACTGTTCCACTACTATCCCCCATCTCACCTTGTTTCTCCTTGCCATTATAGCACGATGAGTAAAGGGATACAATACTACAATTCCTCTAGTACTATTGTATCTACAATCTCTGCAAACTGCTCTGCTTCAACCTCTGGAAAATAATTCAAACAATTGGCTGTCGCCTCTTTCAAGAAAATCTCAGGTTCTTGTCCTTGGCTGATACCCTTAACTAGCAAGCCTAGGTAGAAATCTCCTGCCGCAATGGGATTGCGCGTTTCCTTCTTAGGCGACTGGATACGGAAGAAGCGCTGACCAATCTTAGCTAGACTCCCCTTGCCTCCCATGGTAATAATGATATTCTCATGCGGCGTTACTTCTTTTAGTATCCGCAAAATGTCCGCTGGACTTTCTTCATCCAGATCTGGATAAATATCTTTCAGCTCTTCATTATTGATTTTGATAAGGGCCGGTCTAGCTTGATAAGCCGCACGTAAAGCTGGTCCACTGGTATCAACTATGGTTAGTACCTCTGGGTATTTTTCAATAAACCGCTGAATGTAATCATCCGGCATGCCCTTCATCAGACTGCCTGAAAAGACTAATATGTCGCCAGCCTCTAGGCTATTTTCTATCTGCTGGGTAAATTGGTCAAGCAGGTCCTCTGTCAGTTCAAAGCCTTTTTCATAAAATAGCACTACATCGCCTGTGCTGGTTTCTACATAAATATTGCAGGTTCTTGTGTTCTGATTATTTTCAACGACCTGCAATTGATTTCCCTTTTGGACATTGAGGTCCTGAATGTAGCGACCAATCTGCCCACCTAAAATGGTATGGATAGTGTAGTCTGTCACTCCATTTTCTCGAAGTGCATAGGCTACATTGAAACTCTTTCCACCAGGATAATCCCTGACTTCCGACGGACGGAGGGGAATGTTCTTTTCAATCTTTTCCACAAGAAGCGTGCGATCTAGGGCTGGATTGGGACAAATTAAGTGAATCATAGGGAACTCCTTTTTTCTTTTGTACATATTATTATACTATATAAACCAAAAAAAATAAAAAAGATAATTCCACGATGGGAACTATCTTTTCTACTATTTTATGATGCAAAAACCGAAATTCGTTCTTGCTGGTAGCCACCTTTTTCCGCAATGTCAACCAAAGCCACAGCATAGTCGGCATAACTAATATAGCTTTCACCTTGGGCATTGACTTGGAAAACCTCGCCAGCCAAAGTGTAGGCACCTGCTTTTTGTCCTTCTGCATCAAAATCGGCTGCAGGGCTGATATAGGTCCAGTTAACTGCTGTCGCCTGACGATAGAGGTCTAGACCAGCACCCATAGCCTCAGCGATTGGCAGGTAGTCCGCAGGGAAATCTGGTGTATCTTTCAGCATAGCTGTCTGGCTCTCGTCTAAATAAAGACTGCCTGCACCACCAACTACTAAAAGACGAGTTGGACTACCAGCAAGGATGGTCGCTAGATGCTCAGCAAGACGAGCGTGATCCGGCAAGGTTTCTGGTGTCCAAGCACCAAAAGCATTGACTACTACATCAAAGCCTGCCAAATCTTCTTTGGTAAGAGCAAAAGCATCCTTCTGGATTACTTCTTGGGCTACGCTCTTGTTTTCAGAGCGGACAATGGCCGTCACCTGATGGCCACGTTCTACTGCTTCTTTGGCGATGGCTTGACCTGCTTGACCGTTTGCTGCGATAATGGCGATTTTCATATTGTTTACCTCACTTGTTTCCTTGTAATGTTTTTGTTTACAATGCTTAGTTTATACCATGTTCGTTGTAATGTCAAGAGTTACAACTCAAAGTTTAAAAAAATCATCACGAGGATGATTGAATATCTATAATTCTGCCAATAAATCAGCAATGGTTGTTTGTCCCAACTCTCTTTCCAGAGCCGACTGGGCATTTTCCAAACGGTTATCTAGCAGAGGGTGAATATTGCGACCTACTTGGCAGGAAGGATTCGGTTGCTCATGAAAGCCAAAAAGTTTCCCCTTTTCTCCAAATAACTCTACAGCCTGATAGACTTGAAGGAGGGTAATTTTATCTGGAGCTTGGGCCAAGCGTGCGCCACCTACACCACGCGCCACCTGAACCAAACCAGCCTCTTTCAACTGGGACAGAATATTGCGGATGATGACTGGATTGACACCTACACTGCCTGCAATGCTAGTACTGGTCTGTTTTTCCTTTTCTCCCTCCAAGGCTAGCAAGACCAAGATATGACTAGCAATGGTAAATCTACTCGAAATTTGCAATTCTACTTTCTCCTTCCATAAAATTGGTAACGGTCACTCCTAGCAAGCGAACACCTTTCTCAGCCCGTCCAACTTCTTCAAAAAGCTGACGGATTTCTTTCTCTATTACTTGAGCTTGATTGGTCGGTTCTTCCAAACTATGTCGCTTAGTCAGGGTTGAAAAATCTCCATAGCGGATTTTCAGAACAATGGTTCGTCCTTTTTTCTCATTTCTTTCTAAACTAGCTGCCACTCGTTGACAGAGGCTGACTAGCTCCTTCAAGACATCTTCATCTCGATAAAGGAGCTTGCGGTAGGTTCTTTCCTTTCCAATTGACTTACGAACACGGTCCACTTTAACGGGCGAATTAGAAATCCCCCTCGCTTTCCGATAAAGGTCGAAGCCAAAACGCCCAAATCTATCTATCAAAACCATTTCTGGTACATCTAGCAAATCTTGCCCCGTGTAGACCCCCATCTCATGCAGGCGTTCCACCGTCTTCTTCCCCACACCGTGAAATTTTTCAACAGGCAGGGAGGCGAGAATATCAACAGCATCTTCAGGTAGAATCAAGGTCAAACCGTGCGGTTTTTCCATATCAGAGGCAATTTTTGCCAAAAATTTATTATAGGAAACACCTGCGGAAGCTGTCAAATGGAGTTCATTCCAGATGTCGTATTGAATGAGTTTAGCGATTTTGACCGCTGAGCCAATTCCAAGCTTATTTTCTGTCACATCCAGATAGGCCTCATCGATAGACATAGGCTCCACCAAATCAGTATAACGATGAAAAATCTCCCTGACCTGTCGCCCAACTTCCTGATATTTTTCATAATTGCCAGAAATGAAAATCGCCTGAGGACAACGCTCATAGGCCTCTTTTGAGGACATAGCCGAGTGAATCCCAAAGGCACGCGCCTCATAATTACAGGTAGACACCACTCCTCTACCGCCAGATAGTCTTGGGTCAGCCCCAATGATAACAGGTTTGCCCTTCAAAGCAGGATTATCCCTGACCTCAATGGCAGCAAAAAAAGCATCCATATCTACATGAATAATTTTTCTAGATAAATCATTGATTAAGGGAAAAATTAACATGACTGCCTCTTCCTGTTTACAAGTTTAACTCGCTATATTATACCGCATTTCTTAGGAAGTTTCAGCCTTTAGATTCGTTGAACCAGCCATCTTACCAACACAATAAACGACAGCTTATCACCTTATTACAAATACAAGCAGAAATTTATTTTGAAAATACCAACTCTACCTTTCAATTTTTTTCATATTCCTTGAAAGGTTTTTCATTTATTTTCAAGTATTTTTGTCTTGTAGAAAGTGTTTTCAAATGGTATAATAATGACATGTTGGTATCGATACCAAGTCGATACCCAAAAGCATAAAAGGAGAACCCTCATGTCAACAAAAGTTAAAACAAAAAATGTAACTGAAGACATTTTCGCCCAAGCCTGGGAAGGCTTTAAAGGTACAGACTGGCAAGATAAAGCTAGCGTAACACGTTTCGTTCAAGCTAACTACACTCCATATGATGGAGATGAAAGCTTCCTTGCGGGTCCTACTGAGCGTTCACTTCATATCAAAAAAATCATCGAAGAAACAAAAGCTGGCTACGAAGACACTCGCTTCCCAATGGACGTAGATCGTGCTACTTCTATAGCTGATATTCCAGCAGGTTTCATCGATAAAGAGAACGAACTCATCTTCGGTATCCAAAACGATGAGCTCTTCAAACTCAATTTCATGCCACGTGGTGGTATTCGTATGGCTGAAACCACTCTTATCGAAAACGGCTATACTCCAGACCCACTCCTTCATGAAATCTACACAAAACACGCAACAACTGTAAACGATGGTATCTTCCGTGCCTACACCGCTGACATCCGTCGTGCTCGCCACTCACACCACGTTTCTGGTCTTCCAGATGCATACTCACGTGGTCGTATCATCGGTATGTACGCTCGTTTGGCACTTTACGGTGCAGACTACTTGATGGAAGAAAAAGTAGCTGACTGGAATGCGATTACTGAAATCGATGAAGAATCAATCCGTCTTCGCGAAGAAATCAACCTTCAATACCAAGCATTGCAACAAGTTGTACGCTTAGGTGATCACTACGGTGTTGATGTACGCAAACCTGCGATGAACACGAAAGAAGCGATCCAATGGACAAACATTGCCTTCATGGCAGTCTGCCGTGTTATCAACGGTGCCGCAACTTCTCTTGGTCGTGTGCCGATTGTTCTTGACATCTATGCAGAACGTGACTTGGCTCGTGGTACATTTACTGAATCTGAAATCCAAGAATTTGTCGATGACTTCGTATTGAAACTTCGTACAGTGAAATTCGCTCGTACAAAAGCCTTCGACGAAATCTACTCTGGTGACCCAACATTCTTGACAACATCTATGGCAGGTATGGGTAACGATGGTCGTCACCGTGTTACTAAGATGGACTACCGTTTCTTGAACACACTTGACAACATCGGTAACTCTCCAGAACCAAACTTGACAGTTCTTTGGTCAGACCAACTTCCATATTCATTCCGTCGCTACTGTATGGCAATGAGCCACAAACACTCTTCTATCCAATACGAAGGTGTGACAACAATGGCGAAAGATGGTTATGGCGAAATGTCATGTATCTCTTGCTGTGTATCTCCACTTGATCCAGAAAGCGAAGACCAACGCCACAACATTCAGTACTTCGGTGCTCGTGTTAACGTTCTTAAAGCTCTTCTTTCAAGCTGGAACAACGGCTACGACGATGTTCACAAAGATTACAAAGTGTTCGATGGTGTTGAACCAAATACTTCTGAAATCTTTGACTACGATCAAGTTATTGCCAACTTTGAAAAAGCCCTCGACTGGTTGACTGATACATATGTAGACGCGATGAACATCATCCACTACATGACTGACAAGTACAACTATGAAGCAGTTCAAATGGCCTTCTTGCCAACTCACCTTCGTGCTAACATGGGCTTCGGTATCTGTGGATTTGCAAACACTGTAGATTCCTTGTCAGCTATCAAGTACGCACAAGTGAAACCGATCCGTGACGAAGACGGCTTCATCTATGATTACGAAGTAACTGGCGACTTCCCACGTTATGGTGAGGATGACGACCGTGTAGATGACATCGCGAAATGGCTCATGGAAGCATTCTTCACTCGTTTGAACAAACACAAATTGTACAAGAATGCTGAAGCAACTGTGTCTATCTTGACAATCACTTCAAACGTTGCTTACTCTAAACAAACAGCTAACTCACCAGTTCACCGCGGTGTATTCCTCAACGAAGATGGTTCTGTTAATACTTCTAAAGTGGAATTCTTCCCACCAGGTGCCAACCCAACTTCTAAATCTCGTGGTGGTTGGTTGCAAAACTTGAACACTCTTTCTAAACTCAACTTCAAACATGCCAACGACGGTATCTCATTGACAACTCAAGTTTCACCAAAAGCTCTTGGTAAAACATTCGATGAGCAAGTGAACAACTTGGTGACAATCCTTGACGGATACTTCGAACAAGGTGGTCAGCACGTCAACTTGAACGTTATGGACTTGAACGATGTGTACGACAAGATTATGGCAGGTGAAGATGTTATCGTTCGTATCTCTGGATACTGCGTAAACACTAAATACCTCACTAAAGAGCAAAAAACTGAATTGACTCAACGTGTCTTCCACGAAGTTCTTTCAATGGATGACCACGCTGCAGAAGTTTCAAGCCAAGCTTAATCAAACAAACACAAAAGGACTTGCACATGCAGGTCCTTTTACTATGTCGAAAAATCTTATGAGTGTTGCGGAAGGATAGTAAATCTTCGGAAGGATGCACAGCAGATTTTCGGAAGGATAGCAGTCGTAGCCCACGCAAAAAATCCCTGCAAAACAGGGATTCCTATTCATCATCCTTCAAACTTCTATAAACATCGTCTATAAAAAGCTTGGCAATTCTCTTTTTAAAATCATCGTTATTAAGCAGAACTCCAAAGAAATCTTGATTTTGCATATAGCCCTCGGTCAAAGCATTGTCAATCTCATCCTCAAAAGAAAACTCGAAATCTTCACGAGAATTTACCTTAGCAGACTGCTTGAGTTTTTCATTTTTCTTCATGAGTTCACGAATAGAAACAGCTCCACTAACACCGATTTGAGGATCAATGGTCAAATCAAGTTGCTCATTGATTTCATCAATAATCTCCGAAAGACGTTTTTCTTGATCTTCATCAATAGGTCCGACTTTAGGTTTATTAAGCGAAAGAGTATATTCCCCTTCCAAGTCAGCTACTGTATGGACACCTGTTTGCTTGTGCTTCATGTAGTCAACCACAATCTTATCCGCAATGGAAAAATCCGTCCCACCAAGCCGAACATCAATCATCTTAACCAATTCTTGTAGATAATTATAACGCTCATGCAGAACCTCATTTTGATAGGCAGTAGCTTGAATCAAGAAAGTATACATTCGAAGAAAACCTCGGAAAACTTTTTTGATTTCCAACTGCTCCTTCGCATCAAACTCCCGAACACGACTGCAACCTTTATTCAACAACGCTGTCATCTTCTGCTTATCCCGACTAGAACGTTTCTCTTGATAAAGGAATTGATTAAACTCATGGATAACATCACTGTCAAGAATACCATATTCGTCTATCTTACGTACCAAGTCAAATACATCACTTGGCGTAATGGTTTCTGCCAAAATCGTTTCCTTATAGTAAGGAGAGAAAGCCTTGTTTATATCCTCATAGGTATTTTTAAAGTCCAATACAAAGGTTTTCTTATTGTAACCTCCCACAATACGATTGAGGCGAGATAGAGTTTGTACAGCTGCTACATCTCGCAACTTTTTATCTACATACATAGCCACCAATTTCGGTTGGTCAAAACCTGTTTGGTATTTATTGGCCACGATCAAGACCTGATAATCATCTGTATCAAATCTCTCTTTAAGCTTTTCTTCCGCAATTCCGTTCATCAGAGCCTCAGTATAATCCTGATCATCCATACTCACCTTACCTGAAAAAGCAACTAAAGCCCCAATACTGGTGATATGATGCTCTTTGAAATAACGTTTAAAGGACTTTTGATACTTGACTGCTGCTTCACGACCCGATGTAACAATCATAGCTTTACCTTGACCGCCCAACTCAGCCATAATGTCATGACTGATAAAATGGTCCATGATGATTTCAACTTTCTGGTCAATATTTTCATCCGATAACTCGATAAACTTGGCAATCTTTCTCTTCGCAAGCCCTGTTTTAAACTGAGGATCCTCCTCAACAGCCTTGTTCAATTTATAATAAGTCTTGTAAGTAGTATAATTATTCAAGACGTCCAGAATAAAGCCTTCCTGGATAGCTTGTTTCATAGAATAGACATCAAAAGGACCTTTTGAACCATCTGGTAGAGTTTTTCCAAATAACTGAAGGGTTGTGGCTTTAGGCGTAGCTGTAAAAGCGATGATCGAAATATTGTCTTGCTTTCCTGTCCGAGCGATTTCTTGTTCGATGGCATCCGCCACTGAAACTTCCTGTACCTCTTCAATCGTCCCGTTTTCCGTATCTGTTTCCGTCAAAACTTGACTGACAGCACTCATATAGGAGCCCGTCGTCGAACTGTGGGCTTCATCAATCAGAATGGCAAATCTTTTCTTGGCCGTTGGACCAGCTGTCATCCAATCTGACTTATTGATTTGGGCGAATTTATGAATGGTTGTTGCGATAATCTTGGTATTTCCAGCCAAGGCATCCGCCAAGTCACTAGAAGTCGCCTTTTCGCCCATTACCTTGATAACCCCAGGCTGATGCTGGATAGCCTGAACGGCATCCTGTAGTTGTCTGTCCACAACAATCCTATCTGTTACAATCAAGACCGTGTCCACAACATTTCGGTCCTCTTGGTCATGCAGACTGACTAAACTATGGGCCAACCAAGCAATCGTATTAGTCTTACCTGACCCTGCCGAGTGTTGAATCAGATAATTGCTATCGGTGTGATTGACCTTCATATCCTCTAGGACACGGTTTACAGCCCGTCTTTGCTGGTAACGAGGGAAAATCAGCGTTTTCTTGCCTTTTTTATCCCGATCAACCTTCAAAAAGATAAAGCGTTCAATCAACTGAAGAATACTATCCTTGGTCAGCACTTCCTTCCAAAAATAGGCTGTGTCTGGACCAGATTCATTGTGCGGATTTCCAGCTCCCTGGTCAACTCCCTCACCTTTCCCCATATTGAAGGGAAGGAAATAAGTATCTTGCCCTTTGATTTCAGTTGTCATGTAGACTTCCAAGGTATCTACTGCGAAAGAAGCCAAAACGCCTGCATTAAACTTAAACAAGCGATTCTTGCTATCTCGCTTTTTTAACTGACGAACGGCATCATCTACCGATTGACCGCTGGAATTAAGCTTCAACTCAATCGCAAAAATAGCTAGGCCGTTCAGAAAGATAACCAAGTCAATGCGATCCTTGTCTTTGTAGACCACCTCTTCCATGACCGTAAAACGATTTTGCTCATACCGCTTAACTGCCTCGGCATTAAAGGAAGTGGCAGGCTTGGGATAGACCAGTTTCAATTGTTTATTTTCAATGTAAACCCCTGACTTCAAGGCGAAGAGAAGACCTCCCTTGATAATTTCTTGGTTAATCAAGTTGAGAATAACCTCTTTGTCCAACTTCTTCAAGAGATAATCCATCTCGTCTTCTTGGGTTGCTCGCAGAAACTCCCACAAGATGTCTGTATCCATTGCCAAGCGTTGATTATACTTGCTCTGCGGTCTGTGAATAAAACCATTTTCTGTTTCTAAATCCGTGATAATCCACTGCTGAAAATCATAACGTTCTGTAAGGTCAAAATGAGCCATAGGTATTCCTTATTCTTCCTTGTACTTACTCTACATCATCGAGGGAGAGGATAGACAAATACATATCCAATCTCTCATTCAAATAGCGGGCAAACAAATCTTCCATTGCTGACAGGCTTCCATTAGCATGGAAGTCATCAAAGGCCTGATAATAGGCTAATCGGTCTGAAAATTTAATATCAATGGGAGGATAGCCAGCCTTCATCAGCTCCAAGTTGATCAAGAGCCGACCAGTACGACCATTTCCATCAATAAAGGGATGAATACTCTCAAAGGCAATGTGAAAACGAGCCATCTTGGTCACGATGTTTTCCTGACTTTGAGCATAGTCCGCCAGCCACTGCTCCATCAAGGGACGGATCATAAAGGGCTGGGCAGGTTCATTGGTAGCCCCCATGATACGAACAGGCACCTTTCGATAGACACCCCTATCGTCCTTCTTATCGGACAAAACCAGATAGTGAATATCCTTTACAACCTGCTCCGTCAAGGGAGTGTCTTCTGCCACCAAGGTCTGTACATATTCAAAAGCTTCCTTATGACCAATAGCCTCAAGGTGATCCTTCAAGGGTTTCTGGTCAATAGTCAACCCACGCAAAACCATGTCCGTTTCACGCAGGGTCAGGGTATTGCCCTCAATGGCATTGGAATTATAAGTGAACTCCACTGTAAATTCTTCATTGAGCCGCTCAACCTCACCTCTGGTCAAAGGACGAAGCGTCGCTAACCTTGCCATCTTTTCATCAATCAAGGGCAGGAGGCTTTCCACCCTTTTATAACGACCATCAACTGGCTTTGGAGTATCTTGGGGAATCTTCCATAAATGCCCCTCACGGATAGCACCTTCCACCTTTCCCTGACTACACAAGTCACGAACACGGCGGTCTGAAATCCCCCAGAGCTCCGCCGCCTGCTTGACAGACATATACATAGGACATCTCTCCTTCTAACCAAAACAGTCTTGTTCCTAATACTATTATAGCACAGTTCGGAAGGATAGACGACAAACGGAAGGATGTTTAGCAGATTTTCGGAAGGATAGAGGTTTACTTATTTCGTTCCAAGAAATTTCTTAATTCCTTCTTTAATTCGTCATCTTTCCTAGATGCTAGATCTTGTGTTTGTAACTCAATGAATTTGCTATCCAAATCCCTTTTGAAAATCAAAGTGTAGTATATAGCGATTTCGATAGCAGAAATGAGTAATAAAAACGCCAGTACGCTTATCGTTAGGTAATACCAAATCTGATTGGTCTTTAAAAACGAACACAATACGACAGCCAAACTAGAGATGAAACCAACATTTATCATACGAGCTAACTTTTTGAACTCCCTCAATTCAATTTTAGCTAGAATAGAATTTGAATCTATTGATAGTAGATAAGTGTATAAGGTAAAATATATACCTATAAACACTGTTGATATAGTAATCAGATTACTGTCATTCGAATAAGTTATTTCTATTATCCAGCACAACACTTTATCAAACAACTGTCTAAAAAAGAAATAAGTTATGGAAAAGAATAGGAGAGCCAATACTACAAAAATCCAGAAAAAATATTTTTCTATAAACTTTAGAATTTTAGTCATTTTCCCTCTCCTCTTTTATCGTTCATGGTTTCGAAATAGTTATTTCTGATAAATTTATTGGTAATAAATTTCCATATTCATGGAATTTATCATCCGTATGTCTATTCATTTCATCATAATAGTGCTCAGTTAATGAATTAGCGAGACTCTCAAAAGTTGTCAAATTTCTAACTGTTTTCTCAGATGTCAGATACCCATCATGTTTTAAATCCAATTCCTCAACAACATGAGTGATTGGATTTTCAAATTTTATTTTTGCTGAAATCAAGTTTTTATCATTTGCATTAAGAAGTTTCAAAATACTGTCAATTTTTTGAACATTCATTTCTCTTTTATATCTACTCTTTTTCAAAAGTATAGTCGTAGTGTTAATGTCTAATTCATTTGAAACTTCCACCATTCCCCCAAATAATTTCTCTAACAAACTCTTCTGATTCTGATCAATATTTGGAAATAGATGTGATAATTGAAATCCATCATTTTTTATTGTTATTCTTAACTCTTTTATGCTATCTGAAGCTATCAGCAAGTCGCGAATACTATCTTTCGAAATAGGGACTAGTTTTACTTTGAAACTTGAGTTCGGGACATTACTCTTTATAAAACTTGTCAGATATTCTTCAACCTGTCCTTTATTTGGACCAAGAAAATTATATTCCATTAAGAATAAATACGAATCAGGTATATATAGACAGGTGTTTGGTTGGAATAAATCCCCATCAATTTTTCGTATATCATCTTCTCCAATTTTACCTTCATATGGTTTTTCCGAACGGAATTTACCTATCCATATTGTACGATTTCCCTGAATATACTCATGGTTTCCAAGAGTAGAACCATCATTTTTTCTACCGTGTTGTTTATTTCTGACTGAGTGTAATACCACGTGTCTCTGACTACCCAAAGTAACGGTTCTATCTGATGGTGATTGAGTAAAAATATAATCAATTAAGTTTGATAATTTATAATTCGTCTTTTGTCCATCTTTCTCAAGAAAAATGTTAAAATACAATATTTTCATTGGGTTCTCCTTTTCCCGGTCACATAATCATAAATCAGTGTTTGGCGTTGCTTATTGATATTTCCGATTTGTTCTTTTTTGATAGCAATCATTTGATTGATTTGTTCTGCCTTTTTATCTAGGAAGTCAGCAATTTCATTGGCTTCCTCAATACTTGGTAAAGGTGACAAAAAATTACCTATTTGACCACTAGAAATATTTGGTTGTGCAGAACCATTGGAATTAAGCAAGATATATTCTGTAAAGCTTGTTGTATATAGCCAATAGTATAAATATTTCCCTATATTGGACTTTATTATTCCTACTCGCTGATTTATTAAGTTCGCATTTTTAGGATTACTTTCTACATAAGCAATTTTTCCAACCGTAGCTCCACTCATTGCAATCAAAATTTGTTGTTTTCCAATTCTAAAGTGAGATAAATTTTCTATATTTACATTATTCAAAAATACAGCACTTGCAAAATCAATGCCCGCTTGTGTAAAATCACCAATCCGAATCACCTTAACCTCTGTATTTTCTCTAGTAAAGTCACTGCTATTAAATGCGTAACCATTTACAAACTCACTCAAATACTTTATCGGCTTCACCTCCCACCCCTCTGGTATCTGTCCTATCCAGTCAACACCTGAGTCTTTTAGGGGAACGGTTTTATCCAGTCCTTTTGTGACGGTTTCGTAAATCAGGCTTTGGCGATAGTCTTCCAAAGTCTTAATTTGCTCCTCCAGAAGGCTTTTGACCTTATCAAGTTGAGCGACTTTTTTGTCGAGGAAATCAGCGATTTGTTGTTGTTCAATAAAACTTGGTAATATTAAACAAGTTTCTTGCAATATCGACTGTGTAACACTATAGACTTTAATTCCACTTACCTTATTTTGAACTTGTTTTCTAAATGCCATAGAGTCAAAGTAGTGCATAAAATATCTAAAGTCATGTTCTAAAGCATTCTTGAGTTTGGCTTTAATTGTATGATACCCAGCAAATAGTTCTCCATTGTCATCAATTCTTGTTGAAAAATTTCCAGAACCTTCAATATCTTCTGATGTATCTGCAAAAACAAAGTCGCCTTTATTTAGAAGCGATTGCTTAAATTTTAGATAATTAGTCGAAACTTGTGGCAACTCATCTCTGACCGTACTTACTGACCTGCCATATTTCGAATGGATTTGACCATAATTAATAACTGGTATCCCATTTCCCATTAGATTCTCTTTGGTGATAGTTAACCCTTTATTCGTATCTAAAAAATACTTAAACTTCGTTATCCCCCACTCCTCCGGCACTTCTCCAATCCACTCGATGCCGCTATCTTTCATCCTAGTCATGTTTGAGGTCCTCCAAGAGTGCTTGTAGTTGGTCTTCTAGGTCATAGAATTGTTTGAGCAGGTCTTCTGCTTTTTCTGGGGCTTGGTATTGATAGAAATAGCGGGTAAAGGGGATTTCTGCTCCTAGCTTGTTTTCCTCCCACCAGAAGTGAGCATCTGGGACATGAGGATAGACTTCCCGTTCAAAATAAGCTTTCACTTCTTCCGATAGCTTGACTATCTCCGAATCCTTAGTAGTCTTGTCATAGACGATACCGTCTGCAATCTCACCCAGCTTGTCTTTCTTCTTAGTTGTGATAACCTCAGCAGTCTTGTCCATCTCACTCATAGCAAGGGCTAGGGCATTGAGATTGGCTGGGGTCAGCTTGACTTCTGACAAGAGTTCTTTCAATGTGGCTGTAAAGGTCTCAAAGTTTGGATAGGTGTATTCCGACAGACCTTGACGGAGGGCTTGGAGGATTTCCTCTTGCTTTTTCCGACCTTCTTCTAGTTTTTGCAGTTCCTTATCTTGCTTGGCTGTGCGTGGCTCCATTTCCAGTAATTCTTGGTATTTGTACTCATCAAAGAGCTTGGCAAAAAACTGGACCGACTGGACACTTTCCAGGCTTTTCTCTGTAATTTCTCCACGACGTTGTAAAGGCTGCATGACCAGGTATTCTTTATAGAGAAATTCCTTGCTGTCAAAGATTTTCACACGGTCATTTTCCTCAAAGTCATGGTACCACTTAAGAATATCCTTGATATTGTCCTGTGACAGTTCACGGCGTTTTTGTCCCAGTGATTTCCGCAAGGGAACAAATTCATTGGTTGCATCGATAAATTGGACCTTACCTTGTCTTTCTGGACTCTTATCCTTATTATAAAGCCAGATATAGATACCGATTCCAGTATTGTAGAAAAATTGACCTGGGAGAGCAACAATGGCCTCCAACAAATCATTTTCTAAGATATAACGGCGGATTTGACTTTCCCCAGATGTCGTTCCACCTGAGAATAGGGGAGAACCGTTTGAAATGATAGCAGCTCTGCCATTTTCCTCCAACTTCGCCAAAGCATGTAGATGGAAGAGCAACTGTGCATCGCCTGTGGTAGGGGTGTTGACGAAACGACCTTCCCTGCCTTCTGTCGACTCAAAGAGAGCCTGATCATTCTTGACCGCCTGCTCTACTCCGTCATCCGCGTCCTTACCTCCCCAAGACTGACCAAAGGGTGGATTGGCAATGACAAAGTTCATCTTCTTATCGTGAAATGGGTCTGAATCCTTGAGCGTATCCGTCTTAACAAAATAATCCGACTCTTCCTGACGAATCAGCATATCCGCCTTGCCAATACCGTAGGTTTCAGCTAGATACTCCTGACCAAACAAGCGAACGTTGACCTTGGGATTGAGCTGTTGAATATAGCTTTTGGCAGTTGCTAGCATACCACCTGTACCTGCTGCCATATCTAAAATCTTAATTTCCTTATTATCTACAAAAAGCTCTTCATCTGCCTCCATCAAAAGCAGGTTGACCATGAGGGCGATGACTTCCCGTGGTGTGTAGTGAGAACCTGCCTCCTCGTTTTCAGAAAAGCGACGGATAATATCCTCAAACATATAGCCCATCCGCATAGAATCAATGGAACTTGGTGATAAATCAAGTTCCGAGAATTTCTTCACTACTGTAAAGAGACGCCCTGTACTTGCCAAGGTATCCACCTGCTCCTTAAATTTCAAATTCTCGATAATATCCTTGACTCGTTTGGAATAACCATCTAGGTAATTCAAAAAGTTATCCTTGATAGCATCGGGTTCGTTCAAGAGATTCTTTAGTGTATGCTTGCTGGTATTGTAGTATTTATAGCCTGTAAGGGACTCAAAGATTTTTTCTGGCGTTGACGGATTTGACTGGTACTGAGCCAACACTTTTTCCTTGGTCGGCAAAAGGGCAGCTTCCAAGCGAGCCAATACAAACATGGGAATAATGACATCACGGTACTTATCCGCTCGGTAAGCACCTCGTAGGGTGTTTGCAATAGACCAGACTAAATTGACGTCCTTGCTGATGTTGACATCATTTGCTTGAAACAGAGGGAGTTTCCCTTTTATAGCTGACATAATTTCTCCTAACACTCGTCTAAAATATACCTCTATTATATCAAAAATCGTACACTACTATAGGAAGCACGAAGCGTTTAGCAAGAGATTTTTTATCGTTTTCTTACCACTTCCTTGATGGGCAATAACTAAAAATCCTCCCACAAATTGCGGAAGGATAGTTATTAGTCAACAGCCTCTTCTTCCTCCAGAACTTGCCGTATCAGAGCCATGACCTGGTTTCTATCCAACTTCCACTGGGCCCGCTCATCCTTGTCAAAAGTACGATTCGAGAGAAAAATCGCAGCTTTCTGCAAGGGACGATTGTACATGATAAAGGTCCCCGTATAGCCTGTGTGCGACAACCAGTCCCCCTTCTTATCCCAAGCCAGCGACCGCTTGCGCTTATCATCAAAACCGTAATCCTGCGTTAAATTTGCCGCAAAGTCAGCCGTCAGATAGTATTCCAAAAAGATTTCCAAATCTTTGACGGTCGAAAAGAGACCTGCACTTCCCGCGTGGAGGCCTAGGACACGCGCCTTGGGATCATGCACCACACCTGCTTTGACGCCACGCACCGTCGGTACCGCCTGACTGACTGGTCCGAAGGAGGTTTGGGACATACCAAAGGGCTCTAGAACATCCCGTCTGATCAGCTGGTCTAGACTGTCTCTACCCAGTTCCTCCAGCAAAAAGCCTAGCAAGAGAAAATTGATGTCTGTATAGAAAAAGTCCTTCTTCTCCGTCACAGTAATCTTCAAAATCGCTTCCTTGAGCTGGTCGGCATCCAGACTATCCCGATTGGGAATGAAAGGATCGATACCACTAGTATGGGTCAATAATTGCCGAATAGTGACCTGACTATCCGCAAAAGCAGGATAATAAGACTGCAAGGTCCTATCTAGCTCCAAAGCTCCGCTATTAACCAGAAAAGTCGCAAGAGTCCCCACACCAACCACCTTGGAAACAGACGCCAAATCATAGGTCAAACCCGCCTCAACTGGTAGCTGACCATCCTGGGTCCCCAAATAATGCTCCTGCCACTGACCCTTAGAAAAAAGAGCCAGACTGGCACCAGGATAGACTCCTTGCCCAATCTGCTCTGAAATCTTGTCTAAAATCGCTTGTCTCATTTTTCGAACCACAATTCAATACCACTCGGGTCAACCGTTTGAATAAAGCTTGCTGTTTTATCTTTAAAGAACGGACCCTCTAACTGGCTTTCCAAATGCGCCCAATCAAAGTCCTGCTCGACGGGAAAACGCAAGCCTTCTAAATCCCAAACTTGTTCTGCAGGAGTTAATAAATCCTTACCTTCTGCTCCAACAAAATACAAAAAGGCTTGTTTAGGTAGGATAGCCTCATAATAGTCTTGGCTAATACTAGCTTGTGGGGTATTAATCCAGACAGACTCTACTGTAAAAGCGGTCAGACCAGAAAAGTCATCCTGCACCTTAAATGGAACAGGTGGAAGGATTGCTTTTAGGTCATCAACAGATGCTTCTGCATGTAAAAGGAAGGTGTCTCCTTCTGGCGACACAGCTTCAAAACCATAGCCATTTTTTCCTTGGTAGAGCTTACTATACTGTGACCCTTGCGCCAGTAAAACTTCAATTTCAGAGGCATTGTCTACTTTTATCACAATTTTATTCAGTTTTTTAAGCCCTTCGACAGCACGGGTGCGATTACCAGGAGATTCTGTCAAAACAAGCTTCGTTTCTGGACTTGTTCTATCTCCAAAATCAGCAAAAGGACCATCTTCTAGCTTGGTCTTCATTCCTAGATTTTTTTCTAAAAATCCTTGGTTAATAGCCCTATTATTAATACGTAAAACAGGGACTATAGCATCATTTTTTCTCAACACGATACATTTCACTCCTCAGTCATTCTACAATATTGTATTAAAAATTTCGTCATTTTACAACTAATTATACTGTCATTTTCTACATAGATATACTGATGTTCCAATAAATCTTAGACAAAGCACCCCTTATCAGCTATAATATTAAGTACAGACTACTAAGTAAAAAAGAGGAAAAGCTATGCGTTTTAATCAGTTTTCTTTTATAAAAAATGATATAACAGGATCTCTAGAAGAGCTAAACAAACTTGGTTTTGCCTTGCAGAGCGACCACAGTCAGAAAAAAAATCTGGAAATCTTTGTCAGAAAGTGCCATTTTTTAACAGCCAACACCGACTTTGCCCTGTCCAACATGATTGCGGATTGGGACACAGACCTGCTGACCTTCTTCCAGTCTGACCGTGAGCTGACAGACCTGATTTTCTATCAAGTGGCCTTTCAGTTGCTGGGCTTTGTGCCTGGTGTGGATTACACAGATGTGGAAGAATTCCGAAAGGCTAGCCAATTTCCTATTGTCTATGGAGATATCATCGACAACCTCTACCAACTCCTCAATACCCGCACCAAGTCTGGAAATACCTTGATTGACCAGCTGGTCAGCAATGACCTAATCCCAGAAGACAATCGCTACCACTTCTTCAACGGCAAATCTTTGGCAACTTTTTCAACAAAAAACCTCATTCGTGAGGTGGTCTATGTCGAAACACCTGTCGATACGGCTGGGACTGGGCAGACAGATATTGTTAAGATATCCATTCTCCGTCCTCACTTTGACGGAAAAATCCCTGCGGTCATTACCAACAGTCCTTATCATCAAGGAGTCAATGAAGTTGCCAGCGACAAGGCCTTGCACAAGATGGAAGGCGAGTTAGCTGAAAAACCTGCTGGCACCATTGAGGTCAAGCAGACCAGCATCACTAAGCTAGACTTGGACCAGCGGGACCTTCCTGTCAGCCCTGCCACCGAAAAACTGGGCCACATTACTTCATACTCCCTCAATGACTACTTCCTCGCTCGTGGCTTTGCCAGCCTCCATGTGTCTGGCGTTGGAACCCTAGGTTCGACTGGCTATATGACTTCCGGCGACTACCAGCAGGTGGAGGGCTATAAATCGGTGATTGACTGGTTGAACGGTCGCACCAAGGCCTACACAGACCATACTCGCTCGATTGAGGTCAAGGCCGATTGGGCCAATGGTAAGGTAGCGACGACGGGACTGTCTTATCTGGGAACCATGTCCAATGCCTTGGCAACAACTGGCGTGGACGGATTGGAAGTCATCATCGCAGAAGCAGGAATTTCCTCTTGGTATGACTACTACCGTGAAAACGGGCTGGTGACCAGCCCTGGCGGCTATCCAGGCGAAGATTTGGACAGCTTGACCGCCCTGACCTACTCGAAAAGTCTACAAGCAGGGGACTTCCTCCGCAATAAAGAAACTTACGAAAAAGGACTGGCAGCAGAACGAGCTGCCCTGGACCGCACCAGCGGTGACTACAACCAGTATTGGCATGACCGCAACTACCTGCTCCACGCTGACAAGGTCAAGTGCGAGGTGGTCTTTACCCACGGCTCACAGGACTGGAATGTCAAGCCCATCCATATCTGGAATATGTTCCACGCCCTGCCAAGTCACATCAAAAAGCATCTCTTCTTCCACAACGGTGCCCACGTTTATATGAACAACTGGCAGTCTATCGATTTCCGTGAGTCCATGAACGCCCTACTCAGTCAGAAACTGCTTGGCTACGAGAATAACTACCAACTGCCAACGGTTATCTGGCAGGACAACAGCGGTGAGCAAACCTGGACGACCTTGGACACCTTTGGCGGTGAAAACGAGGCAGTCTTGCCACTAGGTACTGGAAGCCAGACCATTGCCAATCAGTATACCCAAGAAGATTTTGACCGCTACGGCAAATCCTACCCAGCCTTTCACCAAGACCTCTATGCAGGCAAGGCCAACCAAGTCAGCATGGAACTGCCTATAACGGAGGATATCCTGATTAACGGACAGGTCACACTGAAACTCCGTGTATCTTCTAGTGTAGCCAAGGGCCTCTTATCTGCTCAGCTATTGGACAAAGGAAATAAAAAACGCCTAGCCCCAATCCCTGCGCCTAAAGCAAGATTGAGTCTGGATAACGGTCGCTACCATGCCCAAGAAAATCTGGTGGAGTTGCCTTATGTAGATATTCCACAACGCTTGGTAACCAAGGGCTTTATGAACCTGCAGAACCGCACCGACCTAATGACTGTTGAGGAAGTGGTGCCAGACCAGTGGATGGATGTGAGCTGGAAACTGCAACCGACTATTTATCAGCTGAAAAAAGGTGATGTCTTAGAGCTGATTCTCTATACAACCGACTTTGAGTGTACTGTTCGGGATAATAGCGATTGGACTATTTCGATTGATTTGGAGCAGTCTATCCTTCATTTGCCATATTAAAAAAGAGCTTCCCCTTGCGGAAGCTCTTTTGATACCTTGTTTATGGTAGTGGATGTATAATCACGCCCTGCACCACACGGTTGACGGTGCCTGTTGGAGATGGTGTATCTGGCAAGTTGTTGCACTTAATGGCTGCCATAATAGATACCGTTTGGGCAAAGATGATGTAAGGGAAGGTTAGGAAAACATCTGGCAAATCTGCTCCGCCTTCTGCCAAGACAAAGTTAGCTGCCTCTGTATCTGCTAGCTTGTCAGCCGACAATGCCACTATCCGCTCTGCTATGCCATCACCATGAACTTCATTAAGCAAGTCCACATCATACTGACGTGTGTAAGGATCGTTTGAGGCAAAGAGGAAAATCAAGGTCTTGTCATTGATGAAGGATTTTGGTCCATGACGGAAACCGAGTGGTGACTCGTACATGGTCGCAATTTTGCCTGCTGTCAATTCCAGAATTTTCAACTGAGCTTCGTGGGCAAGACCATAGAAACCACCTGAACCGAGGTAAATCACTCGCTCAAAATCAAGGTTAATCAAGTCTTGCACGTAGTCTTCACGGTCCAAAACATCTTGACCCAGACGGGCAATGGTCTCAACCCAAGCAGCTTTTTCTTCTTGACTGGCTGGCGAGAAGACGAGGAGGGCTGTCAGAGCCATACAGCTGTAAGAACCTGTCATGGCAAAGCCCTTATCGTTTGATTCAGCCGGTTGCAAGAGCAAGAGATTGTTCGCATCCCCTTCGGCTGCCAGAGCCAATTTGCCCTCTGGCGCACAAGTAATAGTAACTTGGTAAAGCTGATTAACCAATTGCTTAGCGACTTCAACTGCTGCCACACTTTCTGGTGAATTGCCTGAACGGGCAAAGGATACCAAAACCGTTGGAATATCTGCCTGTAAATAGTCATGTGGGCGACTAACCAGCTCCACTGTACCAATGGCAGAAAAACGAATGTGTTTCAAGTCATTGACTTGGTTGAGGTAGTTGGCAATACTTTGCCCAACAAAGTCAGAAGTCCCTGCACCTGTAAAAACGACGTGAACAAAGTCATGTTTTTCCTTGATAGCCTTCAAGAAGCCCTCAATCTTCTCAAGCTGGTCAAGATAGAGTTGATGAGCCTCTTTCCACAAGCCAGGCTGTTGGTAAATTTCGGTCGCCGTAATAATAGCTCCCAACTTTTCAAGTTCTTCTTTTGCTAAACGGAACATAGCTCCTCCTTGTTTTTCTGGTTATAACCAGTTTTTCTTATATTATAGCGAATTTATCCCTTAAAGTCAATTTAAAATAGATTAATATGTCAAATTTATATCCGATATTGCTGACTAGAACTTATTTTAAGAAGGTAGCATTATCTACATAAAACATGTTATAATATTTACTACGCCTCTGCCTTTGAAAATTTTTAACAATAAGGCAAAATAAGGCAACGAAAATTTAACAAGAGGGTCTAACCCCTTGATAGGAAAGGAATCTTAAAAATCTTATGATGAACATGCAAAACATGATGCGCCAAGCTCAAAAACTTCAAAAACAAATGGAGAAGAGCCAAGCTGAGTTGGCTGCTACTCAATTTACTGGTAGCTCTGTACAAGACTTGGTTACTGCTACTTTTACTGGAGATAAGAAATTGGTTTCTATCGACTTCAAGGCTGATGTTGTGGATGCAGACGACCTTGAAACCTTGCAAGAAATGACAATCCAAGCCGTCAACGCTGCACTTACAAAAGTTGACGAGGCAACTCAGAAAAAACTAGGTGCCTTTGCAGGTAAATTACCTTTTTAAAAGAAAACGCGATTGGATATTCTCCTCTCGCGTTTTTTTATTCAAAATTATAAATCAAAGACTGAAATTGCAGGAAAAAGAGGTCTGAATAACGTCGATTCTCTTTCATTTCCTCCATCAGAATTTGAAGCTCGGTCATGTTGTCAGTGATGATACCATCCACTTGTAGTAGCAACATCTTGGTCATACTCTCTTCTTCATTCGGTGTCCAAGCATAAACTGACTTCCCACGAATCCAAGATTTTACCATAAAGTTTTGATCCAGCGAAGTGTATTCCATAGTATAGCCGTCAGCAACCGTCGTCGGATAGATAGAGTTGAACGGAAGAATAAAGAAGGATACTAATTTCTCGCTATACTGCTTTATTTCGATAATAGTACGGTAATCTAATGATTGCATCTGGTGTCCTTTGGCAATCAAACGTTGACCGTATTTTTTTAAGAAATTCTGGGTGAGTTTTGGCGAATCTGCCTTGGTCACTTTAATTTCTACCAATAATTTCTGTCCCAGCTCATCCGCTCTTTCAAGATATTCATCAAAAGAAGGAACTGGAGCTGCCATGCCGTTTTCTGATGCAGTCATCCCTGTCAACTCTGCAAGAGTATAGTCATGTGTACCTCCGGGATTGCCCGTCAAAGCCAATAAATCCGTATCATGCATGACAATAAACTGACCATCCTTCGTCTCCTGAACATCCATCTCAATATAGTCTGGCTTGAGCTGAGAGGTTTTCTCTAGGGCCTCGATAGAGTTCTGGACAGCATTGCCATTGTCAACACCGCGATGGGAAATGGTAACTGGCAGGGTATCAAAGGGATAGTAGAGTGCAAGCGCTCCTTGTGTACCGAATACCAGACTAGATACTAGCAAAATTGCCAATCGCAGGCGATGACGGAGGCGTTTACGGCGGTAGTTTGGCAATTGTTTCCCTGTTAAGAGACTTACAAATCCCATCATAAAGAGTGCAACTACTCCGTAGTAGGCTAATTTTAGGATTGCATAACAAACAACTGCCAGCCAATATGAAGGGCCTGTGTCTGGTAGATAAGGTTCAGCCACTAGCTGTACTAGATAGAGCAATATCCCTATTCCTGTGAATAGGAGGACTGGAAAAGTGACCAGCCAAATCAGACGGAAAAAGGAACTGACTTGTTTTCTTCCCCTGGTCTTCTTCCAAGAATAAGCGATGGACTCCTTCACACTCCTGTGTTCAAAGTAAATGTTCGGCAGAGCGTACATAAAGCGTGATGCGAGCCAGAAGAACAAGAGGAGAAAGAACAAAATCAATATTCCTAGCCAGACTGTGTTGGATAGGTAATCTACGATAAATTGGGGTACTACGATTTTATTAAAATAATAGATATTTAATACCCGTCGTAAAGACGGGAGAAGAATAACTGAGTAAAAGAGCAGAAATAAAACCTTTGGTAGGCTGCTGTGACGGATAATCGCCACCATACTATCTCGTACATCCCGTAAATAGTCGGGGAGGTGCTTGACTTTTTCATCCAACAGTTGCCAAACCCCTGTGAACAATAGAGCTAATTCTAGATAGGCAATGGCAATGTTGACAAAAAAGAGGAGAATAAACAAGCCTGTTACGAGCGGATTTTCAGCAAACACCGACAACAAATTCGTCGGTGAAAGGTAGGCATGCCCTGTCATAGCTAAGAGTCCCTCAGAAATCCATGAATTGAGCGGTATCCAAACAAATTCCATAAAGGTAAACAGGGTAAAAAAGAGCAAAAGAATCTTGTCTAAGTTGTAATATATTTTTTGAAATTCACGTTGTATCTTTTTCATGATTCTAGTGTCCCATATTCTGACAGGAATTGCAAGCCTTCATCAAATATGCTAGACTAGAAAAATAAGGGAGGTTCTCATGATTACGATTGCACCTATGACTGAAGATTATTTGCATACACTTTGGAAGATTGGCCATCGTCAAGCCGCACCTCGCTGGAAGGAGTTTGCGGCACCCTATTTTGATGACTACCAGGCCTGCGCCACTTTTGAAGATTTTCAAGCATTGGAACTCTACCAGTGGCTACAAAAAGATTGCGTCAGAGCAATTCTAGTGGATCAGCGGCCTATCGGCTTTGTGAGCTATTACTGGGAGTGCCAGCTAACACGCTGGCTCGAAATCGGGATTGAAATCTATGACGACAAGGTCTGGGGCAAAGGATATGGCACAGCTGCTCTCCAACTCTGGATTGATACCATTTTCCAGCAATTTGCAGAATTGGAACACATCGGGCTCACTACCTGGTCTGGCAACAAGGGCATGATGAGAACCGCAGAAAAATTAGGCATGACCAAAGAAGCCCATATCCGCAAAGTTCGGTACTGGCAAGGACATTATCATGATTCTATCAAATATGGAATTTTAAGAGAAGAATGGTTAGAGCATAAGAAAAAATCAAGTTCCTAAGAGCTTGATTTTTTACTTATCTATCTTCCAAATAAACGTGCAAAGAAGCCTTTAGCTTGCACTTCTTCTGCCTGTGCTTTAACTTCGTCCAATTCCAACTTGAGAACTTCCTTATCGGCCATAGCTTTTAGTGTCAATTGCTGTTGCTGATCCAACTGTTTATCCTTCTCGGCAATCTGCACATCTTTGACCTTGAGTTGTTCATCTTTTTCGGCAAGTTGCTTATCTTTGGCTTTTAATTGACTATATAAGCGGATGATTTCAGCGTTTTTCTCGTCAACTAAAATTTCCATCAATTCACGATGCTTGACTTCATCACTAATCGGCTCATCTTCAAAAATGGTTGTTTTGTAGATTTCCTCCAACTTAATCAAGCCAGCACGATTTACAACGGTCACACCCTTGTCATTTTTATCTACAAATTCTTCAGGAAGTGATTTGACACGATTATTCATAGCCTGCCGGCTCACTCCTAAAATTTCAGCTAACTCACTGACTGTTTTTTCGATTCCCATAATATCCTCGGTACTTACATTTCTCATAGTTTGTATCATTAAAATATTACCACAAAAGCCCAAGTTCTGTCAAATTATGGGGGATTTCCAAAACAAGACTATCACCCTCTAGCTATCTTGTAAATCCGTTCTCTTCACTTACTTGCTTGAACCAATATCCAGATTTTTTTATAGTTCGTTTCTGTGTTTCAATATCCAAGGAAATAAGTCCGTATCTATTTTTATAGGCATTTAACCAAGACCAGCAGTCAATAAAGGTCCAGACCATATAGCCCTTACAGTTCGCCCCTTCATCAATAGCTCGATGGAGCTGAATCAAATGGTCTTCCATGAAGTGAATCCGATAGTCATCCTGAATCATGCCATTTTCTTCAAAAACATCCTCCCCTTCAACTCCCATGCCATTCTCAGTTACCAACCATTCGATATTGCCATACTTTTCCTGGATATTTTTAGCAATGTCGTACAGCCCTTCTTCGTAAATTTCCCAGCCTCTATGAGGATTGATTTTCTTGTCAGGCTTATCATAAGGCTGGAAATATTGGGATAGGAAAGTAGCTTCTCCGTTCCATCTATCTTCTGAAGGAGCCTGCACGCGCAGGGGCTGGTAATAATTCACCCCCAGGAAGTCAACTCTATTTTCTCTGATAATGGTCAATTCCTCCTCTGTGGTTTCTGGACGTAAACCGTGTTTTTCAAGAATATCAACCAGTTCCCTCGGGTATTGTCCCAAAACAGATGGATCCAAAAAGCTTCTCGTTTGAAATAGCTCAGCAATCCGTGCTGCCTGTAAATCTTCTGGACTCTGACTTCTTGGATAGGCTGGAGTAAGATTGAGAACAATGGAAATTTTGTGGTCTGGGTGTAGTTGGTGACAGGCCCGAACAGCCAAAGAACTAGCCAGTTGAGTATGATACGCTACGACCACAGCTGCCTTTGCATCCACCTTGCAAGGATAATGATAGCTTCCTAGATAGCCACATTCTACTGGAACAATGGGTTCATTAAAGGTAATCCAATGATCTACCAGGTCCCCAAATAGACTGAAACACTGGCGAGCATAGGCCTCATAGGCCCAGACAATCTCCTTATTTTCCCAATGTCATTAAGTTAACTAACCTATCACATTTTGTGGTGGGTTAGTTTTTATGTTACACTAAAAATAAAAG
>NZ_ASCA01000013.1 GCF_002760245.1 Streptococcus suis YS161 | reverse complement strand
GGTGAGAAGATTCCAATTATCAGTACCATGGGCAATGGCCAAGATTGGGTACGAACAGCCGCAAGTCTCGGTGGGGAGACAGGGACAAGTCCACAAGCAGGAGCTATACTCTCATTTGCGGGAGGAGGACATGGCACACCAGCAGAATACGGACATGTGGCTTTCGTCGAAAAAGTCTACCCAGATGGCTCATTCCTTATCTCCGAAACCAACTATAATGGCAATCCAAACTACACCTTCCGAAAATTATCTGGAGTGGATAGTAGCTTGAGTTTTGCTTATACGACGAAATAATCTCCAAAAAGATAGTTGTCGTTTTGTCCCAAATATTGTATAATATTTGGGACAAGGTGGTGAGGAATTGATTAACATAAAGTCTAAAATAAATAGTAAGATTGATAATCTGCCAGACGGCGCAGTCTTTATTTCAAATGATTTTTTAGAGCTCGCTGATTATGAGACAATTAGAAAAAATTTGAATCGATTTGTTAACGATGGAACGATTCAACGTATTGTAAACGGTGTGTATTACAAACCAAGGTTTATTGAGTTGATTGGGGAATTTGAGTCTCCTTCAATAAATGAAGTGGCTATTGCCATTGCTAGAAAATATAATTGGACAATTGCACCTTCAGGGAACACAGCTCTAAATTTATTAGGGTTGTCAACACAAGTTCCAGCTCAATGGACATATATTTCTGATGGACGGTATGTAAATTTTTTAATTGGAAATACGAAGCTAGTATTCAAGCGAACAACAAACAGTACCATTTCAAATATGTCACAATTAACTGCACTAGTTATTCAAGCCATCAAAGCTATTGGAAAAGATAATATTTCAGAAGAACAGATTCTTTATCTTAAGAAAAGGTTAACTAAAAGTGATAAAGAGAAACTTCTTGAGGAAGGCAAGACTACCAGTGCATGGATTTATAAAATCTTGAAAAAAATAGGAGAATCCTAAAGATGCTAGAATTTAAAAAAATTTCCAAAGACGACCTTCAAGCCATTATTAGAAATGCTGCGGAGAGACTTGGTATCAATGACGTGATCGTTGAAAAAGATTATTGGGTTTGTTTCGTACTCAACTATCTCTTTACAAAGAGTGAATGGAAGGATGCTTTTACATTTAAAGGGGGTACAAGTCTTTCTAAGTGCTATGATTTAATTAAGCGATTCTCAGAAGATATTGATTTAATCTTGGATTGGCAGGTTATTGGATATGGTAAAGACGAACCGTGGCAATCCCGTTCAAATACGCAACAGGACAAGTTCAATAAGGAATCAAATTTAAAAGCAGAAGACTTTCTTGTGAATACGTTAATTCCACAGATGAGGTTAGATTTTGCGAAACTGATTGAAGATGATTTTCAAATTAGTATAGATGTAAATGACCCACAAACAGTACTTTTTGAATATCCGACAAGTTTCCAATCAGAGTATGTGAAGCAAGTCATTCGCTTAGAAATTGGTGCTTTAGCTGCCTGGACACCCTCTGAAATGGTAGAGATTACTCCTGATTTATACAAGGTTTACCCTATGCTATTTGTGGGAGATAGTATTTCAGTTAGGACTGTTTTACCTGAGAGAACCTTTTGGGAAAAAGCTACAATTTTACATCATGAGGCAAATAGACCAGCAGATAGTAAAATCCCTATACGCTATGCACGGCATTATTATGATATTTACTGTCTTGCCCATTCGATTTATAAGAATAGAGCCTTTATGAATCAAGAGTTATTGGAGAAAGTTGTTTCATTTAAGGAAAAATTTTATCCTCGAAAATGGGCAAAATATGAAGACGCAACTATTGAAAGAATCAGATTACTTCCAGATGATTACAGATTGAATGAAATTGAATCAGATTACAACCAGATGAAAGAAATGTTTTATGGGTCTGTGCCATCATTTGAAGAGTTGTTAACAACTATCGCTAATTTAGAAAAAGAAATCCATAAACTTTAGACATCAATTATTTTAGTCACCCACTTTTATGGGTGGCTTTTTTCTTTTCCCTCAATTTATTGTGATAACAAAATCAAGCCTTCTTTTTTATGATGAGGAAAGAGTGACAGTTTGTTGCTAGAGAATAAAAGAAAAGAAGGACTATTTATGACCAAAACATGTAATCATCACTTTCTTGTCAATCAGGAAAAAGGCGAGAAACACGTCTTTCGCAAGAGTAAAAAATATCGTACTTTATGTTCCGTTGCCCTTGGAACCATGGTGACGGCTGTTGTTGCTTGGGGAGGAGCGGTTGCACATGCTGATGAAGTCACATCATCAGTTGACACCGCCATTCAACGAACGGAAAATCCAGCCACGAAT
>NZ_ASCA01000012.1 GCF_002760245.1 Streptococcus suis YS161 | reverse complement strand
CAATAGTCAAGTTAACATTATTACACTCATTAAAAATTTGGGATTGAAAAATCCCCATAAACTTATTTTACGAGAGGAGGAAGTAAATGGCAATTAAGTTGATTGCATTGGATTTAGATGGAACACTTCTGACATCGGACAAACGGATTTCAGAAGCAAATAAAAAGGCCTTGCAGGCAGCGCGTGAGCGTGGAGTTTATGTAGTTCTGACAACAGGGCGTCCTTTACAAGCTATCGGTACTTTTCTAGAAGAACTAGATCTGCTAGGGGAGAATCAATATTCGATTACATTTAACGGTGGTCTAGTCCAGGAAAATACAGGTCGGGTTTTGGATAAGGTTGGCTTCACCATTGAAGATGTGCGCACCATCCGTCGTGTGACAAATGATTTAGACCTGCCTCTGGATGTTCTCTATGGTGGTGATGTCTATTCTCTACCATCAGCCCATGAATCACTTTATCTAACTTGTAATCCATTGCTTAATAAAATTGTGGCAAGCGATGAGGAAATGCCAGAAGATTTTGTCTACAATAAGGCAGTTTCAGCTGTGGCAGCAGACTTTTTGGATGGACAAATTCCAAAAATTCCTGCGGAACTTCACGAGCGTTTCGAGATTTTCAAATCGCGTGATATCTTGCTCGAATGGAGTCCAAAAGGTGTTCACAAGGCAAATGGTTTGGCCAAGTTGATTGGACATCTGGGGATTGACAAGTCAGAAGTTATGGCTTGTGGTGATGAAGGAAATGATCTTTCGATGATTGAATGGGCTGGCTTGGGTGTTGCCATGGCGAATGCGACTGATGAAATCAAGTCTGCGGCCAACCTTGTTTTGCCAAAAACCAATGATGAAGATGGCATTGCTTGGGCCATCGAGCACTATGTATTGAATGAGGACTAATATGGGATTATTTGATCGATTATTTGGACAAAAGGCTCAAGAAGAGCCTAGAGAAGAAGTTGTTGAAGAAATTGAAGTAGAACAGTTGGTTACTGGCGAGGACGTTGAAATATCTGAAACAGAGCCAGCTAGTCACGAACAGGACAGTCCAACACCTACTGACTTGACTGCCGAGCAAGAAGCTCAGAAACAACGGACCTTAGACATGATGGCTCAATATTATGCAGCTAAAGAAGCCGCTGCGGCTCGAGTGAAGGAAGCGCAGGAACAAGGCTTTGACCCTGCTATTCAAACCAAGGTCAAGGAAGAGCCTGTTGAGGAAGTTGCTCCAGTCGAGCAAGAAAGTGAGCAGGACAAGTACCAGCGGACCTTGAAAAAGACCCGTACAGGCTTTGGGGCAAGGCTCAATGAATTCTTTGCCAATTTCCGTTCGGTTGATGAAGAATTTTTCGAAGAGTTGGAAGAAATGCTGATTTTGTCAGACGTAGGTGTGCAAGTTGCTTCTACTCTGACAGAGGAGCTCCGCTATGAAGCTAAGCTACAGAAAGCTAAGAAGACAGATGAACTCCGTCGGGTTATCATCGAAAAATTGGTGGATATTTACGAAAAAGATGGTCAATTCAGTGAGCAAATCAATTTTCAAGATGATTTGACAGTCATGCTCTTTGTCGGTGTCAACGGCGTTGGGAAGACGACCTCTATCGGTAAGTTGGCCTACAAGTACAAGCAGGCTGGTAAGAAGGTCATGTTGGTCGCAGCGGACACCTTCCGTGCGGGTGCGGTAGCCCAACTGGTCGAGTGGGGTCACCGAGTCGATGTGCCAGTGGTCACAGGTCCAGAAAAGTCAGACCCAGCCAGTGTGGTATTTGACGGGGTAAAACGTGCCGTGGCAGAAGGCGTAGATATTCTCATGATTGACACAGCAGGTCGTTTGCAGAATAAAGACAACCTCATGGCAGAGCTGGAAAAAATCGGTCGCATTATTAAACGGACTCTACCTGATGCACCGCATGAAACCCTCTTAGCACTTGATGCCTCCACAGGTCAAAACGCCCTTAGTCAAGCCAAGGAATTTGCTAAAATTACCCCATTGACAGGTCTTGTCTTGACCAAACTGGACGGTACAGCAAAAGGTGGTGTCGTCCTCGCTATCCGTCAGGAACTGGATATTCCAGTCAAGCTGATTGGTTTCGGTGAGAAAATCGATGACATCGGAGAATTCAAATCCGAAGAGTTCATGCGTGGGCTCTTGGAGGGATTGGTATAGAATGAAAAAAGTAGTTAACTGTGACAGTTAGCTACTTTTGTGTTGGTCCATAATCTTTGTAATTTCTTCTGGAGTGTCCACCATGCCCCGTTGGTACCAAGCAGTGCAGGCTCCTAGAATAGAATAGCCGACAAAGGCATAGGAATAGGCAACCTCAGTCGGTAATGTAGAAAGGCTTTGCTTGTCTGTTAGAAGCTGGGCGATAAAAATTTCCTTTTCGCTCTTGTAGAGGCAGTCAATCAGGCTCTTGTTCTGCTGGAAAAAGGCAAACAGTGCCGAGAAGGATAGGTCGGTTCCATGCTCTGTTTGATAGGCTTGGAATGCAGATTTCAAGGCTAGCTCCAATATAGCATCCTTGCTGTCAAAATTTCGATAGAAGCTAATTCGGGTTACCCCAGCCCGTTTTGCAATGTCAGTTATGGTGATTTTTTCATACTCCTTTTGTTGAATGAGTTGCAGTAAGGCTTCTTGGATATAATCTTGTGCAGTCATGTTACAAACTCCCTCCTTTTGTTACATGGTGGTCCTGTGGTATTGACTTAGAAAATAGACTATGTTACACTTGTTACATCTTAAATGAAATAAATTGAAATGTCAAGGAGTAAAAATGACAATCAAACGTTGGCTTATCTTAGGGATTATCGCAGTTGTTGGATTTTTAATTGGTCGCTTGTTGGTCCGTATTTTTCTTAACCTACTCTTAGGTGGAACACTTTGGGGAGGTAATTTTTTATGAGAAGGAGAAAGTTTGTGGGCTTCGGAATTCTGGTATTTGTGATAGCTCTTCTTGCGGGTGTGGCTTCAAAAAACTTTTTGAAACCTGCTTGGGCTAAAGAATATACGGTGGAATGGTCTGACCAGGTGGGGAGAATGGTGACTGATTTGTCCTACGGAGAGGAAGAAGCACAGAAGTTTGACCTTTATTTGCCTGCTGATACTAGTAAAAAATCTTATGGACTGGTTGTCTATCTCCATGCGGGTGGATTTACGAGTGGCGATAAAAAAGACGACCAGCAGATGTTGCAATGGCTTGCTTCTAAGGGCTATGTAGCAGCTGGCATCAACTATACCTTGGCAACCGAAACAAATGGTGCCAGTGTAACATCACAAGCTCAAGAAATCAAGGAGAGTATTCCATATGTGATTGAGGCGGCTAAAAAAGAAGGTTACTCCATTGATAAAATGACAGTTGCAGGAGGCTCGGCAGGACATGCCTTGGCAATGATTTATGCTTATCGAGATGCCAAAGAAGCTCCTGTTCCAGTAGTATTGACTTTTGGAGCTGTTGGACCTTCTAGTTTTTACATGGAGGATTGGGGCATCTACGGAGCGGATACTAATCTTGAGGCTGCTGCAGGGCTTACCAGTTCCATGTCTGGTCAAGAAATTACAGAGGAAATGATTGCAGATGGTAGCTACAAGGATATTGTCAACCAAATTTCTGCAGTTTATTGGGTGACGGAAGAAACTGTACCAAGTGTAGTTTTTTATGGCAAGGAGGATAAGGTCCAGCCTTATAAAGCAGCAATCCGATTGGAAGAAACCTTGAAAGAAAAAGGAGTTGACTATCAATTTCTTACAGCCGAGCATTCGGGTCACGGTTTACAGAATGACGATGCTGTCTATAAAGAGTATATGATGCTGGTGGAAGAATACCTCGCAAAATATATGCCGGTTGATTAGTCAAAAGAGAGAAGTATAAAAGTCGTTAGTTCAACAAGAACTAGCGACTTTTTCTATCTGTATGCAACAGTGAGTAAATGCCACTATTCACAATACCACGATTATTTCCTCCTCAATAAAGCCTCAATCCAGTCTGGTGCGTAGGCAGAAGTACAGCCTTTTGGAACTTTCATGTCCACATAGACAGCTAACTGCCGACCGATTGCAAGGCCTTGTTCTAGATAGTCGGGGTAAGCAACGGCAATCTCCACCAAGCACTGGTTCATGGTCCATTGGACAAGGGGGGCTGCGGTTTGCAAATGCTCGTTAATGTAGGTTAGCGTTTCTTCAATTTCTTGATTTGTTGCTGTTTTTCCAGCAAAGTATTTGGCACGAAGGAACCAACCAAGTCGCTGAAAAATTGCTTGGTCTTGGATGAGTAAGTATTCCTCCCAGTCTTTGCTATCCTTGCGTTTGCTAAGAATGATGGAAGCCAGCTTATCGAGGACGTTGACCGAAACTTGTTCATTGAGGCAAGCCTCTAAAGCGGCAGAAGTCAGCTGGTCAGGTTTTGTTTTGGCAATTTGAATAGCTAAATATTGTGCCTCGAGGACACCTGTTTGCCAGAGTGGAGCAAACAAGTCCAGTCGATTTTTATAGGCCTTGGCGATACCAGAAATAGCTCCCATCGGAACGCCGTAGTAGGGCTTAGTTTCGCCAATTTTTTCATAACGCTTGAGGGTGCCAGCATGGCTGGCTGCTTCAAGTTGGGTGAGAATGGTGTTTAATTCAGTCATAAATGTCTCCGAAAAAAACTGGATTGCTCCAGTTTTCATATTTTTATTTCAACAAACCACGTTCACGATACCAAACATCTGGCGTCCAGACCCACTTGCAACCGTAGCTTTCTAGCAAATCAAAGGCTGCCTCAGGTCCCATAGTTCCAGCTGGATAGGTGTGGAGCGGAACTTGGTTGCTTGCCCACAAATCAACAATGCGGTCAATCAAGCTCCAGCTTGCTTTCACTTCTTCCCAATGGCTAAAGTTAGTAGAATCACCATTTAGGACATCGAAAAATAGTTTTTCGTAGGCTTCAGGTGAATTTCCAAGGGCAGTTGCATTGTGGCGGAAGTTGAGTTTGGCAGGAGTTAAAGCAAAGTGGGAACCAACTTCCTTACCGTTGATAGAGAGCATAAAGCCTTCGGTTGGTTGGATGAAGATGGTCAAGACATTGGCCTCAGAAGGTTGACCAAAAATATCTTCTGCATGCTTGAAGGTGATGGTCACGCGTGTGCCCTTTTCTGTCAGGCGTTTACCTGTACGGAAGAAGAAAGGTACATCACGGAAACGGTCAGTATCAACGAAGAAGACCCCTCCTGCAAAGGTTTCTGTCTGAGAACCTTCGGCAATATTTGGTTCATCCAAGTAGCTAACGTAGTCTTTTCCGTCGATGGAACCTGCTGCATATTGACCACGGATGAAGTTGCGTTTGAGGTCCTCATCAGAAGGCTGACGAAGGTGTTGGAAGACCTTGATCTTCTCAGCACGGACATCTTCCTCTTTGAAGCTGGCTGGCTTATCCATTGCTAGAAGGGAAAGAACTTGAAGGGCATGGTTTTGCACCATGTCTTTTAAGGCGCCAGAATGGTCGTAGTAGCCCCCACGATCTTCAACGCCAATCGATTCGGCAAACGTAATCTGAATATTGTCAATAAAATCACGATTCCAGATATGCTCAAAGATAATATTGGCAAAGCGAACCGCAAAGATATTTTGCACCATTTCCTTGCCTAGGTAATGGTCGATACGGTAGATTTGATCTTCATTGAAAGCAGCCGCCAATTCATCGTTGAGTTTGCTTGCGGTTGCAAGGCTAGTTCCGAAAGGTTTTTCAATAATCAAGCGTTCAAAACCTTGTCCATCAACGATTTGCTCAGATTTGAGGTGTTTGGCAATGGTTCCGAAAAATTCAGGTGCCATAGAGAGGAAGAAGACCTTGTTGTGCTGGGTATCATATTTTTCACACAAGTCGTCCTGCAATTTACGAAGAGCTACATAATGTTCTGTGTCATTGACATCATGGCTTTGGTAGTAGAAATGACTTGCAAACTCATGGGCCTGACGTGGTGTGTCAGGCAAATCACCCAGTGATTCGATGACAGTCTGCTCAAAAAATTCCTTGGTCCAAGGTCTGCGGGCTGTTCCAATAACAGCAAAATTTTCTCGGATATGTCCTGCCTTATACAGACGGAAAAGGGATGGATAAAGTTTGCGTTTGGCAAGGTCGCCACTGGCACCAAAAATTGTAAACAATACATGTGATGACATAATTTCATTCCTATCTGTTGAATATCATTAATAGTATACCACAAATTGTCAGAAAATTCACTTTTTGAGTTGGGATTATTAGAAAACACGGTAGACGTACGGGGAATCTGGCTGCTCAATCTGAACCATCGATTGTAATTCAAGTGTTGGGAGATTTTGTTTCAACGATGTGTGGTAGGAAACCTTGACTGTTCCTCTGGCTTTTACCCAAGTATTGTTAGGAAATTCTGTGGTAGCCCCCGTAGAGAGTAAGCCATATACCCCAGAATCAGCAATGCAGTGAATAATACCAAAGCGGAAAAGGAAAAATTGCTGGCTATTGTCAGGGTCATTGTAGACAAATCCAATGATTTCAATCGTTTTTCCTGAAAATTCCGTAGGATAGTCGTAGATTGCTTCCATCACTTCCATATAGTTTTCATTAGTAACAACAATGGTTTCTTCAGTCAAGTATCTATCAGCAATTTCACGCATCTGGTTTTTATAGGCAGATTTCGTAAAATAAATAGAAGTATCAGGCTTGAGATACTGAACAGTCGTCCCTTCTTGGTTTTGTGTACTAGCATCGTTTTCTGCTGCTAGTGGGAAATGATAGCCCTTGGCAGCAACAGTTGTTGAATCCAGGCTGACCGTAGGAAAGAGCCAGGCTATAGCAAGAGGAATGAGCAATAGTCCAATGCTTGATAGTTTGGCAATTTTGCTTTTTAAATGGCTATGTACTCGAATTTCTTTTACCCAGACATACAATTGTACGATGGCAAGTATGAAAGATAAAACCATGGATAGATAGGCTAGATAGCTATAGTGCAAATTGATGTATTGGTCTAATTTTCCAGAGACATAAAGATACATGGTCATCTCAAAATAGCCAGCAAGAATTAAAAAACGAATCATACTACACCTCCAAGTATCAGACTATATCCCAAAATAACGAGAGTGATAGTAATGATAAAACCGGCTATAAATTTTCCCTTGAAATAATGTTTCATCATGAGCAAGTTTTTAACATCCACCATGGGTCCGATAACTAAGAAAGCCATTACTGGGGCGAATCCGAAGCTGGATAGTAGTGATGCACCAATAAAGGCATCGGCTTCAGAACATAGGGAAAGAAGAAAGGCCAGCAACATCATCAGTAAAATAGCTGTTAATGGACTGTGACCAATGGTAGTCAGGACAGCAGTTGGAATATAGACTTGTACGAGACTGGCAAATAGACAACCAAAGACTAGGTAACGTCCCGTATCAAAAAATTCATCAATGGCATGAATAAGTGCGAAGCCAACTTTTTGCCAACTGGTTTTATCTGAATAATCATGCTGGTGATGGTCAAACTTGCTTCCTTTAAGAATTGGTCCTTTTACGAAAAAACCAAGAATGATTCCCAATACTAGGGATACAATGATGGCTCCTAGGGCTCTATAGAGGGCGAAAAGTAGGGAATTGCCAAAAGCGGTAAAGGTTGCAAAAAGGACGATAGGATTAATGACAGGCGCCGTTACTAAAAAGGGAACAGCAGTGTAACTCGGCACTTTTTTCTCTAATAGCCGATTGACAATAGGGACAATACCACATTCGCAAGACGGAAAAATGAAGCCGATAAAGGTTCCAAATAGAATGGCAAGAAACTTGTTTTTGGGTAAGAGTTTACGAACCTTATCTGGTGTTATAAACACATCGATAAAACCTGAAATAATAGCTCCAATCAAGACAAAGGGCAAGGCTTCAATCATGATGGACAGGAAAATAGCCCCCGCCTGTAGGACGGAGGTAGGTAATTGATCAAGACCAAGCATATTATTTTTTATCCTGATTCAAGTTGTTTTTCTCGGAATGTTCTTTTGATTTTGGATCTGGATACTCAATTTCTTCCAATTTTTCAAATGAAGCAAATTCTTCCAGCATCTTTTCTAAATCATCTTGTCGTTTATAAGCTACAGCCATGGGGCACCTCCAAAAATTTTATATACACATTATACATTTTTTACTAAAAATTATCTAAAGGAATCTGTTTTTATTGAAGCGCAAATATAGTTCGCACCCTCAAATCATGATATAATATTCTTATGAAAACAAGAATATCAGAATTAGTTAGCGTGCTCAATCAATACGCTAAAGAGTATTATCAATTAGACCAACCTAGCGTATCAGATGCAGAATATGATACGCTTTATCGTGAATTAGTAGAGCTAGAAACGGCTCATCCAGAACTGATTTTACCAGATAGTCCTACCCATCGGGTCGGGGGAAAGGTGCTAGACGGATTTGAAAAATATAATCATGTTTATCCTCTTTTTAGTTTGCAGGATGCCTTTTCGCGTGAAGAATTAGAAGCTTTTGACCAGCGAGTTCGCAAGGAATTTCCTCAAGCAACTTATATCTGTGAATTGAAGATTGATGGTCTATCTATTTCCCTGACCTATGAAGCGGGCAATCTAGTCGTGGGTGCTACACGTGGTGACGGTAGTGTCGGTGAAAATATCACAGAAAATCTCAAACGAGTGGCTGATATTCCTTTGACCCTACCCGAAGCTGTGGACATCACTGTCCGAGGTGAGTGTTATATGCCAAAGGCTTCTTTTGACCGTGTTAACAAACAGCGTCAGGAGGCTGGTGAAGCTGAATTTGCTAATCCGCGTAATGCAGCAGCAGGGACCCTCCGCCAGCTTGATACGGGAGTGGTGGCCCAGCGTGGTCTCGCTACCTTCCTCTACCAAGAGGCTAGTCCATCTGAAGCGACTAGTCAGTCACAAGTACTGGAGAAACTGGATGCTCTGGGATTTGTGACCAACCACGACTACCAGTTGGCCGATAGCATGGATGAAGTTTGGGCTTTTATTGAAAAAATGGCAGAGCGGCGAGAAGATTTGCCCTATGAAATCGACGGTATCGTGATTAAGGTCAATGACCTAGCTATACAAGAAGAACTAGGATTTACAGTAAAAGCGCCACGATGGGCAGTAGCTTACAAGTTTCCAGCTGAGGAAAAAGAAGCAGAAATCTTGTCGGTTGATTGGACTGTTGGCCGAACAGGTGTTGTGACACCAACTGCCAACCTTAGTCCTGTTCAACTGGCAGGAACGACTGTCAGTCGAGCAACTTTGCATAACGTAGATTATATCGCCGAAAAAGATATTCGTATTGGCGATACGGTCATTGTTTATAAGGCAGGAGATATTATTCCAGCAGTTCTGAAAGTGGTGGACAAGTATCGAAAAGATCAAGAAGTCATGCCTGTTCCAAGTCAGTGTCCGTCTTGTCAGAGCGACCTACAACACTATGAGGACGAAGTTGCCCTCCGCTGTATAAACCCTATTTGTCCTAGCCAGCTGATGAGTAAGCTGGAACATTTTGCAAGTCGGGATGCCATGAACATCGCAGGGCTAGGGTCTTCAATCGTTGAAAAACTCTTTGGAGCAGGCTTGGTACACGATGTTGCTGATATTTATAAATTGACTGTTGATGACCTATTGACCTTGGAAGGTTTCAAAGAAAAATCAGCTGACAAGCTCTATCAAGCCATTCAAACTTCTAAGAGCAACTCAGCAGAACGCCTCCTGTTTGGACTAGGTATTCGCCATGTAGGTAGTAAGGCAAGTAAGATTTTAGTAGAAAAATTTGGTGATTTAGAAACTCTAGCATCTGCTGATCAAGAAGCAATTGCTTCGCTAGAAGGTCTTGGTCAGGTTATTGCTAAGTCTTTGACAACTTTTTTTGCTAGTGAGGGTGCGCAACAACTTTTAGCCGAACTTAAGGAAGCTAAGGTAAACTTAACCTATCTCGGACAAGTAGTAGATGAAAATGCTGCGCTATCGGGTATGACAGTTGTACTGACTGGTAAATTGGAGCGAATGAAACGAAACGAAGCCAAAGCCAAATTAGAAGCTTTAGGGGCAAATGTAGCGGGATCTGTTTCTAAAAAAACTAATCTTGTGGTTGCCGGAACAGATGCAGGCAGTAAATTGACCAAAGCACAGGAGCTAGGTATTGAAATAAAAGATGAGGCTTGGTTAGAGAGTTTGTAAAGGTAAAACGATGGAAGAAAGAAAACGTGCTAGACTAATATATAATCCGACCTCTGGTCAGGAAATCATGAAGAAAAATGTGGCAGAAGTGTTGGATATTTTAGAAGGATTCGGCTACGAAACTTCTGCCTTTCAAACGACGCCTGAAAAGGATTCGGCTAAAAATGAAGCCAGACGAGCGGCCTTAGCAGGTTTTGACCTGGTTATAGCAGCAGGTGGAGATGGAACGATCAATGAAGTCGTCAATGGAATTGCTCCGCTTGAAAAACGTCCGCAGATGGCCATCATACCGACTGGCACCACCAATGACTATGCGCGTGCCTTAAAAGTGCCCAGGGGAAATCCTGTAGAAGCAGCTAAGGTTATTGGTAAGCAGCAGGCTATTTTAATGGATATTGGTTTAGCCAAAAATCAAAAAAATGGTTTTCATCAAGAACATTATTTTATCAACATTGCTGCAGCAGGAACACTGACAGAATTGACCTACAGTGTTCCAAGTCAACTTAAGACCATGTTTGGCTATTTGGCCTATGTGGTAAAAGGAGCAGAACTCCTGCCACAAGTACAATTTACACCTGTTCGTGTAGAGCATGATGAGGGGGTGTTTGAAGGCTCGGTTTCAATGATTTTTGTTGCCTTAACCAATTCAATTGGAGGTTTTGAACAGATCGTTCCAGATGCTAAGTTAGATGATGGTAATTTTACCTTATTGATGGTTAAAACAGGGAATTTATTTGAAATTCTGCATCTGATTCGTCAAGTCTTAGACGGTGGCAAACACATTGATAGTGATCTAGTTGAATACATAAAAACCAAGAGCCTATCCATCGAAAATCTGAACCCAGATAACCGTCTACTGCTCAATCTAGATGGAGAGTTTGGTGGGGAAGCACCTGTAAGTCTGTACAACCTATCAAACCATATAGAGTTTTTCGCAGATACAGATCTGGTTTCTGACCATGCAATCACTCTTGATACTGATCAGATGAATCGAGAAGATATGGCCAAACGATTCATTGAAGAAACAGACCATATTGATGAATCTATTAAATAGGAAGAAAAGATGAAACAGTCTTTTCTTTTTATTTTGTAAAAATGAATTAAACGCTTACAATGGCAGTATTTTCTTGACAAATAGATGTTTTAGGAGTATCCTTACATGGTATTAAATTTTAAAAGGAGAATTCGTTATGAGTTTAGGCGCATTGGCCCTTGGATTGGCCTGTCTTGGTGTAAGTATCGGTGAGGGACTGTTGGTGGCTTCATACCTTAGTTCGACTGCACGTCAACCAGAAATGCAAAGTAAATTGATGGCTGGTGTATTTTTGGGTGTTGCCTTTATCGAGGGAACTTTCTTCGTAACCTTGGCTATGACATTTGTCTTGAAATAGTAGAAAATAGAGAAATAGAAAAGGGGGGAACCTCCATTGGAAGAACATTTAAGTCCAACCCTTACCCTTGGTCCCGTAACCTTTGACCTGACCATGGTATTGGTTTCTGTCATTACCATTTCCATTATTTTCTTACTTGTTTTTTGGGCTAGTCGTCAGATGGAGCTCAAGCCTAAAGGAAAACAGAATGTTTTGGAGTACGTTTACGAATTGACCATCAATTTTACAAAAGGGAATCTTGGCGATGCGGAAGCAAAGCGGTATTCCTTGTTCTTCTTTACAGTCTTTACTTTTCTTTTGGTTGCCAATAATCTAGGTTTGATGACCAAATTGGAAACAGCAGAAGGACATAATTTGTGGACTTCTCCAACGGCCAATATGGCTTACGATTTCGGTTTGGCAACAATTGCAACAGTATTTTGTCATGTTGAAGGTATTCGTCGTCGTGGTTTCAAGGCGTACCTCAAATCTTTTGTGACACCCTGGGCTATGGCTCCAATGAACATTTTGGAAGAAGTGACTAACCTTGTGTCGCTTGCTCTTCGTCTGTACGGTAACATTTATGCTGGTGAAGTGCTTGTCTCTCTTCTTCTACAATTATCTCAACAAAGTGCACTTGCATATCCAATTGCCTTTGCTCTAAATGTTGTTTGGACAGCATTTTCTGTATTCATTTCATGCTTGCAGGGATATGTATTTATCATGTTGGTATCTATGTACTTAAATAAAAAAATTAGTGGTGAGAGTGAATAGGAAAGGGAAAGACAACTATGGCAACAACTATTACAATGCAATCTAGTACCATTCTTGGAAACTTTATCTTGGTAACAGCCTCATTTGCAATACTTATTATTCTTATTCGTGTTTTTGCATGGGATAAAATTACAGGTATTTTTGAAGAACGTGCCAATAAGATTGCGAACGATATTGATGCTGCAGAAGAAAAACTAACAGCAGCAGCGAACCTTGTTCAACAACGTGAAGATGAGTTGGTACAGGGACGTATTGAAAGTCAAAAGATTATTCAAGACGCGGTTGAACGCGCAAAACTAGAGAAAAAACGTATTCTTGAGCAAGCAGATGTTGAAATTCAAGGATTGAAGCAAAAAGCTCAATTGGAAATTGAAGCAGAAAAACGTGAAGCACAAGAAAACTTGCGTGTTCAAGTTGCTGAATTGGCAGTTGATCTTGCAAGCAAAATTATTTTGGAAGATTTGGACCAACAAGCTCATAGTAACTTGATTGACCGTTATTTGGACAAACTAGGAGACAAATAGATGAACGCTAGAGAAAATGCCATCGTGCAAAAATATGCTCTATCATTTGTTGAAAAAGTTAGTGATAATGCTGAAATTTGGGATATGTATGACCAAATTTCTGAATTGATTTCTATTATCCATGATAGTAAGCTCAATCGTCTCTTGTTGTCTGCTACGGTATCAAGAGAAGAAAAGGCTGCATTTGTAAGGACTGTTCGTCAATCAAGTTTCTGGCAAATCAACGATTTGATTGAGGATATTATTCGTGATGGTCATGCAGATTTGCTGCTTGAAACACTTGAACGAGTTCAACTACAAATCAGTAAATTTAAAAATGAATTTGAAGCCCATGTGGCTTCAGTATATCCATTGACAGAAGCTCAAAAAGAGCGTCTCCGTCACTTGGTGGAACAACGATTTTCCTTGCGTGTACGCAATATCACGGAAGAACTTGATCAAAGTCTCCTCGGTGGTTTTATTGTAACGGTTAACCATAAGGTAATCGATGCAAGCGTTCGGACACAGTTGAAGGACGTTAGAAAAAAACTTTAGAAAATAGAAAGTGGTGTTCTTTTGATTAATGCACAAGAAATTAGCGCTTTACTAAAACAACAAATTGAAGGCTTTCAGCCTGACTTTGACTACACAGAGACTGGTGTCGTAACCTATATCGGTGACGGTATCGCCCGTGCGCAAGGTCTTGACAATGCCATGAGTGGAGAGCTTTTGGTATTTGAAAATGGCACCATTGGTATGGCACAAAACTTAGAAACCAACGATGTTGGTATCATCATTCTCGGACAATTTACCGATATTCGTGAAGGGTCAGTTGTTCGTCGTACTGGTAAAATTATGGAAGTACCAGTTGGTTCGGCTTTGATTGGTCGTGTCATCAACCCACTCGGTCAACCTGTGGATGGTCTTGGTGAAATTCGTACTAGTAAGACTCGTCCGATTGAATATCCAGCACCAGGTGTTATGCAACGTAAGTCGGTTAATGAACCGCTTCAAACTGGTCTTAAGGCGATTGACGCCTTGGTTCCGATTGGTCGTGGTCAGCGTGAATTGATTATTGGTGACCGTCAGACAGGGAAGACATCTGTAGCTATTGATGCTATTCTCAACCAAAAAGGCCAAGACATGATTTGTATCTATGTGGCTATCGGTCAGAAAGAGTCAACTGTTCGTACTCAGGTTGAAACGCTTCGTCAATATGGTGCTTTGGATTACACAATCGTAGTAACTGCATCTGCTTCACAACCGTCTCCATTGCTTTTCTTGGCTCCTTATGCTGGTGTTGCAATGGCAGAAGAGTTCATGTATGAAGGCAAACACGTCTTGATTGTTTACGATGATTTGTCAAAACAAGCAGTTGCTTACCGTGAATTGTCCCTCTTGCTTCGTCGTCCTCCAGGTCGTGAGGCTTATCCGGGGGATGTTTTCTACTTGCATAGTCGTCTTCTTGAGCGTTCAGCTAAGGTTTCAGATGAGTTGGGTGGAGGCTCGATTACAGCTCTGCCATTTATCGAAACACAGGCAGGTGATATTTCAGCCTACATCGCGACCAACGTGATTTCGATTACGGATGGACAAATCTTCTTGAAGGACGATTTGTTCAACTCTGGTATCCGTCCAGCCATTGATGCGGGTTCTTCTGTATCTCGTGTAGGTGGTTCGGCTCAAATCAAGGCCATGAAAAAGGTTGCTGGTACCCTTCGTATCGACTTGGCTTCCTATCGTGAATTAGAAGCTTTCACGCAATTTGGTTCAGATTTGGATGCGGCAACTCAGGCTAAACTCAACCGCGGTCGTCGAACTGTGGAAGTGTTGAAACAGCCATTGCATAAGCCACTTCCAGTTGAAAAACAGGTTTTGATTTTATATGCATTGACAAATGGTTATCTTGACTCAGTGCCGATTGATGATATCTTGGCATTTGAAGAAGAGTTGTATGCCTATTTTGATTTGCATTATGATAATCTTTTGGATGTTATTCGTACAACAAAAGATCTTCCTGATACAGATGAGTTGAATGCTGCTATCCAAGCTTTCAAAGACCAGTCTGTCTTTAAGTAAAGGAGTGAATAATGGCAGGTTCTCTCAATGAAATCAAGTCAAAAATTGCATCAACTAAGAAAACCAGTCAAATCACCGGTGCCATGCAGATGGTTTCGGCTTCTAAACTAGCCAAATCGGAGCAATTAGCGCAATCGTTTCAAATCTATGCTAGTAAGGTTCGTCAGATTACAACGGATCTCTTGCGTGGAGAATTGATGGCATCAGATACGAGTAATCCAATGCTGATTCGCCGTCCAGTTCAAAAATCGGGTTATATTGTCATTACATCTGACAGTGGACTAAAAGGTTCATATAATTCCAGTATCTTGAAGGCTGTGATGGGGATGATTGAACAGGACCATGATTCAAAAGATGAGTACGAGATTATTGCCATTGGTAGTATGGGAGCTGATTTCTTCCGTGCGCGTGGTATCAATCCTGTCTTTGAATTGCGTGGTTTAGCAGACAATCCAAGTTTTGAAGAGGTTCAAAAAATCATTTCTAAGTCTGTTGAGATGTACAAGAATGAACTCTTTGATGAGTTGTATGTTTGTTATAACCACCATGTCAATAGTTTGACCAGTCAGGTGCGTGTACAACAGATGCTTCCTGTAGAAGATTTGGACCACAATGAAGCAGATGGTTATACAGCTACCTTTGAGTTGGAACCAAACCGTGAGGTTATTTTGGAACAACTCTTGACTCAATATGCAGAATCAACTATTTATGGAGCGATTTTGGATGCCAAAACTGCTGAAAATGCAGCAGGTATGACAGCCATGCAGACAGCAACGGATAATGCTAAGAATGTCATTAACGATTTGACAATTCAATACAATAGGGCTCGTCAGGCAGCTATCACTCAGGAAATTACTGAGATTGTAGCAGGTGCCTCAGCCCTTGAGTAATAGAAATAGAGGAAATAGAATGAGTTCAGGCAAAATTACTCAGGTTGTCGGACCAGTTGTAGACGTTGCGTTTGCAGCAGAAGATAAACTTCCTGAGATTAACAACGCACTCGTTGTATATAAAAATGATGATTCCAAACAAAAAGTCGTGCTTGAAGTGGCTTTGGAACTTGGTGATGGCGTTGTACGGACCATTGCCATGGAATCAACGGATGGATTGACACGTGGGATGGAAGTTCTCGATACAGGTCGTCCCATCTCTGTTCCAGTCGGTAAAGAAACGCTGGGTCGTGTCTTCAATGTGTTGGGAGATACCATTGACCTTGAAGAGTCTTTTCCGACAGATTTTGAACGTGAGCCTATCCATAAGAAAGCGCCGGCTTTTGACGAATTATCTACTTCAAGCGAAATTTTGGAAACAGGGATTAAGGTTATCGACCTCCTAGCACCTTATCTAAAAGGTGGTAAGGTTGGTCTCTTCGGTGGTGCCGGTGTTGGTAAAACCGTCCTTATCCAAGAATTGATTCACAATATTGCCCAAGAACACGGTGGTATCTCTGTATTTACCGGAGTTGGCGAGCGTACCCGTGAGGGGAACGACTTGTATTGGGAAATGAAAGAGTCAGGAGTAATTGAAAAAACGGCCATGGTATTTGGTCAGATGAATGAGCCACCAGGAGCCCGTATGCGGGTTGCCCTGACTGGTTTGACCATTGCGGAATACTTCCGTGATGTGGAAGGGCAGGATGTTCTTCTGTTCATCGATAATATCTTCCGTTTCACGCAGGCTGGTTCAGAAGTGTCTGCCCTCTTGGGTCGTATGCCATCAGCCGTTGGTTATCAGCCAACACTTGCAACTGAGATGGGACAATTGCAGGAGCGTATTACCTCAACCAAGAAGGGTTCTGTTACATCTATTCAGGCTATTTACGTACCTGCGGATGACTATACAGACCCAGCTCCAGCGACAGCTTTCGCTCACTTGGATTCAACAACTAACTTGGAACGTAAGTTGACGCAGCTGGGTATCTACCCTGCGGTGGATCCATTGGCTTCGTCATCACGTGCACTTGCTCCACAAATCGTTGGTGAGGAGCACTATGCAGTAGCTATGGAAGTAAAACGTGTCCTTCAACGTTACCAAGAATTGCAAGATATTATTGCCATTCTCGGTATGGATGAATTGTCAGATGAAGAGAAGACCTTGGTTGGTCGCGCTCGTCGTATCCAATTCTTCCTCTCTCAAAACTTCAACGTTGCGGAGCAATTTACAGGTATGCCAGGTTCTTATGTGCCAGTAGCTGAAACGGTGAAAGGCTTTAAGGAAATCTTGGACGGCAAACACGACCATCTACCAGAAGATGCCTTCCGAAATGTTGGTTCAATTGAGGATGTGGTCGCTAAAGCTGCTAAAATGAAATTCTAGAGGTGGCTTATGGGACAAATGACTGTACAAATCGTAACACCAGACGGTATCAAATATGACCATCATGCAGCATTTGTTTTGGTCAAAACGGTTGATGGTGAGATGGGTGTCTATTCTGGACATGAAGAACTGATTGCAGTTTTGGAAATCGGTGAAATGAAAGTGCGTCGTGTTGATGATGAAAACCATGTAGACTGGATTGCGGTCAATGGTGGAATCATTGAAGTCAACAAGGATATTATTACGGTCATTTCTGATTCCGCTGAGCGGGAACGGGATATTGATATTAGTCGTGCAGAACGTGCCAAATTGCGCGCGGAACGTGAATTGGAAGAAGCACAGACTGCTCGTAATATTGATATGGAGATGCGTGCAACAGTCGCCCTCCAACGTGCGATAAATCGTATTCGTGTTGGGAAACATTAATCTATATGGGATTGAACTTGGTTCAGTTCCATTTTTTAATTTCATGGTATAATGGAAACATGGTAATTTCAATTTTACAGTTTTTTAGTCATATATTGTTTATCTATCTGGCTCATCATCTCTTGGTTACAACAGTTGATTGGTCACGGTGGTTGAAGGTGACTGGGGACAATCAGCGTAAAATCAATTTGCTGATTCTCTTTCTGGCAATAGCACTGGGATACTTGGTCTCGACTTTCTTTTTAGAATTGTTGATGATGGGACGCTCTTTTGCAAATATGTGATTTAAGTAAGAAAAGGATAAGAAATGGATACAATTATTGTTACAGGTAGTAAAAACGGTTTGAAAGGACAGGTTGAGATTGAGGGGGCGAAGAATGCCGTTCTGCCTTTATTGGCAGCAACAGTTCTAGCAAGTCAAGGGCAAACCAAATTAACTCAAGTGCCTATTTTGTCAGATGTCTATACAATGAATAATGTTGTACGTGGTCTGGGAGTTCGTGTGAAATTTGACGAGGAAACAAAGACTATCGATATTGACGCAACAGGTAAACTTGGTAGCGAAACTCCTTATAAGTATGTGAGTCAAATGCGCGCCTCTATTGTTATTCTTGGTCCGATTTTGGCTCGAAATGGTTATGCAAAGGTATCCATGCCGGGTGGTTGTACAATCGGTAGTCGTCCAATAGATTTGCACTTAAAAGGTTTGCAAGCTATGGGGGCTAAAATTAAGCAACGTGCGGGTTATATTGAAGCGAGTGCAGAGAACTTGCAGGGAGCTCATATCTATCTTGATTTCCCAAGTGTTGGGGCAACGCAAAATTTGATGATGGCTGCAACTCTGGCGCAGGGTACAACGGTATTGGAAAATGCAGCGCGAGAACCTGAAATTGTTGACTTGGCTATTTTCCTAAACAAAATGGGGGCCAAAGTTAAGGGAGCAGGTACAGAGACGATCACGATTACTGGTGTAGAAGAATTGACTGGCGCAGAACATCAAGTGGTGCAAGATCGTATCGAAGCGGGTACCTTTATGGTGGCAGCGGCAATGACTGGTGGCGATGTCTTGGTCAAGGATGCTGTCTGGGAGCACAACCGTCCACTCATTTCTAAGATGTTGGAAATGGGAGTTGAGGTGACGGAAGAAGCTGAAGGGATTCGAGTTCGTTCGCAAGTGGATAAGCTTAAACCTGTAACAGTAAAAACTTTGCCCCACCCAGGCTTCCCAACGGATATGCAGGCTCAATTTACAGCTCTAATGGCAGTTGCAAAGGGTGAATCTACCATGATTGAAACGGTATTTGAGAATCGTTTCCAGCATTTGGAAGAAATGCGTCGGATGGATTTGCATTCGGAAATTTTACGAGATACAGCTATTATCACGGGAGGACAAGCTCTGCAAGGTGCTCAGGTTATGTCTACTGATTTACGAGCAAGTGCCGCTTTGATTCTGGCTGGTTTGGTTGCTGAAGGTGAGACGATTGTAGGTAAATTAACGCACTTAGATCGAGGTTATTATCGTTTTCATGAGAAATTAGCTGCTTTAGGTGCAACGATTGAACGTGTGAGTGGAGAAGATGAAAATGGATAAGGATAATCTTAGCTATGTTGGTAAAAATTTAATCTTAGTAGCAGTTGTTTTGTTGATTGCTATTTTAGTGTTTATTTTAGGATTAATGGTTGGTTACGGTGTCATAGGAGATGGAGACAATGTATTTGCGGTGTTGTCACCAGCTAAGTGGCAAGAACTAATCGGTAAATTTACAGGAAAGTAGGCTGGACCTGCTTTTTTGATGGAGAGAAAATGGCGAAGAAAAATGTAAGAAAACAAGCGATGAGTCTGCTCAGCTTATTGGCTACGATTGTTGTAGTAGCGGGTGGTTATCTTTTAAGTGATAACAAGAGCAGTAATGTTGCTAATTATTCCTATTATGTCAATCAGTCTAAGGCAAGCGAGAGCACACCTAGTCAGGAACTGGCTAGTTCGGTATTGACTGAGGATGTAAAGAAACAGCTTGGACATTCAATTGACTGGAATGGAGCGGGTGCTTTTATCATCAACGGAAATAAGACTGATTTAGATGCTTCAGTCTCTAGCAAGCCCTATGCGGATAATAAGACAAAGACTGTGCAGGGAGAAACGGTTCCAACAGTGGCAAATGCCCTTTTAGCCAAATCAACGCGACAGTATAAGAGTCGTGAAGAAACAGGAAATGGTTCGACTTCATGGACTCCGCCTGGCTGGCATCAGGTACAGGATTTGGATGGATCCTATGATCATGCGATTGATAGGGGGCATCTGCTGGGCTATGCCTTGATTGGCGGTTTAAAAGGCTTTGATGCTTCAACCAGCAATCCTAAGAATATTGCAGTTCAAACAGCTTGGTCCAATCAGGCAAGGGCTGAGGATTCGACGGGGCAAAACTATTTTGAGAGTCAAGTTCGTAAAGCTTTGGATAAGAACAAACGTGTTCGTTACCGCGTGACCTTGGTGTATGCTGATGAGGATGATTTGGTTCCAGTCGGAAGTCATCTAGAGGCAAAAGCAGCAGATGGTAGCCTAGAGTTCAATGTGTTCGTTCCAAACGTGCAGAGTGGGCTAAGTATTAATTATCATAGTGGGGAAATTTTAGTGAATCAATAAATAGTCAGATGAATTCTCCCTCGCTAAATCAAATATATCAGACGATTTTCATGGAAAATCGTCTTTTTTTGCGTATTATTAAAAAAACTTACAAAAACAGTTGACAAATCATCTGATGAATATTAGAATATAGTTAAAGAAAACGCTTACGACTTTGTCGTAGAAAACATTTAGGAGGAATTTCCAATGGAAAAACATGTTGAGCAACGTGTCGAAGACGTTACTTATAACAAAGCCAAGTTATGGCAAATTATATTATTTGCGATGAACAATTCATCGACGAATATTTACTTGGTTGCCTTTACTTTCGTGACTTATTTATCGACAGGCGTGCTTGGTCTGGCAGCCCTGTTTGTTAGTCAACTCATGGGCTATATTCGTATCTTTGATGGTTTCATCGATCCTACAATCGGAGTTATCATTGATAAAACGGATACTAAGTTTGGTAAATATCGTCCTATCTTGGTTTTGGGAAATATCATTACAGCAGCTTCTCTCTTTATGATGTTGGGCTTAAGCGGTGTGAGTGAAAACCTCCGTCTTCCTCTATTCATCCTTGTTTTGATTATCCATAAAATTGGTTATTCATTGCAACAGACTATTACAAAAGCAGGACAAGTTGCGCTTACCAATGATCCAAAGCAACGTCCAATCTTTAATATTGTTGATGGTATTGCCACAACTGTATTGATGACTGGTAGTCAGGTTGTTGTGTCAGGGACATTGGTTCCGAAACATGGTGGTTTCACTCCAAGTTTCTTCCAAGAATTGTTCCTCGGTGTAGTAGTAATTTCAGCTGTTCTGGGTATTCTTGCTATTATCGGTATTTGGGAGAAAGACAATAAGAAATACTTTGGTCTTGGTGAGAAGACACAAGAAACGAAGTTGAAAGACTACTGGAAAGTTATCAAAGGAAACAAACCTTTGCAGGTTCTTTCAATCTCTGCAGCCTTTGTAAAATTTGTTGCTCAACTGTTTGGAGATTCCGTTATCGGGGTTATGTTGTATGGTATTATCTTCGGTGACTATGCTCTTTCTGGAAAAATGTCTATGCTTTTGATTTTGCCAGGTATTCTTGTAACAGTTGGTGCTGCGCAATTGGCTCGTCGTAAAGGTTTACGTTTTGCATATGTAACGGCCCTTCAGCTGGGAATTACAGGTTTGATTATTCTTGCTGTTATGCTTCTTTCTGCTGAACCTGGAATGTTAGATTTAACGAATTGGAATCTCTATACAATCGGATTCTTTGTTGTCTATATTGTAGCACGCTATGCATCTACTGCTCCATCTGGCTTAGTATTGACAATGGGGGCAGATATTACAGACTATGAAACATCAGTATCTGGTCGTTACTTGTCAGGTATGATTGGGACTATCTTCTCATTGACTGACTCGTTTGCTTCTTCATTTGCTCCGATGGTGGTTGGTTTTGTATTAGCAGGTATTGGTTTTGGCAAAGAGTACCCAACCGTTGAAACAGCATTCTCTACAGATTTGAGAATGGCGTTGATTGTCCTATTGACAGTGATTCCAGTAGTAGTTTTGAGTCTATCCTTGTTCTTGATGAAATTCTACAAACTAGACCGTGAAGAAATGGCTCGTATTCAAGAGAAAATCCATGTTATGAAAGCAGCAAAAGATGAGGAGCGAGTGCGTGCAATCGCGAAAAATGTTCCATTATCTGATATGGATTATGTTGATGTAACTCAATATAAGGTTGACCAGTACGATGAGTAACTAATATCGAAAAACTGACCTAGTTGGAGGATTCCAGCTGGGTCTTTCATCTAGGAGGCGGTATGAAAAAAATATTAGCGTTTGGAGAAGTTTTATTACGGCTATCTCCTCCTCATTATCAGACCTTAACACAGGCTACCAGTTTAGATTGTCAATTTGGTGGCTCAGAGTTGAATGTCTTGGCCAGTTTAGCACAGCTGGGGCATTCAGTTGAGTTGGTGACGGCACTTCCTGAAAATGAAGTGGGAAAGATGGCAGAACACTTTCTTTTTGCACGGCAGATTGGACAGAAGCATCTGATTCGAAAAAAAGGAAGGCTTGGACTTTATTACTACCAAAAAGGTTTTTCGCTCAGGCCTAGTCAGGTGACCTACGACCGTGATTATTCTGCCTTTAGCTTATCCAAGGAAGAAGATTATGATTTGGAAGGCATGTTTGACGGTGTCGATTGGTTTCATGTCAGTGGTATAACGGTCGCTTTGAATCCAGATATTTATCGACTGGCCTTTCGCTTAATGGAGATGGCAAAGGAGCAGGGTGTAAAGGTTTCCTTTGACTTGAATTATCGCGAAAGTTTGTGGTCTTCTTTTGAAGAAGCAAGGGAAAAACTATCTCCCTTTGTGCAGTTGGCGGATATTTGCTTTGGTCTAGAGCCTATTCAACTCTTCAATGAATCTGGTAAAGATGTGAAGGATGAATTGGGGTTGAAGCGTCCTTATGAAGATAAGGATACTTTGTTGAAGGTTGTTAAAAGTTTAGCAGAGAACTATTCTTTGCAGGGTCTTGCTTTTACCCAGAGGGAAATGACCTACAATAATGAATATTTGCTGAAGGCATACTTGTATCAAGACGGTATGCTTTATGCAACGGAAAAAGAATCCATTCAAGTTTTGGACCGTGTTGGTACAGGAGATGCCTTTACAGCAGGAATTATTTTTGGCTATTTGCAGGAAAAAACGCCACGGGAAATACTCGACTTAGGTATGGCTAGTTTTCAATTCAAACATACCATTGAAGGGGACATTAATGTCATCAGTCAATCAGATATTGATTTGCTATTGAAAAAAGGGTCACGTGAAATAAAACGATAGAAAGAAGGAAAAAGTATGTTGTATCCAATACAAACAAAAACACGTTCAGTCTATTCCTTAAATGGAATATGGAAATTTAAGCAAGGGAACAATGATGTTCATACTCTGTTAGATACAGATGATGTAATGGTTGTACCAAGTTCTTTTAATGATCTTGTTGTTGATAAGGACAAACGTCGTTTTGTCGGAGATAATTGGTATGAACTGATGGTAGCTCTTCCAGTAGTAGCTGATGATGAAGAGTTAGTTGTACGCTTTGGTTCGGTGACACATCAGGCAAAAGTTTATGCAGATGGTCAGTTAATCGGGGAGCACAAGGGTGGTTTCACACCTTTTGAATGCTTGATTCCCTCAAACTTATACGACGCTGATCAATTCCGTTTGACAGTTTGTGCCAATAATGAGTTGAATTACACAACCCTCCCAGTAGGGAATTATAGTGAAGAAGTGGATGAGAATGGTCAAATTGTGAAGACCGTCAAGGAAAATTTTGACTTTTTCAACTATGCTGGTATTCAGCGGACGGTTCATCTCTATAAACGTCCAAAAAATAGGATTGAGGATATTGTTATTCGGACGGAGCTAAATCAAGATTTGACTCAGGCGGTAGTGAATGTTGATGTGAAGACAGTTGGGCAGTACGATTCCATCCGTATGTCTATTCTAGATCAAGAGGGACAGGAAGTAGGTCTTATTGAAAATAGACAAATGGTCATTGAACATCCACGTCTTTGGGAAGTCTTAGATGCCTATCTCTATACTGCTAAAGTTGAATTAGTTGACGGAGAAAACTTACTCGATACCTACTCAGAACAATTCGGCATTCGTAGTGTTGCGGTTGAAAATGGGCAGTTTTTTATCAACGGAAAACCGTTCTATTTCAAGGGATTTGGGAAACATGAAGATACTTTCATCAACGGTCGTGGGTTCAATGAAGCAGCCAATCTGATGGATTTGAATTTGCTTAAAGATATTGGAGCAAATTCCTTTAGGACATCTCATTATCCTTATTCAGAAGAAATGATGCGTCTGGCAGATCGTTTGGGAATTGTCGTCCTTGATGAAGTGCCAGCAGTTGGCCTATTCCAGCTTTTCAATGCATCCTTGAATTTGACAGGGGATTCTGAAGAGGTAAAAAGCACCTGGGAAGTTATGCAAACCAAGGATGCTCATGAATTGGTGATTGATGAATTGATAGCACGTGACAAAAATCATCCATCCGTAGTGATGTGGGTTGTTGCCAATGAACCGGCAGGGCATGAAAAGGGAGCACGTGCTTACTTTGAACCTCTGATTCAGCGCATGAGGGACAGAGATCCTTCTAAGCGTCCTGTGACCTTGGTCAATATTATGACAGCAACGCCTGATAAGGATGAGGTTATGGATTTGGTCGATGTTGTCTGTCTCAATCGTTATTATGGTTGGTATGTTGCTCATGGTGAGTTGAAGGCGGCAGAGAAAGGGCTCCGTCAAGAGTTGGAGACTTGGCAAAAACTTTATCCTGACAAGCCGATTTTGATTACGGAATATGGTGCAGATACTCTTCCAGGCTTGCATTCGATGTGGAATATTCCTTATACAGAGGAATTTCAAGTGGATTACTATGAGATGAACCATCGAGTCTTTGATTCTATTCCTAATTTGGTTGGTGAGCAGGTCTGGAATTTTGCTGATTTTGAAACCACGGTTGGTCTCATTCGCATTCAAGGAAATCACAAAGGATTGTTCTCGAGAAATCGACAACCCAAGCAAATTGTAAGAGAAATTAAGAAACGTTGGACTGCCATTCCAAACTACCATTATAAGAGGAAATGAGCTATAATAGTAGCAAATAGAAAGTTGTATTGGAGGACCAAGCACATGGCGAAACCCTTGGTAGAAAAAGCATCGGAACGCTTATTGGAATTGATTTTGGAAAGAGGATATGAAGTTGGTGACAAGCTTCCAAATGAGTATGAATTGGCCCAAGATTTAGAAGTTGGCCGTTCGACTGTTCGTGAAGCTGTTCGGAGTTTGGCTACTCGAAATATTCTGGAGGTACGCCAAGGGTCAGGAACTTACATCAGTTCCAAAAAAGGAGTATCTGAGGATCCTTTAGGTTTTTCTTTGGTCAGAGACCGTGTGAAGTTGACGACAGATTTGTTTGAAGTGCGGTATTTGCTTGAACCGAGAATTGCGGAGCGTGTTGCACAGTTTGCTTCAGATGAAGATATTGCTCGACTAGAAGAAATTGTCCTTGCTATTGAAGAAGCAGTAGCTGCTGGAGATTCGAAGCATCTGGAATTGGATGTACAATTCCACTGTATGTTAGCTGAGATGAGTGGGAATCTGGCTATGACAAGTCTCATGCCCGTCATTAATCAATCTATTCATCTGATCAATGAAAATTATTCAAATCGTCAGATGAAATCGGATAGTTTACAGGCCCATAGGAATATCTTAATGGCTATCAAACAACGTCACCCTGTTGCAGCATATGATAGCATGTTAGCACATATTATATCAGTAAGACAGGTTGTTTTAAGCGAATGGTTCGATAAAGATATGACCTTGCATGGTCTCAATAATCATAAATAGAAATATGAAATAGACAGCCCGGAAGAATTCTTCTGGGTATTTTTTTCTTTTTTCTTGACAAATCATCTGACGAATTGTATACTATAGCTATAAATGACAACGCTTTCTAATTGGAGGTCAAGATGTTAAAGCAATTAAAAGAAAATTACTTTTTCGCAGTAATTCGCGGAAAAGATGAAGAAGATGCAAAAGAAATCGCTCGCCATGCGATTTTGGGAGGTATTCGAAATATTGAAATTACATTTTCGACTCCAAATGCAGCGACAGTTATTAAAGAATTACAGGAAGAGTTCTCAGATGATTCTTCTGTAGTCATCGGGGCGGGAACAGTAATGAATCTTAAGTTGGCACAAGAGGCAATTGACGCTGGTGCTAGTTTCCTGGTTAGTCCTCATTTTGATCAAGAAATTCAAGACTTGGCGCAAGATGCTGAAGTATTCTACTTCCCAGGCTGTGCAACTGCAACAGAGATTGTCACAGCTAGTCAGGCGGGATGTCCTATTATCAAGCTTTTCCCTGGTGGCGTGTTGGGGCCTGGATTTATCAAGGATATTCACGGTCCTATTCCTGACGTAGATTTGATGCCTTCAGGCGGAGTGTCAGTTGAAAATGTTGCAGATTGGAAAAAGGCAGGCGCTTGTGCTGTTGGAGTCGGTTCAGCTCTGGCAAGTCGAGTGCAGGCTGAAGGCTATGAAAGTGTAACGACGATGGCTCGCAGTTTTGTTGCAGCTTTGGAGGTATGAAATGAGTTTTAATGATAAAAACTTTATGCTAAAAAATGAGCCTGCTAAGGAGCTTTACGGGAAAATAGCAGAGCTTCCTATCTATGATTTCCATTGCCACTTGGATCCTAAGGAAATTTTTGAAGATAAGGTTTATGAAGATGTTGTTGATCTATGGCTGGGGGGTGACCATTATAAGTGGCGTTTGATGCGGGCTAATGGTATTTCAGAAGAAGAAATTACAGGTTCAGCAAGTAAACTAGATAAGTTTAAGGCTTGGGCAAGAACCTTGGAACAGGCTTTCGGAAATCCTCTCTATCATTGGAGTCATTTGGAATTGCAACAAGTTTTTGGTATTGATGAATTGTTGACAGAAGAAAATGCGGAGCGACTCTATCATCAGCTCAATACCTATTTGCAAGAACATCAAGTTAGTCCACGGAAACTGATTGCGGATGCTAGGGTGACCTTTATTGGAACAACTGACCATCCACTAGATACACTAGAGTGGCATAAGCGTTTGGCAGAGGACACGACTATAGATACTGTAGTAGCACCAACTTTCCGTCCAGATGAAGCCTTTATAGAACATCGAAATTTCAATTCATTTATTAAACGCTTGGAAGAAGTAACAGGGGTAGCAGTAAGAGACTTTGCAAGTTTTGTAGAGGCACTTGGTCAGCGCGTTTCCTATTTTGCTCAACACGGTTGCCGAGCAAGTGACATCAGTTTTACGGCTATTTCATACGAAGAAGCAAGCCTTGAAGAGCTTGATGATATTTTACTAGCAAGACTTGCAGGTAAAGAGGCTGGCCAATCCAGTATCAATAAATGGCAGACTGCTATCTTTAGAGAATTGTGCCGACTGTACAAGAAACATGGCTTTGTGACACAAGTTCACTTTGGTGCCTTACGGAACAACCATACAGGACTGTTTGAAAAGCTTGGAGCAGATGTAGGCGCGGATTCGATTGGAGACCAGACATATCTGACTGTGAATTTGAATCGTTTGTTAGATAACTTGGTCAAGGAAAATGCCCTTCCAAAAATGATTTGGTACAATCTCAATCCAAGTTACAACATTGCTCTAGCCAATACTCTGGCGAATTTCCAGTCCAATGAGGAAGGGCTTCGTAGCCAGCTACAATTTGGTGCTGGTTGGTGGTTCAATGACACCAAGTTGGGTATGATTGACCAGATGAATGCTTATGCAGAACAGGGTATGCTTGCTAATTTTGTTGGTATGTTGACCGATTCGCGTAGCTTTTTATCTTATCAACGGCATGATTATTTCAGACGCATTTTAGCGACTTATGTCGGCCAATGGATTGTTGATGAAGAAGTGCCTGAAGATTACAATCGTTTAGGGCGGTTTGTAGAAGCCATATCCTATTACAATGCCAAAGAATTTTTTGAACAATAAAGGAGAGTAAATCATGAAAATGTCATTTCGATGGTATGGGAAAAAGGATCCTGTGACACTTGAAGAGATTAAGGCGATTCCTGGTATGCAGGGGATTGTGACTGCTGTCTATGATGTGCCAGTTGGTCAAGCTTGGCCCCTTGAAAATATTCTAGAGCTGAAAAAAATGGTAGAAGAGGCAGGACTTGAAATTACTGTTATTGAATCCATTCCTGTCCATGAAGACATCAAACAAGGGAAGCCAAATCGTGATGCGTTAATCGAAAACTATAAAACTTCCATCCGTAATGTCGGGGCTGCAGGTATTCCAGTTGTATGCTACAATTTCATGCCTGTGTTTGACTGGACCCGTTCAGACTTGCATCACCCACTTCCAGATGGATCGACCTCTTTAGCTTTCCTTAAATCTGATTTAGCAGGTGTTGATCCTGTGGCGGATGATTTGAACTTACCAGGTTGGGATTCATCCTATTCCAAGGAAGAAATGAAGGCTATTATCGAAAATTATCGTCAGAATATTTCCGAAGAAGATTTATGGGCGAATTTGGAGTATTTTATCAAAGCGATTATGCCAACGGCTGAGGAGGCTGGCGTCAAAATGGCCATTCATCCTGATGATCCGCCCTACGGAATCTTTGGTTTACCGCGAATCATCACAGGTCAAGAAGCCGTTGAACGATTTTTGAATCTCTATGATTCAGAGCACAATGGAATTACCATGTGTGTCGGATCCTATGCTTCTGATCCGAAAAATGATGTCCTTGCCATGACAGAATATGCTCTCAAACGCAATCGCATCAATTTTATGCATACGCGCAATGTGACAGCAGGTGCTTGGGGCTTCCAAGAAACTGCACATTTGTCACAGGCTGGTGACATCGACATGAACGCTGTTGTTAAATTATTGGTAGACTATGACTGGACTGGTGCCTTGCGTCCAGACCACGGTCGTCGTATCTGGGGAGACCAGACCAAGACACCTGGTTATGGTCTGTATGACCGAGCCCTTGGGGCAACCTACTTTAACGGTCTCTATGAAGCCAATATGCGAGCAGCAGGCAAGACACCAGATTTTGGAATTACAGTCAAAACAGTTGGAAATAAGGAGAGCTAATATGTCACGTGTTATTGAGTTTAAGGATAAGGTTGTTGTTATTACAGGTGCAGGAGGCGTTCTTTGTGGCTATTTAGCAAAAGAATTTGCTAAGGCAGGTGCAAAGGTTGCGCTTTTGGACTTGAATGAGGCTGCGGCTCAGGTCTTCGTTGATGAGATTGCAGCAACAGGAGGCGTTGCGAAAGCCTATAAATCTAACGTTCTTTCTAAGGAGAATTTGGAAGAAGTTCGCCAGCAAGTCCTAGCAGATTTTGGTCCTGTAGATATATTAATCAATGGTGCTGGAGGCAATAATCCCAAAGCGACAACGGACAATGAATTCCATGAGATTGGATTGCCAGCTGATACCAAAACTTTCTTCGACTTGGATGAAGCAGGTATCAACTTTGTGTTCAATTTGAACTATTTGGGAACCTTATTGCCAACACAGGTTTTTGCACAGGATATGATTGGTCGCTCGGGAGCAAATATTATCAATATTTCCAGCATGAACGCCTTTACTCCTTTGACAAAAATTCCAGCCTATTCAGGTGCCAAGGCTGCCATTAGTAATTTTACCCAATGGTTAGCAGTCCATTTTTCAAAAGTTGGTATCCGCTGTAATGCGATTGCTCCAGGATTTTTGGTAACCAACCAAAACCGTGGCTTGCTATTTGACGAGTCAGGTCAACCGACCGCACGTGCCAACAAGATTTTGACCAATACACCGATGGGACGCTTTGGTGAAGCCGAAGAGTTGGTCGGAGGAGTCTTCTTCTTGGCGGATGAGAATTTGTCAAGTTTTGTCAACGGTGTTGTTTTACCGATTGACGGTGGCTTCTCAGCCTATTCAGGAGTCTAATGATGAAGATGGAATACGTATTTTGTGTGGACTCTGATGGCTGCGCCATGGACACCATGACCTACAAACATAAACTTTTTTTCGGCCCCTTGGCTGCAGATGTTTTTGATGTCAAAGATAAAGAATCGTTTTTAGCTGAATGGAATCGAGTCAATCTCTACTCGCGAGAACGTGGCATTAACCGTCTTGTAGGCTTAGTTAAAGGCCTAGAATTTGCAGGTGTGACTGGTATAGACAACTTGAAAAATTGGGTTGCTACAACGGATTCTTTGTCAAATGCTTCTCTGGAAAGATTGATAGAGGAGCAGTCGTCAAAAGACTTGGAATTAGCCTTAAAATGGTCCACTCAAGTCAATCAAGCCATTAAACAGTATAGCGGTCCTGTTTTAGCCTTCATCGGCGTTCACAAGGGCTTGGAAAAATTGAGCCAGTTAGGAAAAGTCTACGTGGTTTCTTCTGCTAATAAGGAAGCAGTAGAAGAAGAGTGGACAGACCAAGGTTTGATGGACTATGTTACAGAATTGTACTGTCAAGACCGTGGTAAGAAAGAAGATGTCATCAAACTGTTAATAGAGGAAGGGTATTGTCCTGATAAGATTATGATGATTGGTGACTCGCCTGGTGATTTGAAGGCGGCGGAATTGAACGGTGTCCATTTCTATCCTATTTTAGTAGGACGAGAGATGCAATCTTGGACAGATTTGACAGAAACGATTGCAGATGAATTTGCTCATCAAGTATTCACAGGTGAGAAAGAAACAGAATTGACACAGGCATTTTGGAATAATTTAGACGACTAGAGAAGGGCTAGAGGCGCTATGTCCTCTAGCTTTTTTGGAGGCAAATATGACACATTTAGTAGATTTACGGAAGAAACCTTACAACCTTGACGAAGAGGCTATTTCTTGGATTGAAGAAACCATTGCTCAGATGACCTTGGATGAAAAAATCGGTCATCTCTTTGTCAACATGGGTAGTCAGCGAACAGAAGAATATCTAACAGGAGTCCTAAATGATTATAAGATTGCTGCTGTTCGCTACAATCCTGGACCAGCTGCAGATATTTGGGAGCAAAACTATATTTTGCAGACCAAGTCTAAGATTCCCCTTTTGATTGCAGCTAATACCGAATCTGGTGGGAATGGCGCTGTTACGGATGGAACGAAAATTGGGGATGAAATCAAGATTGCTGCGACAGCCGATCCCCGCTATGCTTATGAAATGGGGAAAGTTGCAGGACTTGAAGCAGCTGCGGTAGGATGCAATGCCTCCTTTGCACCAATTATGGACCTAAGCCGTAATTGGCGCAATCCAATCATTGCAAACCGAACTTGGGGAGCTAACGTAGACCAAGTCATTGAATTATCTAAAGAATACATGCGTGGCATTATGGAACACGGCATTGTGCCGTTTGCTAAGCATTTCCCAGGCGATGGTATTGATGAACGTGACCATCATCTCTCTTTTGCTTCGAATCCCATGACCAAGTCTGAATGGATGGAAACATTTGGACGGATTTACGGTGAGATGGCTGACGCAGGTCTTCCAGGTATTATGGCGGGACACATTCATTTGCCAAATGTTGAGAAAGAAATGCATCCAGAACGTGAATTGGATGACATGTTGCCAGCTTCGCTGAATAAAACCCTCTTGGATGAATTGCTTCGTGGAGAGTTAGGTTACAATGGTGCCATTGTAACGGATGCCAGTCACATGATCGGTATGACTGCCTCTATGCCACGTCGTGAGCTATTGCCTACAGCTATTGAGGCAGGATGTGATCTGTTCCTTTTCTTCAATGATCCAGAAGAAGATTTGCAATGGATGAAAGAAGGATTGGAAAATGGTCTGCTTTCTGAGGAACGCCTCCATGATGCCCTTCGTCGTACCTTGGGCTTGAAAGCTAAACTCGGTCTTCACTTGTTTGAAGGTCGTCGTCAGGAAATCATGTTGCCAAAAGAAGAAGCGCTGGCTTTGATTGGTAGAGACGAGGCAAAACAGCTTGCCAACGAAGTAGCTGATAAGGCGATTACCTTGGTAAAAGCCAAACAAGAAGGAATTTTCCCTGTCAATCCAGAACGCTACAAACGTATTTTGTTGGTAGAAGTAGATGGCTATAAGGGTGGTTTTGGTGCCATGATCAATGCTGGCAAGAAGAGAGCAGCCGATACGCTGAAAGAACTATTAGAAGCTCGAGGTCACCAAGTATCTATCTGGGAAAATACAGAAGCACGGATTGCCAAATTGCCAGAAGAAGAAAGACCAGCAGCGATTGCAAATGTCTATGCTTCCAAACGTCCTATTGCCGAAATCACAGAACACTACGATTTGATTATCAATTTAGTCGATGTCAACTCAGGAGGGACAACTCAGCGGATTATTTGGCCAGCTGCCAAGGGAACGCCAGACCAGCCTTTCTATGTTCACGAAATTCCAACCATTGTTGTCTCTGTTCAGCACCCATTTGCACTTGCAGATATGCCACAGGTTGCAACTTATATCAATGCTTACGATGGCTTGCCTGTCACTTTAGAAGCCTTGGTTGCTAAACTAGCAGGAGAGTCAGACTTTACAGGAGTATCGCCTGTTGATGCCTACTGTGGTTTGCTAGATACACGTATTTGGCGAGGAAAATAAGGAGGAAATAATGCCTAGATTGGTTGATTTGCGGAAGAAACCCTATTGTTTGAATGATGAGCAGATTGCTTGGGTAGAAAATACCTTGGCTCATCTGACTGATGAAGAAAAAATCGGTCAATTGTTTGTCAATCTATTCTTCTTTGGAGGAGATGCCTTTAGTGGAAATAATCTGAGTAATCAGGAATTGATAAACCGATACCACATAGGTGGTGCTCGTTATATGAATGGCAGTCCAGAACAGGTACAAGGACTGATTAACGAGTTGCAAAGCTATTCAAAAGTACCTCTCTTGGTTGCAGCGAACTGTGACTCAGGTGGAGATGGGGCTGTGAAAGGCGGAACCTATATTTCCTCAGGTGCTCAATCGGAAGCCAGTCGGGATCCTCGTATTCCCTACCTAGCAGGTCTCGTATCTGCGCGCGAGGAGACTGCATTAGGTGTAAATGTCAACTTTGATCCTTGCGTGGACATTGTTCAGAACTGGCGCAATACGATTGTCAATACCAGAGCCTACGGCACAAATGCGGATGATGTTATTGCCTATACCAGTGCCTATCTAGAAGGATTGACTGCTGAAAGAGATGTTATTCAATGCATCAAGCATTTCCCAGGAGATGGTACAGAAGAACGTGATCAGCATCTAGTCCTCGGTGTCAATGAGCTCTCTCCAGAAGAATGGGACAAGAGTTTTGGTCGTGTCTATCGTCATCATATTGACGCTGGCGTTGAGATGATTATGGCGGGTCATATTGCCTTGCCTTACTATCAACAAACATTGAACCCGAATTTGAAGGACGAAGACATTTTACCTGCAACACTGGCTCCTGAATTGATTCAAGATTTATTGAAAGAAAAACTGGAATTCAATGGCTTGGTCATTACCGATGCCAGCCACATGTTGGGGATGACAGCAGCGATGCGCCGTGAAGACTACGTACCAGCAGCCATTGCTGCAGGTTGCGATATGTTCTTATTCTTCAATAACTTGGAAGAAGATTTTGAATTTATGCTCAATGGCTATCGCAAGGGAGTGATTACTGAGGAAAGACTTCATGATGCTCTCCGTCGCATTTTAGGTCTGAAAGCCAAACTCAATCTGCATATCAAGCAAGCGGAAGGAACCTTACTAAAATCAGCTGATGAATTAGCTATTATCGGCTGTGAAGAACACTTGGCTTGGCAACGTGAAGCAGCAGATAAAGCAATTACGCTGTTGAAAGATACACAGAAAAATCTTCCAATCAGTCCAGAAACCCATCGCAGAATCCGTTTGTATTACCTAGAAGGTGAAAAAGAAGGGATTATGGCGGCAAGTACCGAAGTGGTTGATAACCTTAAAGCTGCCTTGGAAGCGCGTGGTTATGAAGTGACCGTCAATGATGGTACGACTCGAATCAAAGGAAAAACGCTGCAATACCGAGAAGAAGTTGATTTAGCTTTAACGGTTGCCAATGTCATTGGATATGGAGCGCAGAATAATTACCGCATCCAGTGGAAAACAGCCATGTCCAATGAAGTTCCTTGGTATGTACATGAAGTTCCAACCATTTTCGTTTCACTAAACTATACAACTCACCTTCACGATGTTACCATGGTCAAAACTGCTATCAATGCCTATCATCATAATAAAAATACTATCGAATCCCTCCTTGATAAATTAGAAGGGAAAGATGCATTCTTTGGTGTGCCAAATGAGAATGTTTGGGCCAATAAATGGCAGGCAAAACTATAAAACTAAACTCTTTTCTATCCTAGATAGAGGGAGTTTTCTAGGAAGATTTCTTGCCAAACTTTCTTCTTTTTGATAGAATATTCTTAATTGAATAGAAGTCTGTGAGACTAGTACACCTATGGAAACTGCCCAGGGAGTTGAGCCGTGACTGCAAGCTCAATCAGTGAAAGTTGGTCGAATTCACTTACACAAGGACTTAGAAACAAGGTCTGCCTAGCAGATGAAAACGGATGGTACCGCGTGACAACGCTCCGATACGAGTGGTGTCATGCGTTTTTTTATTGGAGGAATTATGTCAAACATTGAACAACAGTTGGCCGATTTGCGCCAAACGACACTTGAAAAGTTAAAAGAAATCCAGCATCAAGGCGAAAAAGAACTACAGGACCTGCGTGTTGCGGTTTTGGGTAAAAAAGGGTCCTTGACGGACTTGTTGAAAGGCTTGAAAGACCTATCTAACGAAATGAAACCAATCGTTGGTAAGCAAGTCAATGAAGTACGTGATGTGCTGACGGCTGCCTTTGAAGAAACAGCTCAGAAGGTTGCGGCAGCGAAAATTCAACAACAATTAGCATCAGAAACCATTGATGTGACCTTGCCAGGTCGTCAGGTCAAGGTCGGAAAACGCCATATCTTGACCCAAACTTCTGAGGAAATCGAAGATATTTTCTTGGGCATGGGCTTCCAAATCGTTGACGGATTTGAAGTGGAAAAAGACTACTACAACTTTGAGCGGATGAATTTGCCTAAAGATCATCCAGCCCGTGATATGCAAGATACCTTCTACATCACAGAAGAAATCCTTATGCGGACCCATACGTCGCCTGTTCAAGCACGGACTATGGACCAGCATGATTTTTCTAAAGGTGCCTTGAAGATGATTTCACCAGGACGTGTTTTCCGTCGTGATACGGACGATGCGACACACAGCCACCAGTTCCACCAGATTGAAGGCTTGGTTGTCGGTGAAAATGTATCCATGGGCGATCTCAAAGGAACTTTGGAAATGATTATCAAAAAGATGTTTGGTGAAGAGCGTCAGATTCGCCTGCGTCCATCATACTTCCCATTCACTGAGCCTTCTGTTGAGGTGGATGTTTCCTGCTTCAAGTGCGGTGGTGACGGCTGTAACGTATGTAAGAAAACAGGCTGGATTGAAATCCTTGGTGCCGGCATGGTCCACCCGCAAGTATTAGAAATGAGTGGCATTGACTCAAACAAGTACTCTGGATTTGCCTTCGGCCTTGGTCAAGAACGTATTGCCATGCTCCGTTACGGTATCAACGATATTCGTGGATTCTATCAAGGCGATGTACGATTCTCGGAGCAGTTTTGATGTGAGACCTGTTTCTGATACTGAAAGTATCTAGAAATAGGTCTCACATCACTAGGTTTAGAGTTGAAAAAATGTCGTTTTCAACCTTAGAGCGTCGTAATCTCGCACTATTTAAGGTGTGGGAATCGCTGCTCTGCGACTTTCCTAGCTACCTTACTAGGATTTCTAGATAAAAATATCGTTTTGCTTGAAATCCGTCGTAATTCGATAAAGTTAGTAGATTGTTGATTGAGAGAAGCGGTAGCTGCTTTAGCAGCTTACTTAACCCGGTTAGAAATGAAAGGCATTGAGATGCAGATTGATCCTATACGTTTAGAAGAGGTTTCCGTATTGCAGGAGCTGGCCAAGCAGACCTTTGCAGAGACCTTCGCTCACGATAATGACCCGAAGGAACTGGAGGCATTCTTTGAGGAGTCTTATTCCTTGGAGGTCTTGACTAGTGAGTTGTCGGACCCCAATTGCCAGCACTATTTTCTAAGAGTAGATAATCAGATAGCTGGTTATCTTAAGCTCAACCAAGGTTCTGCCCAGACGGAGCAGGAGTTGGAAAATGCCTTTGAAATCCAGCGTATCTATCTCTTGCAGGCTTTTCAAGGTCGCGGTCTTGGGAAGGTCTTGTTTGAATTTGCTTTGGAAAAAGCAGAGCAGTCAAGTTGTGACTGGGTCTGGCTGGGAGTCTGGGAACATAATTACAAGGCTCAGAAATTCTATGCAAAATACGGATTTGAAAAATTTGGCCAGCATGAATTTGCGGTCGGTGATAAGATTGATGTGGATTGGCTACTGAAACGGCCTTTGCACCAGAAAGGATAATATGTTAGTAAGTTACAAATGGTTAAAAGAACTGGTTGATTTTGATGCGACAAGCCATGACTTGTCTGAAAAAATGTCAACAACAGGGATTGAAGTAGAAGGGGTTGAGCAAAAGAGTGCTGGCCTTTCTAAGTTGGTTGTTGGTCAGGTTGTGTCTGCTGAGTCCATTCCAGATACTCATCTCAATATCTGTCAGGTCAATGTGGGCGAGGAAATCACGCAAATCGTTTGCGGTGCTCCAAATGTCAAGCCAGGTATCAAGGTGATCGTCGCTCTGCCAGGTGCGCGTATCGCTGGCAACTACAAGATCAAGAAAGGTAAAATCCGTGGCGTTGAGTCCTTGGGTATGCTCTGCTCATTGAGCGAAATCGGCGTGTCCGACTCAGTTGTGCCAAAGGTCTATGCGGATGGAATCTACCATTTGCCGGAAGATGCGGTCGTGGGTGAGCCAGTCTTTTCATACTTAGACCTTGACGATGAGATTATCGAGCTGTCCATCACGCCAAACCGTGCCGACGCCCTCTCTATGCGTGGTGTGGCTCACGAAGTGGCTGCTATCTATGACAGCAAGGTCAACTTCAAGCCTGTTGTCTTGGAAGAAAGCGACAAGAAAGCCAGCGAAGTGATTGAAGTGGCCATTGAGTCAGACAAGGTGACTGCCTACACGGCCCGTGTTATTGAAAATGTGACCATCGCACCGAGCCCACAGTGGTTGCAAAACCTGCTTATGAACGCAGGTATTCGCCCGCTCAACAATGTGGTGGACATCACCAACTACATCTTGCTCTACTTCGGTCAGCCAATGCATGCCTTTGACTTTGCCAAGTTTGATGGCAAGAAAATCGTGGCTCGTCAGGCAAAAGAGGGTGAGAACTTGGTAACCCTTGACGGCGAAGAACGTGACTTGATTGCTGATGACATCGTCATTTCCGTTGGGGACAAGGCGGTTGCTCTCGGTGGTGTCATGGGTGGTGCCAACACAGAGATTGACAATAGCTCTAAGACCGTCGTGCTGGAAGCGGCCCTCTTTGACGGCAAGTCTATCCGCAAGACCTCAGGTCGCCTCAATCTTCGCTCTGAGTCCTCATCTCGCTTTGAAAAAGGCATCAACGTAGCGACCTTGACGGAAGCTATGGACACAGCCGCTGCTATGATTGCGGAGCTGGCTGGCGGTCAGGTCTTGTCTGGCATCGTTTCTGCGGGCAGCGTGGACACTTCGGACGTCCCAGTCACAGCGACTATTGATTACGTTAACCGCTCGCTCGGGACCAACCTCGACTATGCCCAAATCGCAGACATTTTCCGTCGTTTAGGTATGGAAACAACTGGCGATGCAAGTCAGTTTACAGTCGCAGTACCACGTCGCCGTTGGGACATTCGCATTCCAGCAGACTTGGTAGAGGAAATCGCTCGTATTTATGGTTACAATAATCTGCCGACCACTCTTCCGAGAGAGGATGGAACAGCAGGCGAGTTGACCCTGACCCAGAACATCCGTCGCCAAGTTCGTAGCCTGGCTGAAGGTGCAGGTCTGACAGAAATCATTTCTTACGCCTTGACAACGCCTGAAAAGGCTGTGGAGTTTGCGGCTCGTCCAACCACTGTGACCGAACTCATGTGGCCAATGACCGTTGATCGCTCTGCCCTTCGTCAGAATATGGTGTCTGGTATGTTAGACACAGTTGCCTACAACGTGGCTCGTAAGAATAAGAATTTGGCTCTTTACGAAATAGGAAAAATCTTTGAACAGTCTGGCAATCCAAAAGAAGACCTGCCGCAAGAAATCAATAAATTTGCCCTTGTCTTGACTGGTTTGGTGGCTGAGAAAGACTTCCAGACACCAGCTGTACCAGTTGATTTCTTCCATGCTAAAGGTATCTTGGAAGCTATCTTTGGTCACTACAAGTTGGCAGTTGACTTTGTAGCCACAAGTGAGATTGCTGCCTTGCACCCAGGTCGGACAGCTGAAATTCATTTGAATGGGGCTGTGATCGGCTTTGTCGGTCAGGTACATCCTCAAACGGCTAAGGACTACGGTATTCCTGAGACTTATGTGGCTGAAATCAATCTGGATGCGATTGAAGAAGCTCTCCAGCCTGCTCAGCCATTTACCGAAATCTCTAAATTCCCAGCGGTTAGCCGTGATATTGCCCTGCTCTTGAGCAGTGATGTTAAACATCAGGATGTCCTGGATGCCATTGCTGGTGCGGGCGTCAAACGCTTGACCAAGGTGACCCTCTTTGATGTCTATGCTGGCAGCAATATTGAGGCTGGTAAGAAATCGATGGCTTATAACCTGACCTTCCAGAATCCAGCGGATAGCTTGACGGATGAGGAAGTGGCTAAGTACATGGAGAAAATCAGTAAGTCGCTCGAAACACTTGGTGCTGAGATTCGTTAATTTGTAAATATTATGAAATCCTAGCCTGTGGGCTAGGATTTTTGGGAGCGGGACAGAACTCAGAGAAGTAAGGGAGTTCGTCGTCCCGCCCCCGCACAGTTGATTAGGTCAGATTTGGAGTGCGTAGCACGAACAAAACTGCCAATCAACCACTGCGCTGAGATGTTGACACAAGTCTTGAGAAGTGGAGGGGGCTATCTATTTACAAGAAGAGTTAGCTAAGAAAGGCTCAACATTCACCGAAAAAGAGGTTAATGCCTTTCTAGCTGAAGTCTATGATGATTATGCTATATTGAGACGCTACCTGGTGGACTACGGCTACTTGTCGCGCGACCAATATGGTTTGGAATACAGAATAGAAGAAAAGAGATGATTGCGGTCATCTCTTTTGTCTTACAAAATAAAGGGTTCAATCTTCAACTCTATCTGGTTGCCATACTTGGCTAGTAAATCGTCTGCCAGGGGGTGATAGAGTGTTCTTAGTTGTTCAATCTTGTCAGGGAATTGCTTGCCGATGTAGTCAAACTTGCATTCGATGGTTAAGAAAAGTTGGTGGAAGAGTTCGTTAATCTCATTCAAGCGGGCAATCATTTCTTCGTCTTCTTTGAGAAAATCAGGGATTTCTGAGTGATTGTTGACAAAACCGTCGATGAGTTTTATGGGGAAAGAGCCGTATTCTAGGACAAATTCGTACATGGGGTTCTCCTTGCCTTACTATTGATAGGACTATTGTAGCATAGATTAGAATGTGACAAAAGAATTTCAACTTTATTGTAGTTTAAGTTTTGTTTAATTTTATTTTCAGTTTCGTTTAAAGGTTATTCTGTAAACTAAGTATTATCATCGAGGCAGATATTTGCTTAGAAGTTTTTAGATAAAGAGGGAAAAACATGAAAACTAGAATCGTACAAAAACAGTTTAAGCGTAAAGAGACTAAATATATCGTTGATAAAGAAACTTTTGCCTTGCTAGAAAAAGATTTGCAGAAATATATGGTTTCAGATGAGTTTGCAACTTCAACCATTACGAATATTTATTTCGACAATGAAGAGTTCGATATGATTCAAGATTCCATTGCTAAGAAGAATGGTCGAGAAAAAATTCGGATGCGTGTCTACGATTCTAAACCTTCTGAATCAAGTCAAGCTTTTCTTGAAATCAAGAAAAAAGAAAATAAAATTGGCTATAAATACCGTTTAACTTCAAACCCTGTTTCTGTAACAAACTATATCGAAAATGGAGTGATTGATTCTACAATTAAAGACGATAAAGTTACATCAGAACTTGAGCAATTGAGAGAACGCTACGGGACTATTAAGCCTAAAATGTATATATACTACGATCGTGTATCCTACAAAGGAATCGAAGACAAAAAGGTTCGTCTCACAATTGATAAGAACTTACTTTATCGAGATTACGATGTAGATGCAATGGAAGGTAAATTTGGTAAGGACCTTTTGGATCCAACAAAAGTCATCATGGAAGTAAAAGTTCCAGAAGAACGACCAGACTGGTTGGTAGCCCTACTCGAAAAATACCAGATCGAAAAACAATCATTTTCAAAGTATGGCAATGCCTATAAGCTTGCCCACAACATCACTGGAGAGGAAGTAAGTCAACATGAAGCTGTTTAACAGTGTCTTTTCAACTGCCAATAGCAGTATCACCTTAACACAGATGGCGATGGTCTTTGCAGCCAGTCTGTCTATGGGGGTGCTCTTAGCAGCTGTTTATAAATATAAATCCAATTATACAAAGGAATTTGTCATCACACTAAGTCTAATGCCGGCATTGATTGCAGTAATCATAGCATTGGTAAATGGAAATTTAGGAGCAGGTGTTGCGGTAGCAGGGACTTTCAGTCTTATTAAATTCCGTTCAGCGGCAGGTTCTTCGAAGGAAATGCTTGCAGTCCTCTTAGCGATGGCTATCGGTCTAGCGACAGGGATGGGCTTCCTAGGTTTGGCTGTCTTTATGACGGTCATCCTATCTGCTTGTATCTTGATTTTTGAAAATATCAGCTTTACTCAAGTCAATCAAAATCGTCGACATCTCTTGGTAACAGTACCAATGGACTTTGACTACGATCAATTTTTTGAAAATCAATTTGGTAAATCTTGTAAGCAAGCCGACTTGATTTCCCTCAAATACAAGAAGAAAAAAGAAGCATTGATCTTAGAATATCAAGTTCTTCTTGATAAGAAGATTACAGATAAACGTTTGGTAGACACAGTATTATCAGCCGGTCCTTTGGATGTCGTATTGAACAAGCAAATGCCGAAGAAGAAGTATTTGTAATATCAAAGAGGGAGTGGGAAAGAACTCGACCATTCATAGAAGAGTTCGTCAACAAGTCCTTATTTCCAATTGTTGAGCTGAAACAGTCTATCCCCAGACTGTTTCACTCCCACCCCCGCATAGCTCAAAAGGTTCAGTGAACCTTTTGAGGTTGGAAATAGAGCGAACTTTGTTCGCAACAGTCGTAATGGTCAGATTTGGAGTGTAAAACACGAACAAATCTGCCAATCAACCACTGCGCTGAGATATTGACACTAACGTTGAGAAGCGGTGCTGGACTTTTTGCCCAGCCTTTTTCGTTTTTTATTAGCTTATTCTTCATAAAACTCAACGCTATAATCAAGCAGTTTGTCCCCGTCATAGCGGAAACAAGCGGAAAAAAATGGTTTGTCCTCTAATAGCCATTCTTGAAAGTGTCTGTCCCCTTCCCAGGTTGGTTTGGAGGGCACTTGGTCATAAGGAACCCATTCTAAATCGCCTTCGTTGCAATCAATAAGACTTCCTTCAAAACCGGTAATCTTAAAGACATAGGTGTACCAGTCTGTGTTTGGAGTAAAGTCTGGGAAGGTTATCACTCCTTTTAGAGCATGCTTCGTTACAGTAAGCCCAGTTTCCTCAAAGACTTCTCGAATAGCGCAAGCCTGCGGTGTTTCACCAGGTTCCAGTTTGCCACCAACTCCAATCCATTTACCTTGATGGACGTCATTTTCTTTTTTGTTTCGATGAAGGAGAAGAAATTCCTTACCATTATCAATGTAACAAATCGTAGCGAGTTGGACAGGTTTCTTGGTCATAGAGGCTCCTTGTAGTTGATTTATCCTATTATACCACAAAGGTGGGAGTAGGGACACCTGCTTGGTGCTCTGGTAGGGGACAGTTTTGGGATTAGCATGTTGAAAGCCCTTTTCTGAATACAGTTTTTAGGGTATAATAAGAACATCAAACTATTTAGGATGCATTATGTCAAAACAAGAACAAATCGAACAAACCATTTATCAATTATTGGAATTATTGGGTGAGGACCCGAATCGTGAAGGGCTCCTTAGATACGCCTAAACGGGTCGCTAAGATGTATCTTGAGATGTTTAACGGCTTAGAAGAGGACCCAAAAGACCAATTTACAGCTGTTTTTTCAGAGGGACATGAGGAAGTGGTCTTGGTCAAGGATATTCCTTTTCATTCTATGTGTGAACACCATTTGGTACCCTTTTATGGCATTGCCCATGTAGCCTATATTCCGAGTAAGGGGCGGGTGACAGGTCTTAGCAAATTGGCGCGTGCAGTGGAGGTGGCAAGTCGTCGCCCTCAATTGCAGGAGCGTTTAACTCATCAAGTTGCTCATGCACTTCAAGATGCCCTTGAACCAGAGAACCAGAAGGCGTTTTTGTCATGGTCGAAGCAGAGCATATGTGATGGAAGCGAGTGGAGCTACGCAGACGATTGCCAATAGCATTTTGAAAGTAATGGGAAAGGATAGTCCCTATAAGGGTTTGTTAGCCATTACTTTGATTGCTTCCATTCTGACCTATGGTGGTGTGAGTATTTTTGTAGTTATTTTTACCTTGCTTCCCCTTTCACGCCCCCTCTTTAAAGAGTTGAATATCAACTGGGCACTTTTTCCGATTCCTGTCTTTCTGGGAGCAGGTACCTATACGATGCCAACTCTTCCTGGGGTACCTTCCATCCAGAATGTCATTCCGACAAAAGTTTTGGGAACTAGCTTGACCGCGGCACTCGTTATCAGTTTGGCAGCCAGCTTGACGTTATTAGTATTTGGTTTGCTCTACATGGCCTACTGCCTCAAGAAAAGTCTAGCAAATGGAGAGACGTATACAGAAGAAGAGGATGAAACTGTTGTAGTGGTAGCTGATAAGACACCAAATCTATTTTTATCAGTCTTGCCTCTATTCAGTCTTATTGGGACGATTTTCCTAATGAGTAAAACTCCGAATGTCCTAGCAATCGGTTTGTTGGTCTCTATTCTTCTATCAGCTTTGATTTTTTATCCATATCTGCCAAATCATGACCACCCGTCAAACGGGTGGTTTGAACAAGGGCTATAAGCCCACATCACCAGCCAGCGCCTAAAGA
>NZ_ASCA01000011.1 GCF_002760245.1 Streptococcus suis YS161 | reverse complement strand
TTAGTGCACCCTTTTGTCTAGAAAATCATCTAAAAATTAATCAACTTTCTATTGACTTTTTACCACTAGACTTTTGTAAAGTAAATAGTTTTATATTTATAATGATATACCGAATAAACTAAATTGTCTAGTATTTTTTTAAAAATAATGACTAAAAACTATTACCACCAAATTTTGCATAGATGCAGTCGATAACTGTGGTATTCTATCTACAAAATTCATCATTTTTTCCAAATAGCTAACAATCAGTTTCTCTGTTTTGGCAATAGCATGCGTTGCAAAAATCCTATCTGTAAGGATTTCCAACCCTTCTGCCGTAGGGGATTGAATATAGACCTGCAATTGCTGCTGGATAGACTTGTCTTCTCGCATGGCAAAAAGTAGCGGTGCAGTATAGATACCGTTTTGAATATCTTGCAATCTAGGTTTTCCTGATTCTGCCACATCCAGCTGATAGTCAATTAAGTCATCTCGTAGCTGAAAGGCCATGCCAAGTGCTTGCCCAGACCGAAAAGCCATGCTACTGTCTTTCCTAGATTGGCCTGGTACAAAACTCCCCAACTGACAGGCAAGTCCAAATAGAAAAGCTGTTTTTCCTTGAATTTGCTTGAGATAGGCTTTCATAGTCATATTGGCATCAAATTGATTAATTAGCTGTGATAGTTCCCCTCGAAGAATTGTTTCCATCAGCTTATCATTGCCCAAATCCAAATCATCACGTGATACTTCTAGCAAACGAAGCCCTTTTCCAAGCAAGCGACCTGAGTAGGCCAGAAGATAATCACCCGTGTAGATAGCAATTCGATTCGAAAATTGTTGATGAGCCGCCGTGACTCCCCGCCGTTTATCCGCGCCATCAATCACATCATCGTGAATAAGAGTCGCCAGATGCAGAACTTCTAAATGGGCAGCAAAATATAGCTTTGAACGGCTAATCTTTCCTTCCGTCATTTGTGCAAAGAGCAGACAGAGGCCGGCACGCAAGTATTTCCCAGGTGCCTCTACATATTCAACAATCTTCGATGTAACTGCTGGATGCAGGACCATCATCTCAGATAAGATGATGGATTTTACCTCTTCAAGTCCCTTCTCAATCTCAGGATAGGTATTCCAAATTTGATGTACCACTAACTTTCTATATTTCCTTTATTTTTTATCCTTGATACGGTAAATATGCTTCGGCTTTCCATAAATCTTCTTGTCTAGGAAACGACCCAACCATGGCATAATCCAGTAGTCTAGACCGAAGGCTCTACCCGCACCATTCATAAGAGAAATAGCTGCTGGGATGAACCAAATATTTACCCAGTAGAACATGCCTGACAGGCTGAACATAACTACCAAAGCAACGGTTGCAGCAGACACAATCCATACAAAGGCACCAGCAATCAATGCTAGACCGATACCGATTTCTGCTACTGTCATAAATTTTTGCATAAAGAGTGCTACTTCTTGGTTTGGCATCATAAATTCCATGATAGTAGCAAACCAATCAGGCATTTTATCCAAAACAGCCATCGGTGCTTCACCATAGGCATAGCTCAAACCAAAGATTGGTTCAGCCGCTTCTGCCGCAGCAGTTGCCGCTTGTGAGGCACTTGAAACCGCCTCAGCAGCAGATGCACCAGATACTGGATCAGCTAACCAAGGGAATGGGAAGACAACTTGATCCCCAAACCATGATGTTGTTCCAAATAAACCAAAGGCTTTCTTGATCCCTTCGTAGAGCCATACTGAACCATAAAGGACACGCATTGGCACAGACCACAGAAGATTGCCTTTTCCAGAAGTATGACCTCCAAAGATATTTCGCTTATTCTTAATATCGAAGAATTCATGGCGAACATAGGAGCCCATATAGAAGAAACTGCGAATGGTAAAGAAATAAAGCAAGTTGACCATGTGTTTGACAGCCATGGCCAAAAAACCAGACATATGGTATTTATCCATCAAGAAGGCGACACCATAACGCGAACCGATAGAGACCATGAAGCCATCGTATTTGCCTTTGTAGCGGTGTTTTTCGCCACCCTTGATTGCTGCAATAATATTACTTGCCGCAGTATGGCCTGTCTGTTCAGCTGCTTGTACAATCTGTGGAGTTGGTTTTCCTTCTGATTCTTCAAAGTAAACCAAATCACCAGCTACATAGACATTTTCCTTGCCTTTCGCTTCCATGAACTCATTGGCTACCAAACGACCTGCACGTGCTTTTTCAATACCAAATTCACTTGCGTCTGTATTGGCTTGAACACCAGCTGTCCAAATAGAGGTGTAGGTAGGAATTTGACGACCTGATGAAAGTGTCAAGCTATCTTCTTGTACACTTGCTACACCATCGCCAAGAACCAATTCAACACCTTTTTTCTCAAGGTATTTGCGAGCCTTGACTTGCTCTTTTTCAGTAACCATAGCCAAGATATTTGGCGTTGCCTCAACAACCTTAAGTGAGAATTCTTTTGGATCCAACTTGAACTCACGCGCCAAAATTGGTACCCAGTCAATCAACTCACCGATCATCTCAATACCTGTGAAACCAGCACCGATAACGGTAAAGGTTAAAAGAGCGCGACGTTTGGCTTCATCATGCTCACGCATGGCACGATAGCAAGCGTCAATCATGTGGTCATGCAAACGTTCTGCTGCTTCGATAGACCAAAGTGTAAAACCGTGTTCTTTAACACCTTTCACACCAAAGTCATTAGCCTCACCACCCATTGCAAGGAGCAGGTAATCAAAATCCAGAGTTTGGTGTTCCGCAACTACTTGTTTCTTATCGTAGTCAATCTCAACAACCTTGTCTGTTACCAATTGAACCTTTGGATATTTTTTGAAGATACGTTGAAGGTCATACTTGATTGCATTGGCTTCTACACGCCCAGCCGCAACTTCATGCAACTCTGTCATATAGGTATGGAAAGAGTTCTTATCAATCAAGGTAACTGTTACATCTTGATCCTTTTTAAAGGTTTTTCCTAGCAATCGAGTTGCTGCAATCCCCGCATAACCAGCACCGACAATCACAATATTTTTCGTCACAATGTTTCCTCCTTATTAGTTATTCTAGATTTAATGATATAATAATTACTAACTTTTTAAAATTCGGAAAAAGTGAATCATTCATTAACTTTTATTTTACAAAGGAGAGAGCCCAATGAATTTAGACTGGTATTACACTTTTTTAGTGTTATCTAAACACCTTAACTATCACAGAGCTAGTGAAGAACTATTCCTAACAGAACCTACACTCCACCAGCAAATTAAAAAACTCGAAAAACACTTACAGGTAAAGCTATTTGAAACAATTGGGCGGAAATTGTCTTTAACCTCAATGGGACGAGAATTTATTCCAATAGCACAGAAAATAGTTACAACTTATGAAGAGGGGATTCAAAAAATCCAATTAAAAAATAGAAAACTTGAAGCACATCTACGCATTGCTGCTTCTCCTTATATTGCGACATACCTACTGCCAAAATTTCTTCCAATATTTTTTGAAGAACAACCGTCAATCACTATTTCGGTCACAGTCCTGCAAAATGACATTTCACATGCAATTGAGAGTAATCAATTTGATATTGGAATTGCTAGAGAAGAACCCTATACTACGAAAATTCATTCGGAAAAAATTTGTGAAGGGAAAATTGCTCTCTTTTATCCCCAAAGCGATCTCCACTTAACTGAAGTTGAATTATTTCAAAAATACAAAATATTATCAGATAATCACCCAACTTATTGGACAAAAGTAAAACAAGAAATTTCTGAACTCGTTCCGGATTCCCAATTTGTTTCGATACAAGATATATCGGTTACTGAAAAATTGATTGAAATGGAACAAGGGATTTCATACCTTCCTCTATACCTTAAAACAAATTTTAATCCTAAAATTTGTTCTCGAATACCTGTAGAAATTTCAATTCCTGTATCTTTCACCTACTTAATGACTAGGAAGAATTCTGATGCTATTGAACTCTTTAATAATCAATTTAAAAATTTTATTTTGCTTGAACAAAATAAAGTCAACTGAAATATTCAATCGTCATTTTTCCAATAACTAAAAAGAATGTTCCCGGTCAGGAACATTCTTTGTTTTAGGAGAGTATTAGTTTGAATGCCAGATATCTTGGTTGTACTGCTCAATGGTACGGTCAGATGAGAAGAATCCAGCTTTAGCAATGTTATGAACAACTTTCTTGTTCCATGAATCTTGATCTTCGTAATCTGCAAAGACTTGTTCTTTTACTTCAATGTATTCAGCCAAGTCAATCAAGGTCATGAACCAGTCTTTCGAGATCAATTCATGGTGGAGACGACCAAGGCGTTCTTCATTACCAAGTGCTTTAATTTCATCGCTGACGATAAAATCAACTGCACGCTTGATATTGGCATCACCATTGTAGTAGTCAGCAGATACATATCCAGCCTTATCGTACAAGTCGATGATGGTATCTGAATCTTTACCAAATGTATAGATGTTGTCCATACCAGCCAACTCAGCAATCTCAACGTTGGCACCGTCCATGGTACCAAGTGTCAATGCACCGTTGAGCATGAATTTCATGTTACCAGTACCTGACGCTTCTTTAGAAGCAAGCGAGATTTGCTCAGAAATATCTGTTGCAGGGATGAGTTTTTCAGCAACGGTTACGTTGTAGTTTTCTACCAAGTGAACATTGAGGTACTTGCTGACTTCTGGATCGTTGTTGATCAACTCAGACAAGCAGAGAATCAAGTGAATGATGTCTTGGGCAATCACATAAGCTGGAGCTGCCTTACCACCGAAGATAACAGTGATTTTACGTTTTGGCAGATTGCCGTTCTTGATTTCAAGATACTTGTGGATGACATACAAGGCGTTCATTTGTTGGCGTTTGTACTCGTGGAAACGTTTGATTTGTGTATCAATAATAGAATTTTCATCCAGCTCGATACCCTTATTGTCTTTCAAATAACGTTTGAGAGCCAATTTGTTGTTGTGTTTGATTTCCGCCAACTTAGCATGAACTTCTTTGTCATCAGCAAAGGCAAGCAATTTCTCAAGCTTAGTCGCATCTGTTAAGTACTCATCGCCAATCAATTCTTTGATGTAGTCAGCGAGGTCTTGGTTGGCAAATTCCAACCAACGGCGGAAAGTGATACCGTTTGTTTTATTGTTGAATTTTTCTGGGTAAAGCTCGTAGAAAGCTTTTAATTCAGAGTTTTTGAGGATTTCTGTGTGAAGCGCAGCTACACCGTTCACTGAGTTAGAGAAGTGGATATCCATGTGGGCCATGTGTACACGACCTGATTCATCAATGATTTGGACTGCTGGGTCTTTAATTTCTGCACGAATAAGGGCATCCAATTCTTTGATAATATCAACCAAGTGCGGCACCACTTCTTCAAGGAACTCAAGTGGCCATTTTTCAAGTGCTTCCGCCAAGATAGTGTGGTTTGTGTAACCAGTCATATTCTTAACGATGGCAACTGCTTCCGCAAATTCAATACCATGCTTTTCAGTCAAAAGACGGATCAACTCAGGAATCACCATTGAAGGGTGAGTATCGTTGATTTGCACATAAGCGTAATCAGCCAAGTCATGCAAGTTTGAACCGCGCTCAATTGCTTCATCAATCAAAAGTTGAGCCGCATTTGATACCATGAAATATTGTTGGTAGATACGGAGCAATTCACCATTCTTATCAGAATCATCTGGGTACAAGAAGAGTGTCAAGTTTTCTTTAATATCAGTCTTGTCAAATGAAATACCGTCTGTAATCAAGTCATAGTTTACTGACTCGATGTCAAACAAGTTAAGGTAGTTCTTAGTCTCTTTTTTATAGCCAAGAATATCAAGACGATCTAACTTAGATTTCAACGTGAAGTTTTTAAATGGCACGTCATAACTGATATCTGTTGGAATCAACCAAGAATCATTTTCGATCCAGAAGTTTGGCTCTGCTTCTTGCTCATTTTTCTTAAATACTTGGCGGAAAAGACCACAGTGGTAGTTCAGACCAACACCTTCACCGTTGATAGCAAGTGTTGACATAGAATCAACGAAACATGAAGCTAGACGTCCCAAACCACCGTTACCAAGTGATGGTTCTGGTTCAACATCTTCAACTTGCGCCAATGATTTACCAGCTGCTGCTAATTCCGCTTGAATGTCTTTGTACACGCCCAAGTTAATCAAGTTGTTTGACAAGAGTTTACCGATAAGGAACTCAGCTGAGATATAGTAAACTTTACGTTTTCCTGTGTTTTTTGGTTTTGTCGCCGCAGCTTCTTTTACGTAGTTTAACAATTGAAGATAGATTTCTTCATTTGTCAAATCAGCTAATTTCTTCGAAGTGTTTGTTTCTACAAATGTTGTAAATTTAGTCATGGTTTTCATTTCCTCGTTGGTATAGTAATGTCATTTTTGTCAAGAAGTCTTTGCGTTCTTGGGTCAAGTCTTCAGCTTTCATGCGCCATTCCCAGTTTCCACCGATAGTTGACGGCATATTCATTCGACTTTCTTCACCCAAGTCTAGGACGTCTTGCATGGTTGCAATAGCTGTATCACTCACTGTTGCAAACAGCATACGCAGCATAGCTTGGCTAACTTTTTCAATCGGCTTACGGTTGCTGTAGGCGTCCACGTATTCTTGTTGTTCTGGATCAAGATTGTTGTACCAGCCATTGACAACCTCATTATCGTGAGTTCCAGTGTAGGCAACTGAATTTGGAATACAACGGTGTGGAGCATCGATACTCTTACCTGTTACATCAAAGAAACCAAATTCTAAGATTTTCATGCCTGGATAGCCACAATCCGCAAGCAATTTGCGAGCTTTAGCGTCAATGTTTCCAAGGTCTTCTGCAATGATTGGAAGGTCTCCAAGTGTTTCTTTGACAGCCTTAAAGAGATTGTAGCCAGGACCTGGTTCCCAAGTTCCAACCTTAGCTACTTCTGCCTTACCATCAACTTGCCAGAAGTCTGAGAAACCTTTGAAATGGTCAATCCGAAGGACATCATAAAGTTTGAAACTTTCATGGATACGATAAATCCACCAGTTATAGCCAGTTTTTTCATGTTCTGGCCAATCGTAAATAGGATTTCCCCATAATTGACCATCTGCCGAGAAGTTATCAGCTGGTACACCTGCTACATAAAGCGGCTTGCGTTCACTGTCCAATTTGAATAGTTGGGGTTTTGTCCACACTTCAACGCTATCAGCAGAAACATAGATTGGCATGTCTCCGATGATTTTGATGTGGTGTTTGTTGGCATATTCTTTCAATTGTTTCCATTGGCTGAAGAAGAAATACTGTGTGACTTTGTAGTAGTCGATTTGATTTGCCAATTCTAAGCGGTACTTATCAAGAGCTTCCTCGTTGCGAGCTACAACTTTTTTATCTTCCCATTCTTGGAGAGCTTTATTACCAAAGTACTCCTTGATAGCCATGAACTCAGCATAATCTGTCAACCAAGATGAGTTAGCCTTTTCAAACTCTAGAAAAGCAGCTTTCTTCTTATCATCTTGTAAAAATGCTTGAACTGCCTTCTCCAAAATTGGTCGGCGAACTTGATAGATAAGAGCATAGTCTACTTTTTCAGGATTATCTCCAAAATTTACATCTTGGAAATCTTCTGTTGCCAATAAGCCATCTTCAACCAAGAGGTCAAAGTCTATCAAGTGTGTATTTCCTGCAATAGCAGAGAAAGACTGGTAAGGAGAATCTCCATAGCTTGTAGTTGTTAGTGGTAAAATCTGCCAGTAGGTTTGCTTGGTTTCCACCAAGAAATCTACAAAATCATAGGCAGACTGTCCAAAAGTACCAATACCAAACTTACCTGGAAGTGAGGTAATATGCATCAAAATTCCACTGGTACGATTTGTCATAAAAACGTTTTCCTTTCTGTCGGTTACGAATATAGTTTAACGCAAACGTTTGCACTTGTCAAGGATTTTATAAAAAAAAGTTTTAATATGCTCTAAAAAGCCTATTTTATAGCATTTGTTAGCGGATAACAAAAAAGAAAAAATCAGATATTTCTATCCGATTTTTCAAATTCTTCACTATTTTTAAGCAAAGCTTTGCTCTTTTATTTGGATGCTTCCATCAACCACATCCGCTTCCAGATATTTGACCTCAACATGATCCAAATAGTAATCTGTTACCTTGTCTCGAATCTGATTTTCAATCACACGGCGCAATGGACGAGCTCCCATGGCCTTGTCATAACCTTCTTCCATCAAGAACTCTTTGGCTGCCTCAGTCACTTCTAAGTGAATACCTTTTTTAGCTAGGGTCTTATTGACTTGAGCCAACATCAAATCGACGATAGCCTTGAGGTCTTCTTTGCCCAAGTGTTTGAATTCGATAACTGCATTGAAACGGTTAAGGAACTCCGGACGGAAGAATGGTGCGATGCGGTCCATGATGTCTTGATTTTCTTCACTCTCTGCCATTCCATAACCAAAACCTGCATTTGAAGTCGCGATGACAAGGGTATTTTTGAAGTTGACTTGGTTGCCCTGTCCGTCTGTCAAATGCCCATCATCTAGCACTTGCAAAAGGAGGGTAATCACTTGTGGATCTGCTTTTTCAATCTCATCCAAGAGGACAATTGAATACGGATTGCGGCGGACACGCTCAGTAAGGGTGTTGGAGTTATCATCATAACCAACATAACCAGCTGTAGTACCGATTAATTTGGAAACGGCTGTCCGATCGCTGTATTCAGACATATCCAAACGAATAATGGCATCCTTGTTACCAAACAAGTCTAGCGCTAACTGTTTTGCCAACTCTGTCTTACCCACACCTGTCGGACCGACAAAGAGGAAGGAGCCAATCGGACGATTTCCGTCATCAAAACCTGCACGATTCCGACGAATGGCACGAGATACAGCTTCCACCGCATCGTCTTGACCGATAACCTTAGCTGCCAGACGATTTTTCAATTCCTTGAGTCGTTCAATGTCAGAAGCTCCCATTTGGGAAACGGGAATACCTGTCATGCGTTCAACTGCTTGAGCCACATCGTTGACTGTCGCAACAACCTTTTGTTGCTCCGTGTGATTGTCAATCTGTTCTTGGAGTTTGTCGATGCGGACTTTTTCATTGAGTGCTGTTTCATAATCCTCTTTCTCAGCAGCTTCCAACTGCAACTGTTTTGCCTCAGCCATTTCTGCTTCTAAGGTCTGAATATCTGTCACAGGATGTTGTGCAGCCAAGTGAGCAGCGGTAACATCGACCAGGTCAATAGCCTTATCAGGCAAGCTACGTTGTGGAATATATTGGACAGAATAATCAACCGCAGCTCTCAAGACCTCATCTGGCAATTCAATATTGTGGTGAGCTTCGTAAAGCGGCTTAATCCCTTTCAAAATCTGGTAGGTGTCTTCTGCGGACGGAGCATTAACCTTGACTTCATTGAAACGACGGGCCAGAGCAGCATTCTTGTGAATGGTATTGCGATATTCGTCCTGTGTAGTGGCACCGATAACCGTCAATTCCCCACGGGAAAGAGCTGGTTTGAGAATATCCGCTAAGCCCTTGGAACCTGAGTCCCCACCAGTGCTACCAGCTCCCAAAATCTGATGAATTTCATCGAAGAAGAGAATGATATTTCCAGCTTTTTTGACTTCATCCACAAGATTTTGCACATTTTCCTCAAAAGCTCCGCGGTACTGGGTCCCTGCCTCCAAGCCTGAAATGTCGATGGAGATGATTTCCTTGTTCTTAATAGCTGCTGGCACATCACCATTGACAATGGCTTGAGCCAATCCTTCTACTACCGCAGTTTTACCAACACCAGCATCACCGACCAAAACAGGATTATTTTTCGTACGGCGAGCTAGGATTTCAGAGGTTTCTTGGATTTCCTTATTTCGTCCAATGACTGGATCCAACTTACCTTCACGCGCATCTTGGGTCAAATTGCGACCAAGTTTTGCCAGAATCCCGTCTGACTTTATCTGACCTTTAGCCTGTGTTTGAGCCACTTCTTCTGTCTGTGGCAGGCGACCAGTCTGACGGTACATAGCGAATTCCTCCGGTGTCACTTCACGCCCATTGATAGAATAACGGCGACGTTCTGTACTGTAGCCACCCATGTTGCCCATGAGTTGATTGAAAATATCGTCCATATTGTTAAAGTTATTGAAATTGTTGTTCATAGTTTTTACCTCGTTTAAGTTTTATTTGCTTTTGACTTTTACTGACCTTTGTTTTAAAAAAATTGATATAGTCTTTTAGTTTGCTTTTAGTACTAGGCAACGAGCTGAAGGCAGTACTGAAGTACGGCAAAGCGAGTTAACGCAGTAATAAAAGATAAACTAAATGACGCTAATAGGGTATAATCCTGTCTTTCATCCCAACCTCCTTAGAAGTTTGTCTTTTACTGACCATTTAGTCAATAAGTCAGTCAAACCGTTCTCGTTTGACCTAAACTGACCTTTTGTTCAAAGAATTTGTAAGGCCTATTTACCTTACGAATCTTATTCTACACCATTGGTCAGTAAAAGTCAATGGTTTTGTTTGACCTTTTTTGACTTTTTGATAAAAAAATCTACCTGACGGTAGATTTGGCAGCTACTAGATGATAATCCCTTCCAAATGATCTAGTTCATGCTGAACAATCTGGGCTTGGAAATCTGTCAGCTTTAGGCTCTGCTTTTTCCATGAAGCATCAAAAAACTCCACTTCAATCTCCTGATAGCGCATCGTTAGGCGGGTACCTTCGAGCGACAGGCAACCCTCCTCGGTCTGATAGGGCTTGGCCTTGCTGATTAGGACGGGATTGTACATGACTAGGTTGGTAAAACCCATGTTGACGATGATAATCCGCTTTTTGATGCCAATCATGTTGGCCGCCATGCCCACGCAGGCGTGAGCGTGGGCTGACAAAGTATCCTGCAAATCCTGACCGACCTGCACATCTAGCTGAGTCGCAGGATCAGACTGCTGCTGCAGGAAGAAAATGTCTTTCATAATGGGTTGAATCATGGGAACCTCTTTCGATAAAGTATATAGTATTATTTTACTATTTTTTTGATAATTTGAATTATTTTATGCTTTATCGGATGAGGATAGTAACGAAAAGTACCAGCTTTTCTCAAAATATAACCATTAAAGTTCTGTTTAAATCGAAGAACACCATCTGAGTTGTCGAATATCCCTTGAATACCAAGGAAATTATAACGCTTAAGATTTCGTTTTATTGCACGTTGCATCGCCTCATATTGAAGTAAGAAAGGTGCAGATAGACTTTGAAACTCTGGATATGAGCCACCAAAAAGATAAGTTGCCTCGTTCACATCATAAATTATCAGTGCACATGCCAAAAAAATAGGAGCTGTCTGAGTTTGATTTAAAATATTTTGAACCACCTCCTGTTTTTTTAACAATTTCTGTACCTGCTGTGCATACTGTTTTGAATTTCTATCACTTGTTTCTATTTCCTTTTCAATTTGCTTTAGACTGGCTTTCGGGTCAAGTTCTGCAACTAAAAAATCTGCCTGTGTACCAAAGCTTTCAAAAAGACTGTTATAGTAACCACTATCTCTATCTTCAAAGCCTTGTCTAGCTCCAGTTTCCTCAATTATTTTTTTGAAAGCTGAAAGCTCCTTATGATTGATACTACGAATCCTGATACCGTAACTTTCTGAATTTTTTATGTTTCGTTTACTATTTTTATTGTAGGATTGCAATAACGACGTTGTTGAATACCCTTGCAAATCCTTCACATAATGCCAAACAGGCTCTCCATTTGGATAACCTGTTTGTAAGCCATCATGTTTAAATCCAACTTGCACCAGCTTCTCAATTAGTTGAGTATCTGCTTCACTAATTGGACTCCCTACACTATCAAAGAGTTGATAGGCTTGGGAAGGCTTGACCACCAATTCAAGTACGCCTTCACGCTTCGCATAGTTTTTTAAAGATTGATAAAATTCCTCTAAATAAGCATGATCGGTAACCAGCGGTCCAGAATTCAATTCCATATACAAACCACCAGCCATCTTCTTACAGAAAAGCAAAGTAGAAATAACGATCTCTAATTGTGAATTTTTAAAACCAACATAGCGAACATCGTATCCTCGCTTGGATAGTAATCCAGCCATTTCAATGGATTGAAAAAATGATTTTTCATTTACTTGTTGACAATGCTTTAAAAATTCTTCTTTAGTTATTTGACAAAAAGTCATTATTTTTTCTTCCTTAATTTTCTTCTAATTTCCAGTAAAACTTGAAAAATCTTATATAATATTGGCGAAACAATCAGGTCGAATTCCCCAATATACTCTTCTACTACTGGATTCAAATGTGATTTAAAGTGATAAAGACCTCCGTCTAAAGTTGGCTCTATTCCTCCTAAATTTTGCCATTTCACACCTCGATCGAAAGCATACTTTGCTGTCTCCACCCATGTTAGTAAAGCAGGCTGATAATGTTTAAACTTTTCATCCATACCAGCATAGATATTTTCAGATGTTCCTGCAAAATTTATTGTCAAAGTACCAGCCAATGGAACTAGCTTACTCCCGTTACGAGTCAGAGAATTTATCATTTCTAATTCTGTATTTATTCTTCGGATTTCCTTTTTATAATTTTCAATCTTCGATTGTCTTGTAGTGGATGTGAAGGTCATGGCTTCTTTTACTAATTTTTCTTCAAGATAAGATAACTGTTCATATCTCTCTGCTAAATCCAAATAGGCAACTACAATATAAGAATTTTCTGGATAGGCATTCAATATTTTTTGATAATACTCTCTCCCCCGCAAGCGAATAGATTTGCGCTCCTCAGTCTTTTTTAATAGCTCTGAAAAATCTCTTAACAATTCCTCACGACCAATTCGAATCTCAATACCTTTATTACGCGCCGACCGAATATTTTGTCGAACTCGTTTATTTAGTGATTCCTCTGAGAAGGATTCGCTATATAATACTGCATGACAAGTAGGTTGGATTGTAGCCGACATGGTCTGCACTCGACCAGACCAAATACCTCCCAAATCAACAATCCTATCTTTGACGGCAAGTACATTTAATTCTTCTTCCCTATCTCCTGTTATAGTTTTACTAGATAGTCGAATAAATGGATCGAATTTTATAACAACACTGCGTTCTCGGAGGGCAAATTCTTTTATGGACTTAAATACAAATGATACTAATTCAGCATCTTCATAATTCATTACAGGACCTCTTGGTATATAAATCATCGTAAAACCAAATGGTACTACCAACCTTCTGATAAGAAGAGAAGCAACTGCCACTAATTGTCCATCTTTAAAAAAGCCTAGTCTCTCATTTCGCCACTCACTTTTTACGGTTGCCCACTGACTACTCTGCAACAGGTTAGCCTGTGGTGATTGCTTTACAAATGAATCATGTTCCTCAGCAGAAATACCTATTTTATAAGTGTAAAACATTAATTATTCCCCTTGTTCATAATTACTTTTAACGCTAATTAGGAAGGGCTTGCCCGTAGTGTCAAGCCCTGCTATACTAGTATAGCAAGCGATTTTGTCAAGTATTTTGTCCTGTTTTCAGTAAAAAAAAGCCTAGTTTTCACTAGACTTTTCTTATTTATTTTCCACAATAAATCGCAATCGCTTGGCTGACAAAGGTTGCTGTACCTTCTCCTCCCACTTGATCAATAAATTGAGTAAACCGGTTATCTGCAATATACATTTGTCCTAGACTTGCTAGAATTTCATTGGTACAATTATAAAAATTCTCACTAATATAAGCTTTAAGAACCTCTACCTGTTTCTGAACTTTGGAATCATCAGCTGATAAATTCTTCATTTTTCCAAATTCCATCATAATACCAGACATTTCTGCACTTATCTGAGCAAACCCTTCCTGATTCGTCTTAGCAGAAAATTCCTGAAAAGCTGCGGTATTGCCCCATCTTTCTTTAGCTTCCTCCTGGAAAGCCAACAAATCTGACTTATCAAACACTTCAAAATTCATGTAATTTTCTCCCTTCTGCTGTAAAGACTTGGCATGCTTTATGACTTTTTCCAAGTGTTTCTTTTTCAACTCCAGTAATCTAATCTGGTCTTTCAAAGCTGACTCTCTGTCATAAGCTACATTCCCTACAATTTTTTTAATTTCTTTGAGAGGAAATTCCAATTCACGAAAAAGTAAGATTTCTTGCAACTTTTCAAACGCTTCATTATCATAATAACGATATCCGTTTTCCGCAATAAAACTAGGTGTCAACAAATTTATTTCATCGTAATAATGAAGTGTGCGCACACTGATACCTGAAAGCTGACTCATTTCCTTCACTGTTTTCATGGAAACCTCCTCTCTATGACCAGTATAAAGGATAACGTAAGGTGAGAGTCAAGGGAAATATTACATTTTTTTCAGCCGGTTTTCCACAATAGCAATCTTATTTTCCTGGCACCATTCCAGTACAAGCTCTTTGTAGCATTGTGCCTCAAAAACATACCATTCTTCCAAGCGGTCACATCTCTCTAACTCATTCTTAAAACGTCTAAAAGCACCGCGCCCTCGAATAGCTCGAGATAGACGGCCAGACAAGTCTCCATCAGTCAAATCAGAAATATAGAGTTCCATAAATGTGTAAGGGTTGAAGTCATAATAAGTCGGCAGCCGTACGAACCTTCCCGTCACATCCTCCTCAATCTCTTCTTCTAAACCTTCACAGGATTCAAGCCCCGTTTCCTCAACAGACAGATAGACTAATTCATCTAAATAGCTATCATAATAGTACCTATCACCTTGACTAATCATCTGCAACGAATCAACCACATCTTGAAACCAAACTGCCATATCCTACCACCTCACTGCATCTAATTCCTCTATCATGGCTTTGCGTCGCGGATACTGGACTTTCCACGAAGTGCGAAGACTTGTACTCACCACTTTCCCATCAGGTAAACCTGCAATTTTTACTAAATACCCTGCTAACTGACGATAGCGGCTTCGACTACTAGCCACATCCATCTGCTGACAGAGAGCTTGAGCGTAGGCATCTCGTAATTGCTCAGGCAGTTTCTCTGATAAATAGTCTTCAAATCGATCCAAATTTTCTAAGACCCAGTAACTTGCTGTAATGCGGTCCAATAATTCCTGCGGTCGGTCTGCCAATTGCAACAATTTCAACTGCTGCGACTGGAAACGACCATCCTCCAGCAAATCATCTAAGTAGCTCTGCCATTCTTCCCTAGAAACATAGTCCCGCAACTCCTCTATCAGATCCAAATCAGTATCACCAGCTGAAAAAATCATCTCCAGTAGTTCGTCTCTAACCTTGTCATCCTGCCCTTGAGAACGATAGATGTCCCGTAACTGCTGGCTATAATCCGACACCAGTCCCCTATACTGGGCATCCAATCGCTTGCTTTCCTGCAAGAGATGGACTGCCCGATCTAGCTGCTGATTTGCTACAGCCTGGGCAATGGCTAGTTTACGAAGTTCCGCCACCTCCCAATGATTGGCCTGGAAGGTCAGCAAATCTGCCTCACTAGAGCCCAACTGAACCAACAACCTGTAACAGAGCAAGGCAAATCGATCACGACGGAATTTCCATGACCAAGAGGACTTGTCTCCTCCTTCTATCGCTTGCAAGACCGCTTGAAAATAGGTCAATTTCTGCTCAAGGAAATGTTCTTCTTGAAACTCCATTTCCACAAATTCCATGAGAAGATCCTCTGCAACCTCATAGCCACTTAGCTGTTCTAAGCACCAGTCGAGTAATTCTTGGGCAATCTGATCCGGAGCCACAGTCAATAAATGCTGCCAGTAGCCTGCAAGGCTATAGAGTAGACTACCAGTCGTTCCATTGGAATCATCCAACTCCTGCTGGCAAATCTGATGGTAAAAGGCATCTGATACAGCCAAGAAATTCGCATACTCACACCTATCCAGTAAAGGCTGGAGATACTGATGCATCGCCTTTGTCACAGCCTGTTCGTAATCCCTAGTCTGCCTATACTCTATAAACCCCATACGTCTGTCCTCAAAAGGAAGCCCCAGGTCTCTGATTTCCTTCATCACATTTTCCACTTGCTGAGGTGTTAGCTGGGATGAGAAACGCAGTTGTAGCCGATTGGCTAGTTCCCTATCTTCTTGGGCTAATTCAAGAACAACAGCCCGTAGTTGCTCAACTGTCAATTTATCCAGGAGCTGGGCAAGTGACACATCTTTGCCCTCAAGAGCTGGATGGCTATCTAATTCAGAAATAGCAAACAAGACTGCTGCAATATGCTTGCAGTGGTTCATTTCTTGAGCATATGGACACTCACACCACATACTGACCAGCTGACCGTGCTCAAAGCTAATCTCCACCTCATAGACTTGACCACCAATAACGTGTGCATTGTAGCCATCACTGGTCTTTTGAAGCCCTTGAACAGCATCGTCTAAAAATAAACTGCAACCCCTATCTACAATGTGAGGCTTAAAATAGTCCATCCAATTTTTCATGATTTATTTCCTTTGATTTTTCTACTTAAATTATACAAAAAAAATAGGAAGTTTTTCAAGTCAACGACAAAAACTTCCCATTCTTTATTGAGTTCATCTCACTCCACCCTCATTGGCACGCGCCCGTAGGTCTGCTCTACTATTGCGTCAGCACCCAGTTGATAGACTGCGTCTGCCTGCTGGGTCAGGCTGTCCCAAGGCTCTTTGCCGATCCGCGTCATCAAGCCCACTCGCTCCTTGACCGTCTTGAGATAGGCCTGACCTCGAGCCGAGAAGCCTAGGACATGGACCGCTTCTGGCAAGGGAGTTTCCACCGCATTGACCAGGATGTAGGTCAGCACCCGCCGCACCCTCGCCTTAGTGTAGCGCTTGGTCGCAACAGCTTCCACTAACTCCTCCACGGTCGCTACGCTCCCAATAGCAGAGCGGATACGACTGGTTAGTTCTTCGTTGACCTGAAAGACCTGACTGAGATCTGGGTGGGTCGCAATCTGGTAGCGGAGCAGAGGAAAATAGTTTCTCCAGCTTACCTTGGTCGCCTCTTCAAAGAGACTGGCAGACGGTAAAAAGTCACGAACCAAGTCCAGCTGGTCAGCACCCTTGCGGATAGCTGTCGCCGAGGCGTAGGACGTTTCCACCTCTTCCGAGTGAAAACCAGCCCCCTGCCGCTGAACTGGACCGAGCTGAATGCCTGTTCCAGCCACTGCCTTAGCGTAAGCTAGAGCCAGAATATGGTTGGGCGTGTCACCTGTGAAGGTTAGTCCCGCAAATTCCTGCCACATAGCCTGGGTCTTCTGTGGATAAGAGAGATTGTCTGGCAAGTTTTTCACAAAATTTTCCATTTCTTCCGACTTATCCACATAGATATCCGCAATTGTCTGATAATCCAGCATTTCTTCCGTACCGAAAACCAGTTTTTCCACACCTAGCCTGTGTAAAATGCTGATGGCTCCCTTGGCGAAATGGTCAGCCGACTGGACCGATACCAAAAAGGGCATCTCGACAACAAGATCTGCACCGTGTTCCAAAGCCATCTGAGCCCGTGTCCACTTATCCACAATAGCTGGCTCGCCCCGTTGCATAAAGTTGCCTGACATGACGACAATTTTCAGCCCCTCAGCCTGCTCCAGCAGGTATTTATGCCCCGTGTGAAAAGGATTGTATTCCGCTATTATCCCTGAAATCATGCCCTACCTCCTAGACTTTATTCAACCATCTCCAACCTAATACCTAAATTACAGCAAACTCTTTTTCTGCAATCTGTACTGCTTCAAGTATATCCTCTTCTGCTAAAACCGTGCGTTTTGAGATAACTCGTTCAACCTCTCGTTCAATTATTGACTCTCTAGTAAACATCCTATTTTTAACAGATTGCTTTTTCTGGAACATGTCTTTAAGTCGTTCTCCTAATTTCTTATCGAAGATATTATTTTGAATTTCTTTAAACTCTTCTTCTGAAAGCGCCATAGCCATAACAATATCAATAAATTCTTCTTTTAGAATTGCAAACATCTCAATTCTGTCATCTTCTATAAAGTTGTCTAAAACAACCTTAGAACCAACAGCAGCCAATGTTCCACCAGCTACTGCACCTACAAATGACCCAACTGGACCTAAAAATGCTCCAGCAACCGCACCACCTGCAACTCCACCTAGTAAGCCTGTTCCTGCTACTAGGCTATTTTTTAATAACTGTTGGCTAGATATTCTACCTTGCAGTAGATCAAATACGTCCGGACCTACAGTAATTCCGAATGAAATAACTCCTGCTGCTTGTCTAGCAACAGTATTGGCTGCGACATTCTTAACTGTTTGTTCAGCGATTTTTTTAGTAAGAATTTTTCCAATTTGTTGAGAAGCTGTGTATATAGCCGCTCCCAACAATATCGTTTTTACTCCAGAATAGATTGCTGATTTTGCAGCTTCTTCAGTATCTTTTCCAGCCCATTTTTCCATTGCAAAAACAAGGACAAAGCTTATTCCTGCAACTGGAATAGATTGAATGGCACCATCTATGGCATCATATTTCAATGAGACAATATTTCCGCCCTTGGCAACCAGTTTTGCCTCATTATAAGTAACATTCCCTTTTCTAATAATCAGATAGGCATCATCAGGCTCACTATGACCCGGAACTTTTCCAGCTTTTATTTTTTTCTTCATGAGTTGAATTGATTCATTATACTGGTCTTTAGGAACTTCTAACTGCATCCCCTTATAACGGTATTCTCCTCCATTAGCCTTATCAAATGCTGCATTTATCGTTCCACTAGCTTTTGCATAGTATTTTGTTTGAATTTTTTGATTTCCAACAATTCTATCTGCCCCATTTTTGACATTATCTCTCCCTACTTGCTCTACTTTTTGGAAAGGATACTTTATCTTGTCTATTACATTATTAGCATATTCAGCTGCATGCCCATGTCCTTGTGGAGCTTTTGCGATAGCATTAAATTGAATATCTTTCAAATGAGAACCTAGCATCATATTTAAACCTATAATTGATCCTATTTTAGTCCCATTTTGGAAATTCTCTGTATGAAAATCATTTTTTTGCAAACGATCAATAACTTTTTCTAAATAGTTTTCATGTAAATCTGCCGTATAACCTGTTTTAATAATTGAGTTTAAATTTGCAACTATATTTTTTTGTTGAACGTCATCAAATTGAAAATATAGTCTCTCAATCTTATTAGGATAAAAAAGTATAATTTTTTTACCCTTACAAGAAATCTTCCATAAACCTTTTAAAGGGAAAAACTTTTTGCTAATTTTATACTTAACATCAGCATCATTATTGCTATTTTCGATTTGTTCTCTAAAATAAAATCCATCCTGGGTTAACAACAATCCATATTCCAAAAACTCCTCGTCAATTTTGCTCCTAATAGGACTATAGCCAAAAATCTCCAAATTCTCAATGTCATTAACTGTACAAACAAAATCTTTGCTCCCCAATATAAACCATCTAGCCCGACCGTAGGGAATCTGTGTACTAGAATATTCAAAAGACTCGGCTAATTTGCATAAATGATCACGAATAATATCTTCATCGTATTCATGTATTTGACGACTTGAATTTAACCATATTTGAAACAAAGCTACATAAGCTAATAATGACAATAAAAGAGTAACAAGTATTGCAACCAAGATAATGATAGCTACGTTCATATCCAATACCACCTATTTCTTCTTACACTTAAAAAACCACCGCTGGCTGGTTTCTGTCGGTGCTTGATCTTCAAAGTCCGCAAAGACTTCCACAGATGCAAAACCAGCTTGTTTCAATAATTCCACATAGGTTTCAATCGGATAGGTCCGCTCTTCATGAACTTCATCCCGACGGATAAACCGTTCCTCTTGACTGTCCTCATCTTTGACAAAGAAGGTCAATTCATGAACAATGGAATGCGCATGCTCACCCTCATAGGTATCCCAGACGAAAGCGAAGTCCTCGTAATTTTCATGATAGCTATAGCCTGAAAACACTTCCTCCATTTGATAGATGGAGTGAACGTCAAAAAGGAAGGTCCCGCCTGGATTGAGAACAGAGTAAACTCCTTCAAAGACCCGCAAAACGGCTTCTCGGTCTGCCATATAACACAGACTATCCGAGTAACAAGTCACCGCATCGAAATCTCCAACACCTTCCAGAGCCATCATATCTGCTTGGGCTAACTCCATCATGACACCAGCAGCTTCTGCTTTTTTCTGAGCCAATTCCAACATTTCATAGGACAGGTCAAGCCCTGTCACCTCATAACTCTTTTGAGCAAAACGCACAGCCTGAATCCCTGTTCCACAGGCCAATTCTAAAATTGTCTTGGTGTCTTGTGGCAAGTTCCGCAAGCTAAAATCTGTCCATTTATCATACAAGCTGTCATCCATGATTTCATCATAGACCGCCGCAAAGGTTTCATAAGTTGCCATATTTTCCCTTTTTTCCTTTCATAAAAAGCAGCCAATCGACTGCTTCATTAACTCACACTGTGCTCAAGAAGTCTATCACTTCTAATCACATAATAGTGAACTCTCTTTGGTCACTTTCGAGTTGTTTGGTAACCAGCTGAAACAGTTCCCCAAACTGTTTCACTCTCACCCCCGCACAGTTCCAACAGTCAGAGTAGTGACTGTTGGAGGTGGGAAATGAAGCGAACTCGTTCGCATCAGCCGTATAGGTCAGATTTGGAGTGGGAAGCACGAATTGCAGAGATTTGCTTCGCAAATTTTATCTCCAACCTTTAACAGTCCACTGGACTGTTAAAGCCAATCAACCACTGCGCTGAGATGTTGACTCAAGTTTCGAATAGTGCACCCAAATCAAAATCTGTTTTCATATTTTTTCAAGAAGCCTACCACTTCTAATTACATAATAGTGAACTTATTTTGGTCACTTTCGAGTTGTTTGTGGCCAGCTGAAACAGTTCCCCAAACGGTTTCACTACTTCTCTTCTAAAAGTTCTGCGACTTCCAGGAAGCTACCTTCGTGCCATAATTTTTCAAGGTTGTAGAGGTCACGCATTTCTTCTGAGAAGATATGAACGACTACGCCTCCAAGGTCCAAAAGGACCCAGCCACCGTTACTATCGCCTTCTACACGGCTACCCTTGATCCCAACTTCCGCTACCTTTTCACGGATGTTTTCCGCAATAGCCTCCAACTGACGACTGTTCATGGAACTGGCAATCACAAAGTAGTCTGTCAGGCTGGTCACACCTTGAACATCAATTACAACAAGGTCCTCAGCTCGCTTGTCATCAGCAGCCTGGACCACAACTTTTACTAAATCTAGTTCTTTCATCTTATCCTCTAATTATATTTTCTAATTTATCCACCTGGGCAAAATTCCATGACCAGATGTTTTGGTAGTGGTCAATCAAGTCCTTGGCATCCAATTTGCCTGAATAACCTGTCGTCGTTCCGTCCTGAATCACAGCTACCTTGTAGCCTAGTTCAAAGGCTACTTTAATCGTCGTGTCAATGCAAAAATTGGTCGCCATACCCATGATGATGAGCTGCTCAATTCCCTTTTCCTGCAAATAAGCATGAAGCCCTGTTTCCTTGAAGGCGCTATTGAAGATCTTATCGAAAATCTTCTCACTAGCTAAGGGGGCAACAGTTGAGTGAATCTCCCAGTCAGCAGTCCCTTCGACCAATTCTTTGTCATGATGCCGGACATGGATGACCTCTAGCCCCGCTTGACGAGCTTGAGCAAGGCAATCTTGCCAGAGCCGAAGCCGATTTTCAATTCCATAGGGCTTGCTTTCTACAGGCAAATGCTGAATGTCAATGACTAACAATGCTGATTTCAAAACTTGACCCCAGGCGTTTCCAAACGGAACACCAATTCCCTTTCTTCTTCAAGATCTAAGACAAAACCATTTTTCTCCAAGAGTCTTGCCATCTTTTGGTTGCCCTTGACATAGGCAACAATCAAATGATTGCAGACAGGGTGAGCTCTTGCTTGATCAATCACGACCTCCAAAGCAGCCTGACCATAGCCTTTCCCCTGAAATTCTTGACCAATCATAAACCGCCAGAGCATATATTGCTGGATGTCCTCATCAATGTCAATCAGGGCGAAGCCAACAACCTGCTCATCTGCCCAGATGGCATAGGGAAAGACATCACCATTCATTCTGTATAGCCAGGCATCCGCCAAGGAACGCACGTTGGGAGCCACGAAGCCCTTATCTGCCTCGGCTACTGTCAAGTCCAAGACAGCTTGATAGGAGCTTTCATCCACAGGTTTTAATGCAATCATATCTACTCCTTCAAATATGTGACATGTCCATTATAAGTTTCCAAGGTTTGTGGATAAATGGGACCCCCCTTCTTGGCCAAGTAGGAAATGGTTTGGGCAGTTTCAAAGGCTACTGCCTTGTCCAAGGACTCTTTTGCGATACGTCGTGCCTCGTCCACCCCAGGAAAATCCCGATTGGGTTCGATGTAGTCTGCCACATAGAGTACCTTGTCCAGCAAGGTCATCTGCCCAGCCCCAACGGTGTGTCGTTGAATGGCTTGGAAAATTTCCTCATCTTCCAAACCAAAATCTTCTGCGATCTTATAGGCGCCAACCACACCGTGCCAGATGTTATTATCCCAGTTGAGCAGTTCCTTATCCAAATCATACTTGGCAATCAAATCCAGAAAGACTTGGTCTTCCACTTCCTTGGCATAATCATGCAAAAGCGCTGCCAGACTGGCTTTTTTCGGATCACAGCCGTATTGGTCTGCCAAGGCAAGCGCCGCCTGCTCCACACCCAAGACATGTTGGAAGCGTGCTGGCTTCATGGCTACACGGATTTTTTCCAAAAGAGCCTGACGGTCAAATGTCAAATCTGCTGCAATCATTGGTAGAGTCCCTTTTCTTCGATATAGTCCAGAACTTCATGAGGCACCATAAAATTCGGCACCTGTCCTTGCTTGATAAAGCTCCGTACCATGCTGGAGGAAATGTCCATCAAGGGCACATCCACCCAGATAACAGGATAGGAAGTCCCTGCCTTGTAACGAGGACGCTGGACACCAACAAACTGGACCATCTTGACCAATTCATCAATCCTGTGCCATTTTGGCAGGTAGTCTACCATATCTGCACCGATGATGAAATAATAATCCGTATCAGGATTTTTTTCCTTCAATACTCTCATGGTGTCGTAGGTATAGCTGATCCCCTGACGTTCCAATTCGATGGTTTCAATCCCCAATCCCTCAATACCTGCAATAGCCATCTTGAGCATGGAATAGCGATGGTATTCGTCAATAGTTTCTTTCGCGTCCACATGAGGTGGAATGAATTCTGGCATGAGCAAGACCTCATCCAACTTCAACTGTTGACGGACCTGGTCTGCCACAATCAAGTGAGCATTGTGGACAGGATTGAAATTCCCTCCCAGAATTCCCACTTGTTTGCGATTGGTTTCTTTCTTTTCAACCTCTAATTCAACCTTGGTAAAGGGTGTTAAGAGTTCAATAGCCATAGGCTCTCCTTCTTAGATTTCTTTGACCTGTTTGGAAATTTTACGGTTCTCTTTCTTGCTAGATTGTTTGAATAAAATCAGGATGCGACCGATTTTTTGGACCGTATCCACACCGATTTCTTCTTCCAAGATTTCAGCTACTTCGTGGATGTTTTCATCCGTATTTTGTAGCAAGGTCACCTTGATCAATTCACGCGCATCCAAGGCCTGACGAACACTGGTTTTAATCTGGTCATTTAGACCATTTTTCCCAATCTGAATGATGGGTTTAAGACTGTGTGCCTGACTGTTTAAAAAGGCACGTTGTTTTGAAGTTAGCATAATTTATTATACAAAGGGCGTTGTAACAGACTGGGAGACTGTTACAATCGGGAAATAAAGAAAACAAAGTTTTTCCTAATTGCGCCGATACACTTAGCCCGTGTTCAAATCAGAAGACTTGAACTTCCTTTCTCTTTAATTGTAAAAACTGAAATCAAATACCTCTTATACCCAATGAAAATTAAAATCAGACTAGGCGACGCAGATGCAGATAGAACCCTACTACTTTCACGCTTTCAGGTAGCAGGCTGTAAAGCTCCACTGGAGCTTTACACTCATCAAATCAAGTCAACAACGTCTGCTTTTAATTTTCGAAGAGTATTAGATAATGGCCTTGCGAATGACCACATCCACACCCTTAGGTGCCCAGGCAGCAATCTTGGCCTTTTCATTGACACGAATCCAACCAAGACCTGAGAAGACCACATCCGTCTTCTCGTTGATGGTAAATTCATGGCGGACCAATTCAGGAAATTCTTTCAATTCCTTGCTGGTTGGTGGCACTAAAAGTGAGCCCGCATGTTTCTGGTAAAATTCACTAGCTCCCTGCAGTTTGGTGCGGTGGAGCTGGAGTTCATTGTCAAAGAAGGCCGTAAAGCCTTGGCGTTCACCAGCTACAAAATCAAATCGTCCCAGACCTGCCAAGAATAATGTTTGTTCTGGATTGAGCTGGTAGGTCTTTGGCTTGATTTCCTTGCGCGGGCTGATGTACTTGAGGTTTTTAGCCGTCAAATAATGGGCCATCTGGTAACGATGGATAATTCCTGGCGTGTCATAGATGTAGGAACCATCATCCAGAGGAATTTCAATCTTATCCAGCGTTGTTCCAGGGAAACGAGAAGTCGTAATGACATCCTTGTCCCCCGTGATTTCTTGAATAATAGCGTTAATCAAGGTTGACTTGCCGACGTTGGTCACGCCGACCACATAGACATCCCGTCCCTTGCGGTGTTGTTCAATCTTTTCAATCAAGTCCTTGATAGCCTGCTTGTTTTGGGCTGAAGTCAAGACAACATCAACTGGTCGCATGCCGATTTCATGTGCCCGCTCAGTCAACCACTGAGTAACCTTGCCTGTCTTGACAGACTTGGGTAAAATGTCCTGCTTGTTGCCGACCAAAAGCACGTCATTTCCAGAAATAAAGCGAGGCAAGCCTGGAATGACCGAACCATTGAAATCAAAAATATCAATAACATTAACCACCAAGGCATCGCTTTCTCCTACGCTATGGAGGAGTTTCAAGAAATCGTCATCCGAGATATTGACATCTGAAATCTCATTGTAATGGCGCAAACGGAAACAGCGTTGGCAGTAAAGTTGCCCTGTTTCCAGGCCTTTTTCTAGGGCTGATTGAGGTGTAAATCCAGCGACAGCCTTGTCTAGCGTCTGAATCTGGGCACCACAGCCGATACAAAATAATTCTTCCACTTACATCTCCCTCTTGTAATCTATCGCTCCGTATTTAGCGATAATTTTCTTCATGGTCCGTCGTTCACGCCAACGGTTAATCTGCGTATTAATCGAATCCGTCTGAATCAGAGGTTTGACCAGCACAGACTTGAGCCCAGCTCGCTTAGCAGCCCGAATATCTGTCATCAACTGATCCCCAATCATAACCACCTCATGCGGCTGGACATCAAAGCGTTTCAAAGCACGGTTAATCCCAAAGGTGAAAGGCTTGAGAGCGAAGGCTTCAAATTCAATCCCAAATTTTTCAACCGCCCGTTTGACACGTTCGTATTTATTGTTAGACACCACAACAACAGGAATACCTGCGTCCTGCAAATCATGTAACCACTGGCGCATCTCTGGCGTACCATCGGGATTATTCCAAGCAATCAAGGTATTATCCAAGTCAACAAACACTACTTTTATGCCATGTTTTTTCAAGCTTTCGACGGTCACGTCATAAGCCTTTTCCAAGGCAAAATCCGGCATGTAATTTTCTAAACTCACTGTCGTCTCCAAAGAATTTTATCAGATAATTATACCATTTTTCTGGGAAAAAAGCGAATAGATAGCCAAAAGGAAAACACCCGGTGGAACCGAGTGCCTATTCTACGAAGCTATTTGCTTTCTAAAATCCAATCCTTAGGAATGAAAATCATATGGGTCAACAACCAATCAATATCCAGTGAATATTTCGAGAAGGCAAATCCAATTTCCTCGACACCAGAATCATCCTCATCCATGCCTAAAATCGTCGTCGCATGACCATAGTCTGCATGACTGTCATCAAAGAGGCGCCAAATCAAAGCCTTGTAAACCAATTTTTTGGCATCATAAAGCGTATAAGCCTCTCGGTATTCTGAAAAGGCTAGACAGTCCTTGCCTTTGGGTTCGACACCCTTAAGTTGAGCAATGGCAATCAAGCTATCATAGTTGTGATAACGGAGGGAACTACTCAAGGATTGAGCCAAACTAACCGCATAATCCAAGGCCAAATCACTCACTTCCACAGCTACAGTTCCCAACTGTTCCCGCAGTGGATTGAGCAAATTCGCAGCAAAGCGAGCTAACTCTTCACGGATCTCTTGAGGTAAATTCTCTATATCTTCCAGAATAACCTCCCTATCCTGCTCAGAACCCTTGTAGATATTGATGTCTAGCCCCTGCTCACCCAGTTTTTCCAGTTCAGAATCAAAACCTGTTTTCCCAGCTTGAACATATTGAGCGAGAGTTTCATAGTAACCTTCTGGCAAGATGATACGTTCTAAGTTATCAGCTCTTTCAATGATTGTCATAGATTTCTTCCCCCCTATGCTTGATATTCTTATTGTAACAAGATAAGGGGAAATTGTAAACCTTTTCAACTTTTATTACATATTTACACCAAGTATATGAATACAAGTAATTCATCGCTACCAAAACAAACGGGTTCCATGAACCTGGTCAACTGGCAATTTTTCTGACAAATCAGGTACATTGTCCACCGTCAAGCCACCTCCAATTAAGATTTCAAGCTTACCTTGGGCATAGGAAACAAGCTCCTGCAACCAATCGACATTGTTCAAGGCAGACCCCGTCAAACTGCCTCTTGTCAAAATCCGTGTCACTCCATGGGCTGCCAGCCAATCAATAGCCTCAAATTGGCGTTCGCGAGGGATCTGGTCAAAAGCCATGTGAAAGACAATCTGACAGTCCTGCGATACAGCAAACAGTCTTTCCAAGGCTGGTTCGTCCAACCAATTTTCCTCGGTTAACAAACCATAAACCAGACCATCTGACCCCAGTTCTTTGGCAACCTTACAGTCTTCCACCATCATCTCAATCTCTGCCTCATCATAGCAAAAATCTCCACCGCGAGGGCGAATCATGGTCATGACTGTGGCTTCATTCTCATGAGCCAGTTGACAAACATGTTTGACCACTCCATAACTCGGCGTCGTCCCTCCGACTGCCAAATTATCGCAGAGTTCAATCCGCTGGGCACCCATTGAGATAGCTTTAGCAAGATCTACGTGGTTTTCCGAACAAAATTCTTTTATCATTGCAATTTCCTCTTATGTCTTTTACTTTAGTATATCAAAAAAGAGTATATTAACCAATACTCTTCTCTGAAATAATAATATCCTTTAATGAAATAAGAAGAACAGCTCCTAATATCAAGGCCATGCCCAGAAAATCAATCGGATAAAAACGTTCATTGAGCAACCATACCGCAAAAAATACTGAGGCGATTGGTTCGATAGAAGCCAATAGACTACCATTGACAGGACCAACCATACTGACACCTTTGAGAAAGGCCGTATAGGCAAAAATCGTCCCGACTCCGACAATACCTAACAGGCCCAGGAAACTTCCACCATCAAGCGGTAGATTGCCCTGCCAAGTTTGTAAACCAAGCGTAACCACAAAACCGCCCATCAGCATGCCCAGCCCTATCACCACCATACTACCGTATTGACGAATCAATTTTCCAGGTAAAATAATATAGAGTGCATAGGTAAAGGCAGAGAAGATTCCCCAGAACAAACCAATTGGTGTCACAGCCAACTCATCCAATTTGCCATGAGTTGCAATTAAAAATGTCCCTGCGATTGCCAAGACAATCGATACCATTTCTATTCCTCTTGGCTTTTGTCTGTTTTTTAAACAGGTATAGGCCAGAACCAAGATTGGACAAAGATATTGGAGAACAGTTGCCGTACCTGCATTTGTATAGTAAATAGCTTGTAAATAGGCCATTTGATTGAGTACCAAACCAAGCATGGCAAAGACAAAAATTCCTAACAAGGCCTGTTTGCTCTTTATGACCCTAATCAACTGCTCTCTGGCTGTCAAATAGGCTAGCCCGAGCAGGAAAACACCGGATACCATCAACCGAAGGGAGGTAATCATATCCACTGATACACCACGTGACATCAAGTACTGCCCACTTACACCCGAAAGCCCCCAAGCTATCCCTGCAACTAAAGTTATCAAGGTTCCCCATCTTTTTTCTGCCATCCTATCTCCTTTTCACCATGCGAATATTCCTATTATACCAAAAGAGCAGGACACCGTCCCACTCTTTGCTGTCATTATTGTTTGAGGCCCACAAATTCCACAAATCGCATAAAGGCTGCCTGACCTTCTGGAGTGCGTTTGTAGACACCTGCATCTTCTAGGACACGGGCGAAAATTTGTCCGACAGATGCTCGAATGATTTCTTCAGCTGTCTCTTCTGTCACATCTGGATGCTCAGCCTTCAACCTATCTGCCCAAGGCTGATGATAGGCTGCCACCTGACTGTCTTGACCTAGTAAGTATTTCTTGACTTCAGCCAATTCCGCCTTCAAACGTGGAGGCAAAATCGCCAAGCCCATGACCTCAATCAAGCCGATATTTTCTTTCTTGATATGTTGCACATCTGGGTGTGGATGATAGATGCCATCCGGAAACTCTTCTGAAGTCTGATTGTCGCGGAGAACCAAATCCAGCTCGTACAAGTCTCCTCGTTTCCGAGCAATCGGGGTGATGGTATGATGGGGAGTCCCATTCGTCTCAGCCTTAATCTGAACACTATCATCTGAGTAGCTCCGCCATTTTTCCAAAATCTTAGCCGCCAGACCTAAAAGACAGGGCTTATCCGCTGAACTCAAGCGAATCACCGACATAGGCCACTTGACAAGGCCAGCAGATACGGACTCAAAGCCGTCGAAGACCAGCTGACGCTCAATCGGCGCCTTTTCCATGGCAAAACTGTGCCGTCCACCTTGATAGTGATTGTGGGTCAAGATGGAGCCACCCGAGATAGGTAGATCAGAGTTGGAACCGACAAAATAGCCTGGCAATAAATCCAACAAGTCCAAGAGCTGCTCAAATGTTCGCGGACTAATGACCATCGGCACATGTTCCTGATTTAGGAAAATAGCATGTTCATTGTAGTAAGCATAGGGCGAATACTGGAAGCCCCACTTTTCCTGACCAAGATCCAAGCGAATAATGCGGTGGTTGGCGCGTGCTGGATGATTAATCCGTCCCTGATAGCCCTCATTTTCCATACAGAGTAGGCATTTGGGATAATTACTTGCTTCAGCTTTCGTAGCAGCTACAATAGACTTAGGATCCTTCTCAGGTTTAGACAGATTGATCGTGATTTCCAAATCCCCATACTCTGTCGAAACTTGATAATAGATATTTTTCGCAATCGCAGCCGTCTTGATATAGTCATTGCGCTTGCTCAATTCATAGAAGTCACCAATCGCTTGCTCTGGACTATCCTGATAGGTCTGCCAAAAATCACGATTGACCTGACTAGGACTTGGCGTGATTAAGTCCATCAAACAAGCCCCAACCATGTCCTGTTCTTCCAGCAATTCTCCCACAAAACCAGTTCGAACCCCGTGAGCCAATAATTCTTCCTCGAGTTCAATCAAGTCTGTTAGCTCTGTTTGGACAGTCAAAACTTGGTCCCCAACCAAGGCTAAAACCCGATTGCGCAGGTAAAGGGCATCCATTTCCTCAAAATCACTGTTGGCAATAACCTGCTCAACAAAACGATCCACCAATCCTGTCATCATTTCTCCAATCTATTTTCGAGATAAGACGCGAGAGCCTCCAGCAATCTCCGCTACATAAAAGCTTGGTTCATAGCCAACCACTTCAGTATAGGTCTTGCCGACATTTTCTTTGAAGGCTTCCACCTTATCCTTATGAACAATGGCAATACCACAGCCACCGAAACCAGCTCCTGTCATCCGAGCTCCGAGAACCCCTTCTTGCTCCCAAGCTGTGTGAGCCAAGGTATCCAATTCCAAACCTGTCACTTCATAATCATGCTCCAAGGAAACATGAGAAGCATTGACCAAACGACCAAAGGTTGCCAAATCTCCTTCTTCCAAGGCCTTACGCGCCTGCAATGTCCGTTGATTTTCTAAGACAGCATGGCGGGCACGCTTGATACGGTTCTCATCCTTAATCAAATAACTATATTGATCAAAGGTCCATTCATCCAATTCTCCCAGAGTTTGAATATTCAAGACTGCATTCAATTCTTCCACTGCTTTTTCACATTCCGCACGACGCTCATTGTACTTAGAATCTGCCAATTCACGGCGTTTGTTGGTGTTCATGATGACAATCACATGGTCACCCAAATCCAGGGGCACTAATTCATACTCCAAGCTATTGGTATCCAGATAAATGGCACGCTGGTCTGCTCCCATACCGATAGCAAACTGATCCATGATACCAGAATTAACACCGATAAAGTGATTTTCCGTTTGTTTCCCAATTTTCACCAAATCAAGACGCGTCAATTCAAGTCCGTACAACTCTTCTGCGATAATGCCAATCAAGAGCTCCAGAGAAGCTGATGATGACAAGCCTGAACCATTTGGAATGTTACCGTAAACAAAGACTTCCATACCTGTATCAATAGTGTGACCTGCCTCTTGCAAGAACTTAAGAACACCTTTGGCATAGTTGGTCCAGTTGTCCGCCTTATCAAAGACCAGATTGTTCAAATCCACTTCGATAATTCCAAGTTCTTCAAAGTTTGCGGAATAAAAACGTAGAAGCTGGTCGTCACGTTTGCGAGCAGCACCGTAGGTCCCCAAGGTAATAGCCGCAGGAAAAACATGACCACCGTTGTAGTCTGTATGCTCACCAATCAGGTTAATCCGACCAGGTGAGAAGAAAGTCGCATCCGCCTCTTGACCAAACACATCGAGAAAGGCTTGCTTGAGTTGTTCTGTGTTCATAGGAACCTCCTTGATATTGTAATCGTTTTCTTTTATTGTACAACTTAACAATATAAAAGTCAATATTTTTACTAAAAATTTACTAATTTTAGCATTTGTGCTATACTAGATACAAATAGATAGGAGAATATCATGGTTACCATTAAAGACATCGCTGAAAAGGCTCAATTATCATCTGCCACCGTTTCCCGCGTTCTCAAGGGAGACCTAACTTTATCCGTCAGCCAAGAAACCCGCGACCGCATTTTCAACTTGGCACAGGACCTGGGCTACACCAAACACCTCAAAAAACAAGCTCCCCAACAAAAAGGCACCATCGGCATTGTCCAATGGTACACTGAAAGCGAAGAGCTGGCTGACCTCTACTACTATTCCATCCGTGCCAGCATCGAGCAGACCGCCAGCCTTCTCGGCTACCAAATCGTCCGCTCCTTCAACGACCTGACCAATCCCCTCCTTCAAGGATTGGATGGCATCATCGCGGTTGGCAAATTTTCTTCTGGGCAAATAGCAGAGCTGGCCAGCCTATCCCCCAAGCTGATTTTTGTGGATTCTGATACGCTGACAGAGGGATTTTCCTGCATCACAACTGACTTTGAACACTCTGTTCAGACTGTTATCGACCACTTCCGTGCACAAGGTCTGACTGATATTGGACTCCTAGTCGGACAGGAAGAAACCACAGACGGACACCAACTGCCAACAGATCCCCGCCTGACTGCCTTTCGTAATTACCTAAACACCTTGGGTATGCTCCAAGAAAGCTATATCTACCAAGGAAAATTCTCCACCCAATCAGGCTATGAGCTGATGAGCCAGGCAATTGAGGACTTAGGCGACCAACTACCGTCAGCTTTCTTCATGGCTAATGATACCCTGGCTGTCGGCGCTCTGCGTGCTTTACAAGAGCGTCAAATCGCAGTGCCAGATAGAGTCCAACTCATCACCTTTAACGATACAGCCATCACCCGTCAGGTCTATCCTGCCTTGTCTTCTATCAGCGTCTTCACCGAAGAAATGGGGCAAGAAGCCATGCAGCTGCTAGACCGTGTGATTGCTAGTCCGCAGCCCCACCATCCCCGTAAGATTAAACTAGGTACCCAGCTGGTAATACGCGAGAGTTCTTATTGATAAGGAAATCTTCCATCATTCCGTTACTTATATTGAATTTTATACAAGTGGTTTGATACCGAGTACGGCTTTTCAATAAGTATTAAAGATGTTAAACTTCTTGTAAAACTTGTACTAAAATTTGCATAGCACATGCTCATAGCCAACATGAACAGATTATTTGCATTTTACAAGTAATCTGTTATAATGGATATAGAAAAAGGAGCTGGACGGCAATCCAGCCCCAAATGTAGAACCGTTAAAAAGACGGTGGCTCAGTTTAGATTATTTAGAAATAACCGTTACTGTCCAAAGTTTGACGGTTATTTCTTTTTGTCATTATCTTTGAAGATTTTATAACACAAGCCAATCAATGCAATAGTAAAACTACCAAAGCCTAGAATAGTTTGCACAACTTCAAAAGCTGTCAAAAGATGCTACTCCTTTCCGTCAGATTTTGATGAATTGCCCATAGGCATCACCTCACTTTCAGAGAATTCAGAGCCACCGTCTTCACTTTTCTACTCATCTATTATAACACATTTCATTCCCAAAACTTGTTGAAATAGCGTAGTCTTTTCAATAAGTTTTGGGAAGCCAAAAAAATCTTCCTACTATCTAAGTAAGAAGATTTTTTATTTAGTATTGCCTTCTAGCTCTATCAGCATCAGCTCTTGCTTGTGCTGCTCGCATTTGGTCTTGATGGTGTCGTGTTTGTCTTGCACGTTCCTCTGCTATCTGAGCTTGTCGCTTTGTATCAAGCATCTTTCGTCGTGCTTCTTCCCGCTCCGCAGCAGCTCCGTTAAATAGATCTTTATCAACAGGTACTGATCCGCTTGGTCCCATCGTTCCTAATGTTTTAAACAATTCTCTTTCAATATAGTTAAAAAGCGGTGCTACTAAACGGACAATGAACATTGAAATGTTCCAGTAGGTTTTGAAAATTGTCTTTATAATTTTCATTGTTTAACCCCTACGCTTTCTTCTTGCTCCTGCCAAGCCAAGCGTTGACATCATGGCAAGACCTACCAAGCCTAGAATACTTTCTTGTTCTCCTGTCTGAGGTAATGCTTTCGCACGTTCTGCACGTGAGTAAGTAATACCTTGTGGTGTGACGGTGACACCTGCTTGTGGGTTCGCCACCACAACCTTACCGTCAACAACTGTTACATCTTGACCTTTAGTAATAGCGTCTTTGACCGCATCAACATCAACAGCTGGTTTTTCAGCAGCAGTTGGTGCATCTTTTGGTACTGCAATGATTGTTCCGTCTGGAAGTGTTGCAATCACATTGTCTTTTGCTTTGTCTTCAAGGTCTTTGAGTTTGTCGTATTCTGCTTGAAGTTCAGCTAGTTTAGCTTGTTCTTCAGCAAGTTTAGCAGTAACAGTTTCAAGTTTTTCTTGTGCAGTTTCAGCTTTAGCTTGTGCGTCTGCAAGAGCAGTTTGTTTTTCTGTGAGGGTTGCTTGAGCTTCAGCAAGGCGTGTTGGTGCGTTCAAATAACCATCAAGTTCTTCAGCAAGTGCTTTTGCTTCTTCGACCAAGCGGTCTTTTTCTGCAAGAAGTGCTGCTTTGTCTTTGTTCAAGCTATCAAGTGTGCCTTGTTGTTTAGCAAGTTCAGCTTTAGCTGTTTCAAGAACAGTTGCTTTTGCAGTAGCAGTAGCTTGTGCCGTAGCCAAGTCAGCTTTAGCTGTATCAAGAGCTGCTTTCTTAGTTGCCAAATCAGCTGAGAAGTTGTCAACTGCTTTTTGTGCATCAACTTTGCGAGCTTCAGCGTTTTGAAGTGCAGTGGTTGCAAGGCGCCAGTTGTTTTCAGCAACTTGAGTTTGAAGCGGTGTTGCAGTAGCATCAGCAAGAGTTTTCTCTGCTTGAGTCTTCAATTCAAGAGCCTTAGCGTAATCTGAGCTTGCTTTAGTCAATTCAGCTTTAGCACTGTCTGACGCAGTCTGGGCGGCTGTGAGATTAGCTTGAGCTTGAGTGAGGTTCGCTTGGAGTGTAGCTAAGTCACTTTGTACAACTAACTTATCTTTTATAGTATCATGCAATGCTTGTGCTTTATTCAATTTATTTTGAACATAGTCCAAGTCACTTTGATAATGCTGATCAACAAGCACATCAATTATGTAGTTTCCATAATAGTTTTTAGCCAGACGTAGATTTCCACTATCATCTGTTTCAACAACTGTATACGTTCCATAACCTGATGGAATAACGCGGGAAGAATGAATAATATTGCTATCTACTTCAGGAACAACGATATTATGTTCTTTTTCATAGTCTGTAACTTTTTGCGCTAGTGCATCACGTTGAGCGTATTCTTCGTCAGTAACAGAACCTGTTTGCTTATATTTAATCCGAAGCTGACTGTCAAAATTAGCGGCATCTTGCATCAACTTAATATAGGTCAAATCATTTTTAAGTAGAGTTTTATAGGCTTCAATATCAGCCTTCGCTTTTTCAAGCTCTTCCTTGTGTGCTTGAACAGCTGCTGCTGTAGTCTGGCTGTAGATAACAATATCGTCATTGCTTTCTTTATCACTGAATCCATGGGTAAAGTAGGCACCACCGACATTGTTTTGATACAAGCCCATCATGATGTTTGACCCCTGTAGCAGATTATAGTAATGCCCCCAGTTAGCATGAGCATCTGAAAAAGCAAATCCCAACATGTTATAAGCAAAAAGTGTATTTAATTCTGTGAAGGTCATACTGGATTTTCTAAATCCACCCGTTGGATAAATGTTTTCATTATATGCACTTGTAACTTTTTCTACTTCACCAAATCCTCTATGCCGTAGTTCAGACCCATACAAATCAGCATTTTCTGGTCTATTCGCAAATTCGTTCCAAGCATCAATAGCTTTCAGCCCTTGTTCAACCGAGTATTCGGTTACTTTGTTAATTGGTTCAAAACCACTAATTTTTCGAAAAGCATTTAATTGTGATGCAAAAGCAATGTTTAGAGCTGTGTAGTCTTCTTTAGAGAGAACTAATTTGCCATTTTGAAGCGTATATGTTTTATTGAAGGCAGTCTCACCAACTAGAGCCTTGACAAATTCTTGAGAAGGCGCATCAATATAGGCTTTCAACATTGCCCCGAGTAGATTTTTTTCAGCATAGTCTTGTGCTTCTTGATCTTGATTTGCATCAATCAATCGTTTAAATTCTGCCATTTTTGCAGTAAGATCAGCAGTTTTATCTTTGAAATAAATCGCTCCGGTCTTATCTGCAATTTCAGCATTGATAGCTTCATAAATGTTTTGTGGTTTCCCAACACTTTCAAGAGCTTTTTTAGCAACTGCAACAGCATCAGTAGCTTTGGTTACTGTATCACTTGTTCGTTTAGCTGCATCTTGTGCCGCAGTCAATTTTGCTTTTGCTGTATCAACAGCGTCAGTTTTTACTGCAACGTCAGTTTGAGCATCTTTGATTTTAGCATCACGTTCTGCGTCTGCTTTCTTTGCAGTGTCGACAGCCTTCGTTGCAGTATCAACAGTAGTAGTTGCTGTAGCGACATCTTTAGTTGCTTGGTCAAGGGTTGCTTGAGCTTCAGCAAGACCAGTACCAGAAAGGGCGGCTTCAGCAGCTTTTACGTCAGCTTCTTTAGCAATTACGTTAGCATCTGCTTGGTCTTTTTCAGCTTGTGCAGTGTTGACAGCTGTTTTAGCATCAGCAACAGTTTGAGTTTGTGATGCGATTTCAGCGTTGACTTCATCTGTTTCAGTTGCATTTGCTGTTTGGTCAGCAAGGTTAGCTGCTTGATCAGCTTGGGTTGCCGCGATGTTTTCTGGTGTTGCGTTTACTGCATTAGCTTCAGCGTCTTTGACTGCTTGGGTTGCAGTATCAACGTCTGCTTGAGCAGTGGTAACGTCTTGGTTAGCTGCATCTGCATCAGATTGAGCGTTAGTTGCATCTTGAGCAGTAGCATCAACAACAGCTTGTTGAGCATCAAGAGCTGGTTTAACATCAGCTGATGTTTTAGATGCTTCGACAGCTGTAGTTTCAGTTGCAACTGGTGTTTCAACAGTTGATGCTTGAGTTTCTAACCATGAGGATAAACCTGCGTTTGCTTCGTCATATGTAGAGTATGTACCATTTGGTTCAGATTTTACAATTTCGCCTGTAGCGTGGTTAACAGTTTGCCACTCACCAGTCACACGGTTTAAAACAATACCATATTGTGTGTCTGCTGATACGGTAGACGCACCAACGGTTGCAAGAGTGATAGCCGCACCTGTTGCTAGAGTTTTAACTGTTTTTTTGTTCATAGTTTTCTCCTGAGTTGCTGTTAGGATTGGTTTGACTGTAAAGTCAAACCTTGATATATGTAGTATATCAAGCGATTTGTCAAGTATTTTAGCTTGTTTGTTATACTATTCTAACATTTTTTAGTGTAACATTCAACACTTTTATAATGTTTAAGGTGCGATATAGCCTACTTATTATTTGTTCCTTTTCTCTTTACAATAGTAAGAAAAGGTGTAAAATATGGAACAAGACAAACTACAAACATTTATTGCTAAAAGAATACGGTACTACTTCAAAAAAGGTTAAGTCAGGAAAAACTTTCTGAACTCGCAGAACTTGGTTCGAAACATGTTCACAATATTGAAAATGGTAAATATAATTTTCAGATTCAAACCCTAAGTAAAATCATTAATGCTTTAGAGATAGATGAAAAAACATTTTTTAACTTTGAATTTCCAAAACAAGACAAAGAAGTTGATAATGTCCTTAAACAAATAGAACAATTGCCCTCTGAGAAACGACATGATATTATTTCAGCTTTAAATACATTATTATCCAGTCATAACCACCCGTGAAAACGGGTGGCTTGTACACCGGCTATAAGCCGTTTCTCTCCAGCGACGTCTAAAGA
>NZ_ASCA01000099.1 GCF_002760245.1 Streptococcus suis YS161 | reverse complement strand
TTGGCAGCCACCAGCATAGCTGGTGGTTTTCTTGTTTTTCTCTACGAGAAAAACTGGCTCGAAGCCATAATAAGGGTGTCGCTATTAGCGACTACCCTCTTACTATACCAAAAATAAGATAGGGGTAGTAAAAAAGGTAGTAAAATTAAAAAAGCACTCTAGGAAAGAGGCCTAAAGTGCTTTATATCAAGGCTTTACAGCCTATCAAAATCAAATGATTTTATTTTTTCAAGTTGTAGAATGAGTTCAAGCCTTTGTAGACTGCAACTTCACCAAGTTGGTCTTCGATACGAAGCAATTGGTTGTATTTAGCGATACGGTCTGTACGTGACAATGAACCAGTCTTGATTTGGCCAGCGTTAGTTGCAACTGCGATGTCAGCGATTGTTGAATCTTCAGTCTCACCTGAACGGTGTGATACAACGGCAGTGTAACCAGCTTCTTTAGCCATTTCGATAGCTTCAAATGTTTCAGTAAGAGTACCGATTTGGTTAACTTTGATAAGGATTGAGTTAGCAGCACCTTCTTTGATACCACGTGCAAGGTAGTCAGTGTTTGTTACGAAGAAGTCGTCACCAACCAATTGAACGCGTTTGCCAAGACGCTCAGTAAGAGCTTTCCAGCCATCCCAGTCGTTTTCATCCATACCATCTTCGATAGTGATGATTGGGTATTTATTAACCAATTCTTCAAGGTAGTCGATTTGTTCTGCAGATGTACGAACAGCAGCGCCTTCACCTTCGAATTTAGTGTAGTCGTAAACTTTACGCTCTTTGTCGTAGAATTCAGATGACGCACAGTCGAAACCGATCATGATGCCGTTTTCACCAGCTTCGTAACCAGCAGCTTCGATAGCTTCGATGATTGTTTCAACACCGTCTTCAGTTCCTTCGAACTTAGGAGCGAAACCACCTTCGTCACCAACAGCTGTTACCAAACCACGAGCTTTCAAGATTTTCTTCAAAGCGTGGAATACTTCAGCACCCCAACGAAGACCTTCTTTAAATGAAGGAGCGCCAACTGGCAAGATCATGAATTCTTGGAAAGCGATTGGAGCGTCTGAGTGAGAACCACCGTTGATGATGTTCATCATTGGAGTTGGCAATACTTTAGTGTTGAATCCACCAAGGTAAGTGTAAAGTGGCACTTCAAGGTAGTCAGCAGCAGCACGCGCAACAGCGATAGAAACACCGAGGATTGCGTTTGCACCCAATTTACCTTTGTTAGGAGTACCGTCAAGAGCGATCATAGCGCGGTCGATAGCTTGTTGATCACGAACGTCAAAACCGATGATAGCGTCAGCAATCACGTTGTTCACGTTGTCAACAGCTTTTTGAGTACCAAGACCAAGGTAACGAGATTTGTCACCGTCGCGAAGCTCAACTGCTTCGTGCTCACCAGTAGAAGCTCCTGAAGGAACCATACCACGTCCGAAAGCACCTGATTCAGTATAAACTTCAACTTCAAGTGTAGGGTTACCGCGTGAGTCAAGGACTTCGCGAGCGTAAACATCAGTAATAATTGACATTATATTACTCTCCTTTGAGTTTAAAATAGTTACATAGCTATCATACCCTAAAAGAAGGGATTTTTCAAGAAAAAACAGGTTATTTTACTGAAAGAAATAATGTAAACGCCTTCCTTTTCAAAGTTAACTGAGTATGTTATACTGAAACCATGAACGATTTAAATACTACCATACTACAGAAAGCCTCTGGCGAAACACGATTGAATCCAGATGAACAACGTCTATACATGGGAACCTATCGCGAACGGGTTGTCCTGCTCGTTTCCTTTGACGATTTGAGTAGTGAAGTCGTCGGAAATAAGTTCGATACAATTTGCCAAAAACTAGCAAACCGCTACTCTCCTCTATTCCTCAAACTCTCGCCAGCCCTGTCTGACAAGCAACAAATTTCACTACTAAAAATTGCTCAGAACTTCGGCATTACTACCGCTATCATCGATGAAAAAGTCGCCAACTGCCCTTTTGCTCTAGTATTTCACACTGATCACGCTGTCAATCTGGAAGACATCCAGCTGGCCAGCCAGTTTCCTCAACTGCTCACAGGAAATGAAAAAAAGGAAGAGAAAAAAACTTCCTTCTGGAAAAAATTATTTGGTTAGACTTATTTATCGATAAAGCAGTATAAATATTAAACTAAAAATAATACAGGTTAGACAAAGGATTCCTAGCAATGTTCTCTTTCATTTTTTTCATTGAAAAAGAACATTGCTCCATTTGCCTTTATTACATTCGTTTCCGTTCCCCTTTCTTTTTCGGAAAGTCTCATAACAGATACTAGCTTTGCGAGACAAATAAAAATAAATAAGATAATAGCCATATATTTCACTAATTCCATCTTTGTTGGCCTCCTAACTGAAGAATTCTTGCCACCTGCTCTGCCGTGCGGATCAGGTTTTTTTCTGCTTTTTGAAGCGTGTCCTCCAAACTTTCAACGCTTGCAATTATTGGAAAAGCGGCGCAGATATTTTCAAAAGGAAACTCGGGAAGATCGTCTTTGAGGCTACCACAAATTGCAATGATGGGAATCCCCGTCGGCGTACGTCTAGCTACTCCTATCGGAGTCTTCCCTGATAAGCTTTGGGCATCCATCCGCCCTTCTCCGACCACAACCAGATCCGCTTTGGCGACGCGATGATCAAAGTCCAACTGATCCAAGACAAAGTCGATGCCTTTTTGAATGCGAGCACCTGCAAATTGGACTAAACCTGCTGCCATACCTCCTCCAGCACCCGCTCCTGCTAAATCGAGTAGCATTGGATTAACTAATTTATAAAAGGACTCCATTTTCTTGTCTACTAGTTCAAATTCAGCAGAGGCAAGACCTTTCTGACCTGCAAAAACAAATGTGGCTCCCGCTGGTCCGCAAAGCGGATTATCCACATCCGTTACCAAATCAATCCTGACCTGAGATAGATCTACCAACATATCCTCTGTGGAAAAGCTGACAATCTCCCCGATATGAGCTCCAATTGCCTCTACTTCTTTTCCCTCTCGATTATAAAATTTCACTCCTAAACCTGCCGCCATTCCGATACCACCATCATGACTGGCAGAGCCACCTACTCCTATAAATATGCGTTTAACACCATTTTGAACGAGCTCCACAATCAGCTCCCCAACCCCTTGTGTCTTAATAAAGAGAGGACTCCTTCTTTCATGCGGGATACTTGCCAGCCCTACAATCTCAGCCATTTCAAAAACCGCAAGATCATCTTTAACCGCATAGGAAACCTTAATTTTATCTCCAAATGGACCTGTCACCCAAGTCTGGGTTTCATCCAAGGATAAGGCCTGTATTAGACTCTCAACTGTCCCTTCGCCACCGTCTCCTAGGGGAATTAAGTCATACCCTGCTTGTGGGTAAACCTTAGAAAATCCTTTTTTAATCGCTTCAGCAACCTTTGTAGCTGAAAGAGACTCTTTAAATGAATCCGGAGCAATGAGAATATGCATGGTACTAACCTCCTTTATATTATTAGTATATCACGCTCCTATTCAGCTTTCAATAAATCTTTTCTGTTTTTCATCGTCTGTGTTATACTGAAAGAAAGGAGATAAGTATGTATCAAACTATATTATTTGACTTAGATGGAACACTTACTGATTCTGGACAAGGAATCTTAAACTCCGTCGCCTACGCACTAGAAAAAATGGGAATCGAAGAACCAGATGCAGCCAATTTTAACCGATTCATCGGCCCGCCACTCTATGAATCTTTTTCACGATTCTACCAACTCAGCCCTGAAGATACACAAAGTGCAGTTGATGCTTTCCGTGTCTATTTTAAAGAAAAAGGAATGTTTGAAAATCAACTCTATCCTGGAATCATCCCTCTGCTTGAAGAATTGAGAACGGTTGGAAAAACACTAGTAATTGCTACCTCAAAGCCAGAAATATTTGCCAAACAGATTCTAGAACATTTTGGTATCGCACACTACTTTGATGTCATTGCCGGTGCTAGTCTGGATAGTAGTCGCATCAGTAAGGCGGACGTCATCGGCTACGCTATAAATCAATTAGAAGCATTTCCAAAACATGCTGTGATGATTGGAGATAGGGAACATGACATTGAAGGAGCACGCATGCACCAACTTCCCGCCATCGGTGTTCTTTACGGCTATGGGAGCAAACAGGAATTTGAAAAGGCTGGGGCCACCATGATAGTCGAAACCGTCCAAGATTTGAAAAGGGTTTTACTGACAACAGAATAGAAGAAAAGTCAGCACTCAGCTGACTTCTCGTTATTTACTATCTAAAATCTCTATTAGTTTATAGAGATTTTTTTCATTTACTTGGTAGGGTGCCTGTTCTTGGACAATCGGTTTAGCACAGAAAGCTACTCCAATTCCTGCTCGTTGAATCATTGGTAGATCATTTGCTCCATCCCCCATGGCAATCGTTTGAGATAGACTCAGCCCATTTTCTGCCGCCCATTCTTCTAAACATGCTTTTTTAGTATCTTTCGTTACAATTTCACCCAACACTTGTCCCGTCAATAGTCCATCTACTACTTCTAATCGATTAGCCCGAACATAGTCTAACTCTAACTGTGCAGCTAGTCGATCGACTGTTTCATGAAACCCGCCTGAAACTACTGCTACCTTATAGCCTCGCATTTTTAATTCTGAGACTAATTCTGCTGCTCCAGGCGTAAAGTGGATTTTTTTGATAATTCGATCAAACACAGAAACAGGCAATCCCTTTAACAACGCCACACGTTCACGTAAGGCTTCTTCAAAATCCAATTCCCCACGCATAGCACGTTCGGTAATTGCTGCAACTTGCTCTCCTAAACCGACCTCTTCTCCAAGTAAATCTATTCCTTCTTCCAAAATTAATGTTGAATCAACATCCATAACTAATAATCCAGTTGTCATCTCCGATATTCCTTTCAAAGTATAAAAATAAAAAGCCAAATGGCTTTTTATCTAGTAGCGAATGGCTTCGCGAGTTTTTTCGTATGAACGTACAAAACGCTCTGTTACACCAGGTTCAACTGTTTCCAGAGCAAATGAAATTTCTTCAAATGCTGCTTGGTAATCAAAATCCTTTTCAAAAATTGATAATGAACGGTTGAATGCTTTTTGCACACTTTCATCAAATGAACGATAACGGTTAGAGTATTGTAGCAACTGCTCTGTTAAAGTCGCATTTTGCACAATCAAATACGCCAACTCTTCCAATTGATTCATATCATACGTTGCATTTTCCAACAAACGGTTAACAACTTCGATATTAATTCGTTTATAGTCTAACTCGGCAATCAAGGCTTCCACATGATCGCTCGTTCTAAAGAAGTTTGTTAAAAATTCAGCTGGAATTCCTGGAAGGTTGCGTTTTTCCATATAACGCTTAAGGGTATGCAATTTGTTGATATAAAGTGTAGCTTTCTTACGCGCTGTGTTCTCTGACAATTCTTGTGATTTAAGATAGTCAGCTAAAACAAGCTGCTCCTCTTCGATTTCTTTCAAGCTTGCCAATGAATGATCCAAACGCTCTTCCAAAATAGAATATGCAACTTGTGGATTTTCAATGTCCTCCACACTTTCTGTAACAACAATTTCAAGCGATTCCAAACGAGCTTTAAGCTGATTGATCCGTGAAAGTTTGCTATCTGCCAGCAAGTAAGTTGCGTTTAGGCGTTGGCTTTCCTCATCCAAGAGCTGTGTATTTTGGACAACATGCTCCAAGAATTTTGGCAAGTTTTTACTAATCTTAACAGCTTCCTTATTCGCTTCGATTTCACGATTGAAGACTTTATACAAATGATCAATTTTTGCTTGAATTCCCTCATTTTCAGCTTCTGCGGCATCCAAATCAAAGGAAACAATCAAAGCAGTATTTTCACGAATTGAAACGCGAATATTTTGGAACTGTGACTCGATGTTAGCTTCTGTGAACAAATAATTCTGCTCAACCAGTTTACGATAACCCGACTCCAAATCTTCCAATTGCTCTGGGAAATCTTTTGTAACTCGTTCAATCAAACTTGGAATGCGATCCATGATTTGATTGAGAGCAATCATATGCTCTTCAGCCTTATCAAGGATTTCAGAAGCTTCAATCGGGTCACCTGAGGAATTGAGCATCACAAATTCAGAAAACTCAACTTCAATATTTTTCAATTGTTTCTCAAGTTCTGGTAATGTCTCACCGTAGCTATCTGGATTTTCACGAACAGCTTCCTGCAAACTATCGAACAAGTTTAACGCATGTTTTACACGACCAGAGTTTTTCTCTTCTTGCTCCTTCAACTCCATCAAACCATGACGGATAGAGGCGATGTCTTCTTCAATTAAATCAATTTGGCTTTCGATACTGTCGATAGCGTTCTTTGCACTCACAAAGCGAAAGGCATTGTTATAGCCTTCTGCCTCAAAGATATGATTTTCAATGTCGGCAAATGAATTGAGCGACAAATCAACCCATTTTTGATTCCATTCACGGAATGACACCTGACTTTGACCAATCAAATGAAGTGCTTTGACAGCTTCGACTTCTTCATTAACTGGAAGGTTAAATAGCTCTTCCTTACGTTCTTCCAATGCAACCAAAAGGTTGTCATTTCGTTTACGAACAATCAGGCAAGCTACATAGGCAATGATTAAAATAATAACAATCGAAACGATTAAGATGATTGTTCCTGTAGGCATGTAAATCTCCTTAGCTCATAGTAATTACTAGAAAATATCGCTTAATTATACCATAAATCTCTAGTATATGCACTTGTTTTTTTAGTTTTTAGACATCCAATGTTGAATAAACAGCATTTTCCTCGATAAACTCTCGACGAGGTTCAACCTTATCCCCCATTAACATGTCAAAAATCTTATCGGCTTCTGCCGCATCATCAACTGAAACGCGTGCCATGAGACGATTTTCAGGATTCATCGTAGTTTCCCACAACTGATGATCATCCATTTCTCCCAAACCTTTGTAACGTTGAATCGTTGGCTTGGACCGTCCCGTACTATGTCTTTCTAAGGCATCTTGCAATTCTTGCTCTTGATTAACCCCAGGTTGAATATATTCTTTTATCTCACTTCCAACCTTGATACCGTAAATAGGTGGTTGAGCGATATATACGTATCCCGCTTCTACAACAGGACGCATGTAGCGGTAAAATAATGTCAGAAGGAGTGTCCGAATATGGGCACCATCGACATCGGCATCTGTCATAATGACTAATTTTTGATAACGTGCCTTGCTAACGTCGAAATCAGCACCAAAGCCAGTGCCCATAGCTGTAAATAGACTACGGATTTCTTCGTTGGCCAAAATCTTGTCCATGCTGGCTTTTTCTACGTTCAAAATCTTACCACGAATCGGTAAAATAGCCTGAAATTCACGGTCGCGACCGGATTTAGCTGAACCACCGGCTGAGTCCCCCTCAACGATGAAAAGCTCTGTCTTCGTTGCATCATTTGAGGAACAGTCTGCTAACTTACCTGGGAGGTTTGAAATCTCAAGACCCGATTTCTTACGAGTTACCTCACGTGCACGCTTAGCAGCAATACGAGCCTTGCTTGCCAAAATCCCTTTTTCAACAATCCGTCTAGCAATCTGGGGATTTTCCAAAAGAAATTCTGCAAAGGCATCAGAGAAAAGGCGGTTGGTAATTTTGACCACTTCACTATTCCCAAGTTTTGTCTTAGTTTGTCCCTCAAATTGAGGACCTGGGTGCTTAACAGAAATGACCGCTGTCAAGCCTTCACGCACATCTTCACCAGTCAAATTATCCTCATTTTCTTTGAGAATTTTATTTTTCTTGGCGTAGTCGTTGATAACACGTGTCAGAGCTGTACGGAATCCTTGCTCATGGGTACCACCTTCATGTGTGTGAATATTGTTGGCAAAACTAACTACGTTTTCATGATAACTCGTCGTATATTGCATGGCAACCTCAACGGTAATATCATCCATTTCCCCTTCTGTATAGATAGGGGTCTCAAAAATGACATCCTTGTTCTCATTAAGATACTCAACGTAGGAAGCAATACCACCTTCGTAGTGATATTCCTTTGTTTGCTCTACTCCCTCACGTTTGTCCGTAATAGAGAGATTTAAACCACGATTTAGGAAGGCCAATTCTTGGATCCGCTTATTTAATTTTGCAAAGTCGAACTCAGTCGTCTCAGTAAAAATTTCTGGATCAGGTGTAAAATGTACAGTTGTACCAGAACGGTCTGTTTCTCCAACAACCTCCAAATCTGCAACGACTTCACCTCGTTTATACTCTTGGAAATAGACCTGACCATTTTTGTAGACATGGACGTCTAGCTGAGTAGATAGGGCGTTTACGACTGATGAACCTACGCCGTGCAATCCACCTGAGACCTTATAACCGCCTCCGCCAAATTTACCACCTGCATGGAGCACTGTAAAAACAGTTTCTACCGCTGGACGACCAGTTTTTTCCTGAATATCTACCGGAATACCACGTCCATTATCAATAACCGTGATGGAGTTATCTGGCTCAATATAAACTTCAATTTTATCCGCAAAACCAGCCAGCGCCTCATCAATTGAGTTGTCGACAATTTCCCAAACCAAGTGATGGAGACCTTCTTTAGATGTTGAGCCGATATACATCCCTGGACGCATTCGAACAGCTTCAAGACCTTCCAAGACTTGAATCTGACTGGCATCATATTCTTGAGCCTTCTCTTGTAAATCTTTGATTTCTTCTGTCATTTCTTTTCCTTATTTTCTATTTGTTGCTCCTTAAAAATAGAAAAGCCAATCCATCTGGATAAAAGCGAAACATATTTTTAGAGCAAAAATCATTCTAACGAATACCCCTTATTATACCATATTTTCTAATATTTTGATAGAAAAAAGAAGAGGAAACATTAGCTCCATCTTCTTCATTACTTTAACTATGATAAACCATTGTTTGAGCTAGGCTTTCCCCATCTCCACCAAATAAATCAACCAATTTATAGGCGAAATCCAAACTTGTTCCAGCACCTCGGCTAGTGATAATTGGACCATCAACAACCACATCCTCTTCCAGATGAATACCTGACGGAATGTCTTTTTCTTTCCCTGGGAAACATGTATAGTGACGACTATCTAACAAACCAGCCTTATCCAGAACAATTGGAGCCGCACAGATTGCTGCTACTGATTTTCCTGATGCAACCGCTCTTTGCAATTCCGTAATCAGGGACTCTGAATCTCTAAGGTGAACAGAACCTGGCATTCCTCCTGGTAAAACAATCAGATCAAAGGAAGACAGGTCTCCATCAAAGACTTGGTCAGTTTGAACACGAATACCGTGCGATCCCTCCACTTCATGACTATCTAAACCAACAATCTGACAGTCAAAATGAGCTCGACGGAATACATCTACAGGAGCCAATGCTTCGATTTCTTCAAAACCATCGGCTAAAACAACCGCAACTCTTGTCATATAAACCAACTTTCTAACGTTTTATCGTAATTTTTCTATAGCGACGTGATCGATTTGTTTCCTTCTCATCAGCTAGTCGTGACTGATACCCCATTGACAGCACTAGACCAACACCAATCAGATTTGAAACCATGGACGAACCACCTTGGGAGATAAACGGCAAAGGAATACCTGTTAAAGGCAACAAACCCGTTGCAGCGCCAACATTTTCAAACACATGGAACAAGAGCATCATGATATAGCCAGTTGATATGTAGGTGTAGTATCGATTGTTTGACTTCAACGTTACCCGTAGCATTCGATAAATGAGCAACAAGTATAGTACAATCAATACCGTCCCACCAATAAAACCAAAGTCCTCTCCAATCACCGTAAAAATCATATCACTTTCTCGAACAGGTATAAGAAGATTTGTTTTATTGAAACCTAGTCCTTTTAGGCCACCACTTCCGATAGCTATCAAACTTTGAGCTTGCTGGTAGGTCGTTGATTGGGCATTTTTAAAGGGATCAAGCCAGGCTGCAATACGATTGATTTTATAAGTATCCATCCCCAAATTGTGGAGGAATGTTGTTCCACCAGGAGAAATAAAAATCAGCATAAATCCACCAACCAAAACGATCCCCGTTAAGGCAGTCGGTAATAGAATTTTCCAAGAAACTCCTGATAATAGAAGCATTCCGCTAAAGATTGCTACAAATACTAAGGAGGTTCCTAAATCTTTCTGTAAGGCCAACAAAATCAGGACAGGGATAGTAAACAGTGTCATATAACCAATCAACATAAAATCCTCTCGAATTTTTCGATTTGGATAATATTTATGAAAGGTGACAATCACCCTTGACAACATAATGATGTAGGCTATTTTCATAAATTCGGATGGTTGAAAAAGAGTCATTCCACCAATCGTTACCCAGTTTTTTGCTCCCGTTGACGCTACTAAGTCTGGACTGTAGAAAAACAAAGGCAATACCATAAGTCCTAGCCCAAGTACGTACAAGTAAGGTGTGATTTGCCACAGAAACTTAGTGGAAAAGAACATGACCAAAAAAGCTGCCACTGTTCCAATTCCTATCCAAGCAATTTGTTGACCAACCATCTGTACAACATTATTCGGATAATCTTGACTAACCGCAATGTAGAGAGAAATAATCCCCACAACTAATAAAAAAAAGACCGGTAAAATAAGTGAGTAGTCTACTCGACTATCGATTGTTCCCCTATTTTTCATCAATTTCCTCATACTTTCACTTCAAATTCTTACTCGTTCCATTATAGCAGAAATCATCTCTCATTGAAACTAAAAATCTAGTTACATCAGTGGGGATACGATTTATACTCAACGAAAATCAAAAGTAGCCTAGGAAACGAAGTCGAAGATAGAACTGGAGTTTATCAAGGCTCTTGACAACGGATAATTTTGATTTTCGAAGAGTATTACTAGTGCACAAATCATAAAATACATATATCTTCATACCTTCGAACAGGCTGAAATATAATGCTTTATCCCCACACACCCCATAAGTTTGCCAAAGCCATGAGTATGTAAACCAATGGCAATCATTTTGGCAATCACGCACGAAAAAAGCCCTCTTTTATTTCTAGAGTCAAAGAAAAAATGGTCCACTGGACCATAACTCGCTCTTTTATTTTCAAGCTCGTGAAAAAACAGTCCGTTAAGGACTGTTTTTTTATTTGAGACCGTATTTTTTGTTGAACTTGTCCACACGTCCATCTGCCTGAGTGAACTTTTGACGTCCAGTGTAGAATGGGTGTGAGTCTGATGAAATTTCCACACGGATCAATGGGTAAGTTTCACCTTCGAATTCAACTGTCTCGTTAGATTTCTTAGTTGAACCGCTAAGGAACTTGTAGCCAGTAGTTGTGTCCATGAAGACAACAGTGCGATATTCTGGATGGATATCTTTTTTCATTTTAAAATTCCTTTCTGCCATGGACTCTTTCCGAGCCATAGATTATAACCATTTAAGTTTACCAAAAGTTTGTTCTTATGGCAAGTCTTTTTACCTATTTTTTTAATATTTTTTCAAGCTATAGTACAGAAGCACCTGAAACAAGGTCAGAAGTTACTCTGGCGCCAAATCCTCCTCTTGAAGGACTGCCCAAGCTATCAGAAATTCTTTCTTTACCAGCAAGAACTTTCTCAGAAAGCCCTGAGGTCACTAGAATCCTACCATCCAGCCCAATCAGAACCGCCTCGATACCATCAGTTTCTTCTACCATCTTATAAATCCGAGTTATTTCTTGACCAAACAGTCGAGTCGTCCAAATCTCACCGTCAACAGATTGTTTGGACACAATGGTCAAACTAGCCAGCTGCGACTCCATTGGATAGCCGGTCTCGGGACTCAAAATATGATGATAGGTCTTTCCATTCACGGTAAGGGTTCTTTCGTAAATACCAGAGGTAACTACTGATTCTTCTCCTATTTTGAGGACGAGGGCATTCTCACCCCGTGTTTTCTGTGGATCCTGAATCCCAATTCGCCAGCAACCATCTGGATTATGCGGAGCCTGACCGAAAGTTAAGATATTGCCTCCCAGGTTAATCAGTCCAGCTACCACACCTATTCTTTTCAAGAAGTCAACAATCTTATCTGCTACATATCCTTTAGCAAGAGCACCCAGATCAATCGCCATACCTTCTTTTTTCAAATAGACTGTCTGCTCCTCATCATCTAATTCGATGTCCCTTGGATTGATGAGCTGGAGTTTTTTACTGATCATTTCTTGGGTTGGAAGTTTGGCATCGCTAAATCCAATCCGCCAGCTTTGCACAAGTGGGCCAATGGTAATATTCAAAAAAGATTCCTGAGCCAGACTGTGTTCCTTACCCATTTTTATCAATTCGTACAAGTCATCGGCAACAGGAACCGCCTGAACACCTGCGTTGAGGTTGACCTCCATCAATTCAGAGGTCAAGTCATTGGCAGAAAACCGATCCTTATAGAGATAGAGAAGCTCTTCTACCTGACCCAAAATCGGTTCTGCATCTGGATGCCATATTTTAGTTTCTATGATGGTTCCCATTAGACGAAGGGAACGACTACTTGCTTGCATTCCTCACGACCTCTTGAATTTCTTGATAGATTTGCTCATTTTCGGAGAGAGAATAAGAGTTAGCACCACTTGCTAGTGGGTGGCCACCGCCATCGTGGCGCTTGGCAATCTCGTTTATCGGAATGTACTTGCTGCGTAAACGAACCCTGTAATTTCCGTCAGTTTGTTCCACAAAAATCCCCCAAGATTGAACAGTACCAATCCGTCCTGGAGCCCCAACGATAAAGGAAGTGTCCGCATCGGTCACCCCGTATTTTTCGAGAATATCCTGTGTCAAAATAACACGTGCCGCACCATGTTCATCCACTTCCAAGTTGTCGTAGACGTAACCTGTCAACTTGGCAATCTTGAAATCAATGGTATCCATCTGGCGAGACATCCTTGCAAAGTCAAAATCTTCTTGACGGAGACGAGCAACAATCTCAAAGGTGTGCGAGCTGGTCGCCGAATAAAGAAAACGTCCCGTATCGCCAACAATACCAGCATATAGCAGACGAGCAGTATCCCCGTCAAATTCCAACTGACTTTGAAGGGCCAATTCTGCAATCATTTCACTGCATGAGCTAGCCTCAGTATTGACCCAGAGCAGGTCTCCATAAGGCTCTTCATTTGGATGGTGGTCGATTTTAATCAGGAAATCACCCTGAGTGTAGCGGTCATCATCCACACGGGCTGTATTGGCTGTATCCGTTACGATAACCAAGGCTCCTTGATAGTCTTGATCCGCAACCACATCCATTTCTGCCATCCAAGCAAGATTCGGCTCATTGAAACCGGTTACCTTGATGGCTTTTTCAGGAAAATTCTTCTGCAAGAGTTTTTGCAAGCCAACCTGACTGCCAATGGCATCCGGATCTGGTCGTTGGTGACGATGAATGATGACGGTGTCGTATTCGCGAATTTTTTCGATAATTGTATTGTAAATAGTCATAGCAACTCCTTTTCATCATTTTAGCATAAACTTCCCCTTTTGAAAATGATGGGAGTATGGTATAATAAGATTACTATGTAGTTTGGAGGAAATTATGGCACTAGCAAAAATTGTTTACGCTAGTATGACTGGTAACACAGAAGAAATTGCTGACATCGTCGCCAGTAAGCTAGAAGAGTTAGGTTTGGAAGTACAGGTTCACGAATGTACAACCATTGAAACAGAAGAAATCTTGGATGCGGACTTGATTGTCGTTGCCAGCTACACCTATTCTTACGGTGGAGACGGTGAGCTTCCTGATGAAATCGTTGATTTCTATGCTGACCTAGCTGACTTAGATTTGACTGGTAAGGTCTACGGTGTTTGTGGTTCTGGCGATACCTTCTATGATGACTTCTGTAGTGCAGTAGATGACTTTGATGTTATGTTGGGTTCACGTGGTGCAACTAAGGGTGCCGAAAATGTTAAGGTAGACCTTGCCGCTGAAGATGAGGATATTGTTAACCTTGAGCAATTCGCGACAGACCTTGTTGCCAAACTAGATACAATGAATTAACTGACAGACAGACTGACTTATCAATAGGTCTAGTCTGTTTTCTTTTAGCCTTTTATTAAGATTGTACACCTATTGCTTGCAATCTTAATAGTTTCAATATATAATTAACCGGTTAAGTTTTTTAAAAAAGGAGAATTTTATGGCTAAAAAATCAAAAATGGCACGCTATCAGAGACAGTTGGAGTTAATCGAGCGCTATGCGGATTTACGTAAAAGTCTCAAAGAAAAAGGTGACTACCAAGCACTTCGAAAATTGCCTCGCGACTCAAATCCAAATCGACTGAAATACCGCGACAGGACCGATGGCCGTCCGCATGCTTATATGCGAAAATTCGGTGTGAGTCGGATTACCTTCCGTGAATTAGCCCATCTTGGTCAACTTCCTGGGGTAAAAAAAGCAAGTTGGTAACTTCCTCAAACAAGGCTAGTATTCTGCCTTGTTTTTTGCTATACTAAGAAACAACTGAAACAATATACGGAGGTTTATAAGATGAATTTGGATTGCATCCGCGAACAGATTAACACGATTGATAGCCAATTGGTTGAACTACTTGAAAAACGAATGGAGTTGGTCGACCAAGTTACAGCCTATAAACGAGCAACAGGTAAGCCTGTTTTGGATACCAGCCGAGAAAATGCTGTCCTTGAAAGAGTTGGAAAATTAGTTCAAAAGGATGACTACCGCTCTGCCATTCAAGCAACCTTTAGCGATATTATGGCCCAATCAAGAGCTTATCAATCTTCCAAGTTAGCGAATCATGAGCAATAGGATGAAACAAGCCATCCAACTCCTTTTCTTTTCCAGCTTAATTGGAGTCGGTGCAGGAATAATCACCACACTTTTTGGGAAAATTCTACTAGGGATTGGAGACCTACGGTCTGAATATTTTACATATCTAACCCCCTTTCTGCCACTTGCAGGGTTGCTGATTGTTTTCATTTATCAAAAATGGGGAAGGGAACTCCAAGCAGGCATGGGCTTAGTCTTCAAAGCTGGACAAGGGGAGAAAGCGCAAATTTCTCCAGTTCTCATTCCGCTCATCATCTCTACAACTTGGCTCAGTCATCTTGTCGGTGCTTCCGTTGGTCGCGAAGGTGTAGCTGTCCAACTTGGAGCCGGTCTCTCACACTGGTTACAAAAACACAGTTTCACACACTTGCCCAAAGACATAATAACAAAGATTGGTATGGCCGCAGGTTTTGCAGGGTTATTTCAAACACCATGGGCTGCTAGTTTCTTTGCCATTGAGGTATTAATCGTTGGCCAATATTCTTGGACTAGTCTCCCCTATTGTCTAGTTGCCGCTTTCACGGCTTCTACTACTTCCCATTTACTGGGATTGGAGAAATTTTCCCACACTATTTCATCTTTTTCATTCCAGTTTACAGATAGTTTCAAATGGCTATTTATTGCCCTTTGCTTCGGTTTCATCGGCAATTTATTTGCTTGGTTTCTGGCGCAAGCAAAAAGCATCTCAACTCGATGGCTTCCAAATCCTTACATTAAAATAGCTATCATGGGAGTTGGACTGACCGTTCTACTATTTTTCTTCCATCAAGGTCGTTATACGGGTCTAGGAACCAATTTGATTGATGCCAGTTTAGCTGGGGAACAGGTGTTTGCTTTCGATTGGCTACTAAAACTCCTACTAACCTGTCTTTGTTTGGCTGCAGGTTTTCAAGGGGGCGAAGTTACTCCGCTCTTTGCGATTGGAGCAAGTTCTGGGGCTGTTTTAGCAGGATTACTAGGTCTACCAACTAAACTTGTTGTAGCCCTTGGGTATTGTGCCGTATTTGGAACAGCCACCAATACCTTACTGGCTCCTCTCTTCATTAGTTATGAAGTATTCGGCGCTAATATCCTGCCCTATGCTATTCCTGTACTTGCCATAGCTTATCTTATAAACAGAAAACAGACTATTTATGGGGTGCAGTTGAGATGAACTATTGGATTCATAGTTTGCCCCTTTCTTACCCCTCGGTCACATTTTAGAAAAAACAAAACCCTTGAAAACATTGATATTTCAAGGGTTTTCGTTGTATTTCCATCTCCCCTGCAGGAATCGAACCTGCAACTAATTCTTAGGAGGAATTTGTTATATCCATTTAACTAAGGGAAGTCTGCTTCTCTATTGTACACCAGAAGAGAGCAGATTGCAAGAGCAAGGTTATATAAGTTTTTTCAAATTTTTACAAGCTAAATTCCCAAAGTAAGTTCCAGTCTAACCCAAAAGCTGGAAATTAGACTGAGACAAAGAAATAAGGTAGAACTTACTATGGGACAAGTTGGTAACTGACAATGAAAAACAAACACTTAACTCTCTCTGATCGCAATGATATTCAAATAGGAATTGAACAACTTAAGCCCTTCTCAGCTATCGCTCTTAAGCTAGGAAAAGACCCGTCCACAATCTCAAAAGAAGTTCGGAGAAATAGGGTGATAAAAGAGAACTCTAGTACCTCCAATTGTGAGGCCTGCCCTTTACTCAAAAAGGCTCCCTACGTTTGTAATGCCTGTCCGAAAAAGAGAATCAATTGTGGATACCAGAAACAGTTCTACTACGCAAAAAGAGCTCAGCTTGATTATGAAGCTAAGCTCTCAGACTCGAGAACAGGTGTTGCCCTAAACAAGGAAGAATTCTATCGTATGGACGAGATTGTCTCTTCAGCCATCCAAAAGGGACAACACCTCAACCACATCATCGCCTCAAACGAACTTTCGGTGTCCAGAGCTTCTATCTACCGATACCTTGAAAAAGGCTATCTGTCCACAAAGCCCATTGTTTTCCCCCGTGTCGTGAAATTCAGAAAGCGGAGAACCAGAAACCTACAACCCATTCCTAAAACTGCCAGAGATGGACGGTCTTACGAGGACTTCCAACGCTTTCTCACAGAGAAAGGAATCAGCTATTGGCTGGAAATGGACACCGT
>NZ_ASCA01000010.1 GCF_002760245.1 Streptococcus suis YS161 | reverse complement strand
GAGACGGTCAATTCACGAACAGCGTACCATTTGTTGACGACTTGTTCTTCATTTCTCACACGAATGTAGCGAGCTATTATATCCGTGTCCAAATCGACCAATCCATTGGCTGTATAAGTGGACAGTGGGAAATAGGTACGTCCGTCTATTGAGTACTCAAGTGTGAAGCGGTTGAATCTATCCTGCGGATTGTTCTGATTGCCTTGCAAGTAGTGAATGCGGCGGATACGTTTCACACCTTGTAGGTCAACCCCTAGATAGGCTCCAGCAGGAATGTTGTTTCCTTGCCCGTTGAAGTTTGAGTAGGTAACTGCTGTCGTGTCATTACCATCAATCGCATTTCCATCTTGTCCAGACTGGATATTCGATAAGTCGCCTGACTTGATGAGGGTTGCACCTGCGACACGTTCGCTCGGAGCTGCGTTCGCTACTTTATAGAGAGAAACTCCTGAGCGACTCACGGATACCTTATAGGTAATCGGCTCGGCCATATAGCCTGCTGGTGGCGCTGTCTCGACTAGGGTATAAGAACCGTAGGTCAGGTTATTAAAGACGAAGTCTGTATTCGCAGCTTGTGTGACAGTCACTGGTTGGAAACTTGTGTCGTTGTCTTTTGACAGCGTAAAGGTCATGTTTCCTGTAATGAGACCAGCTAAGCTTTCCAGACCCTTGATGCGTTTGGAAATGCGAAGGGTTTTCTTACTGTCGTTTTTCACCGTGAGCTCAAGCGTATTGCCACTTGATGCACCAACTTGTAGAAGCTCTGTATCTCCTGACAGGATTTGTAATTGACCTGCCTGCGTGATTTCAAGTCGAACTGGATTTACTTGGATATAGCCTGATGGCGGTGTTACTTCTTTCAAGACATAGATACCTGGCTGCAGATTTTGGAAGGTGAGGCTATTTCCTGTCTGCGTGGTATTGCCTTGACTAATCACGGCTGTTTCATTTGCATCGTAGAGTTCGAAACGAGCGTTGAGGCCGGTATTTGTCGTTGAGTCTTTCTTGATGACTTTAAAGTTATAGCTTTTTTGCGTATTTTTTACTTTGATGCTAATAGCATTCGCAGGAACTCCGCTAACAGCAGATAAATCTGTTACGCTGACCGAATTCGTTTGACTTAAAACTCTAAAACGTGTCACAGCTTTCTGTTGCGTTACGGCATAAGCCTGCGTTGTTTCGTACAACTCTAGTAAGGCCGGTCCATTCAAACCGTCATAGCCTTCTGGTGCCTGCGCTTCTACAAGAACATATTTACCAAGTGCTGTCGCAGTTAACCTAGTCATGCTACTTTGACCTGTAAAGGTCAAGGTTTGCACAAGATTGCTGTCATTAAGAGTAACACTTGATACAGTATCAGCTGTTGTACTATCGTCAACTTTGTAGAGCTTAAAGGTGACAGGTTTTGAGATTTGGTTGTTATTGCTATCAACCTTCTCAATTTTGAACTCTGGATTTTCGATGTTACCGATTTTAATAATATTGGCTGTATCATTACTTCCACCTGCGTCAATCGTTTGGGTAGCATCTCGAACACTTACCTGCAGGTCTCTGATTCCCAACCATCTACCTGTTCCTGTCTGTAGATTTCGTACACGAATGTATCGTGCATAGATATCTACCGATTGAGTAAGGTCAAGCGTTGTGAAATCACCGAGTGATTGGTAGGTGATGCCATCTGATGAATACTCAAGGGTATAGCTATCCATCTTGTCACGGTCACTACCATCTGTGGCATTTTTACCTTGCGCAAAGAGGATTTGCGTCACGCGTTGAACCGAACCTAAATCTACTCCCCACCATTGACCTTCATTCAATGTCGAGTTCGGCAATCGGTACAAGGCTCCAGTTGTCAAAGTACCGTCTAGCGCCTTATCTTCTGTACTAGAACCGTGGGTTGTGGCAGCTGCAATTTCAGCTGACTTTATGACACGTAAACCAGTCGCAAGGTGACTGCTAGGGTCTGAATTAGGATAGAAGCGCACACTGCCATCTCTATCAACATGAATCGTGTACGTTTCTGTCGATTTGATGTAGCCAGATGGGGCTTGAGTTTCTGTCAGAGTATAGACCCCAGGCTGGAGGTTTTCAAAGACAAAGTCTTGGTTGGCAGCTTGCTGTTTGACGATGGTGACGTTTGGATCATCATTCTTGGTCAACGTAAAGATCATTTGCCCAGTGATAAGATTGGTCATATCACTAATCCCTTTGACACGCTTGCTAACTTTGAATTTTCCGAGTGGATAGTTCTTTACTTTTATCGTAATCGTATCTGGCGAGCTCGTCGTCACGTCAATACCTTCAAGATAATCACTAGACACTTCTACTACACCATCTGCCCGAATGGTAAATGGTACCAAACCTGATAAGCCGATATAGCCAGATGGAGTTGTTTCTTCTTTGATGTAGTATGTTCCTGGGGCAAAGTTTTTAGGGAAACTTACTTCTCCATTGGTAAAGTTTGAAATTTGTCCCTCAATGACATTCCCTTGGCTATCCGTGATACCGATGCGGGTCTGCACAGTTACTTTTTGTCCAGTCAGTGCATCTACTTTCTGCACTTTCACCTTATAAGTTGGAGGGCGGTTAGTGATTTGACTGCCTCCTGATGCAAAGGTAATCGCACCTGTGTCAGAAACGGTGAATCGAGCGGCAGCTGTGGTTAGCTTCCTATAACCTGATGGCGCGCTGGTTTCCCAGAGTTCATAGGTTGTCCCACCTTGCAAGTGGTCTACTCGGAGTTTCCCTTGTGCATTTGAGGTCAACCCTGTCAACACTCGCTTGTAGCCTGTTTGGGTCATCTGACGAAGTTCAAACACTGCATCAGCTAGTGGCTGGCCTTGCTCGTTTACCTTGGTAAACTCGGTACTGAAGTCCTCATCTACAACATTGATGCTAAAGTTACCGTTGACAACTTCGATGGCTCCTGTCTGAGTATTGGCAGTATCTGTTAACTTACGTATTTTCAGCTCTCCATTCTCTTCATAGACTTCAATATCTACTGGAGAAATCGTTTTATAGCCTGCTGGAGCTTTTGTCTCTGTCAAGGTATAGATCCCTTTTGTAAGATCAGAGAAAATGAACTGACTCGCAGGAATCACATCACCTATGGTAATGTCATAATTGCCACCATTTTTGCTCTTAAGTCTGAAGACCGCACCTTTTAGTGGCTGACTTTCACCAAGCTCAAACTTATTGATTTGAAGTGTAGTTGGCTTGGTGTTGACAACTTCTGACGGACTATTGGCATCGTATTGTTTGCCATCAATGGTAATGTTTTGACTATTGGTGATGACAATCTTGTGCTCTATCGGATCTAAGATATAGCCAGGTGGAGCGCTGATTTCCTTAAAGGTGTAAGTTCCCCCTAGGAGTTCTGAGAAGCTGAACTCTCCATTGGCATTGCTTCGAACGGTTTGGTGAGCCTTTTTATTGGCGTCGTAAAGGGTAAATACCGCTCCTTCGAGAGCTTTCTTTTGACCATTTTCACTCGCAACTTTTTTCAGTTTTAAACTATACCAGTCTGTCGGATAAGCTCCACCACGTGCTGTAGTTTCTGCCGCACGGCGGTAAATATACGTTGCACCGCTCATGCTAGGATTGTAGGCTCGTGTCGCACCGTTATAATAATAGTAAGTATTTGTTATTCTCACTTTACGCATTTTGATGCGAGCAACAATTGCCCTGTTTCTAACATTTTCATAGTAAAACTCAAGCGTATGGGTGGAGGTGAAATTGTCAAAGTCTGGATTTGAGTGTCTTTCTGGCTTAATATAGACAGCCACACCAATATCGGTTCCGTCAATTCCATAGTGATACTGGGTAGTTCCATTAACGTTAGAAGTTCCTTTTAAGGTCATCTTAACTGGGTTCGCATAAGAAGCTGCAGCAGTTCCATCTGCGATAAAGAACTCTATATCTTTGGGAATACTAGATGCAACATTACCATCTGAGTAAAGCGACATTCCTTCATGGATGTAATCCCAGAATTTATGGCGATCTGCCAAAATACCAGCGTCAGCATTTCCACCACCAGTATTAAACATCAAATCCCACTTAATGTAGTCTTCACCTTGCTCATACTCGTATTTGTTCACTCCATCAAACTGATGGAGATCTCCTTGACCAGTTCCATTATTTGTGGCATTGAGTGTCCCATTCGTCGTGACAGTCTTATCACTATAAGAGAAGGCTCCTCCCGTATAGGTCCCTTTAAAGGTTAGTGGTTTCGTCAAAATCGTCGTTCTGACATTTTCCCATTCATACCATTTCGGCAGAACTGGGTCAACACCTGTCAGATAGGGACCGCGGAAAGAAGTGTCATTATTTTTTTGAATGATGTTACCTGGTTGACTTCCGATGGTATACCAACCGCTATATTCTGAAACAGAGTAAGCGTTCTTTGTCAAGACAAACTTGAGTTCTCTATCTTTTGTATGATAGACCTTTGCAATCTCTCGATTGTTATTGTCATAGACTGGGGTCCACTCTTGATTTGGATTGGCTGGGTGATCCAGTTTCAATTCCTCTGGGATGGTAACGGTAAAGCTGTCCCCTTCCTGTGCATACGGCGGGATTTTAAAACCAAGTTTCAAAGACCCACTGAATCCACCCCAAACTGTGCTACCACTTTGGTACTTAATATAGTTAATATCAACTGGTTCAACAGAGGTAATTCCGTAGTTGGTAGGAGTTCCAGGAGGACCTGGAAGTGTCGATGAAGACTCGTCTTTTTTGTTATTGAAAAGGTAGGTCAAGCTTTCGAGGTCAAAGGTAGCCGATGCCAGAATGTATCCAGTAGGTACTGTTTCATTGACTTCATAGTGAATCCGCTTCTTCATCGCTGTCGCACCTGTCCCTGAAAACTTAGGAACATCATTGACAGTGATTGTCGTCTGACCTGTAGTGAGCGTTTTGGTCTGGTTGACAGTACCGCCAGTGATAGTGAACGTTGTATTTACAGGTGTTGCTCCGTTTACCCAATTTTTCTGGATTTTTATATCACCTTTCAGGGCTTCTAGCTGCGCTCCTGAAATAGTATGGTTAGCTTTCTCGTTTGTAACATTCGTTACTGTCTTAACCAGAGCGATAGCACCTGCTGGTACATTGCTAACCGTAATCTGATTCCCAGTCGGAGTAACCGTTTCAGCTCTAGCTTCAGTATAGGTTCCATTGCTTGGTTCATAGATGTAAACTTTGTATTCATGGACAGATTGTGAGCTATCTAAAGCAACGTCGAATGTAAACGTTTGTGGATCTGTAGTATCATTTAGTTGCGAACTAGTCCATTCGATGACTTTGTCATTGCCATCACGATACTTACCAATGGTACGGTTGACATTCGATGTATTGACAGTCTCGACTTTTAAATCACCTAACGCTCCGCCATCTTGCTGAGCTGGAAGTGTAATGGTATCTGCTGTTGATAAGGTACGCGTTTCAGCTTGACTTAAGGTAATTGACGTACCATTATAAGTAAGTTTACTTCCCTTTGGAGCATTCACTGTTACTTCTGAGCGATAATCCAAACTATAGTTATCACTTGGAATCACTACAGGAGTTTCAATCGTATAGACGTATGTTCCATTTTCAACTGGTAAGTTATCTGTTGCCGATTTGAAATTGTCGGAACTTCCAAAGTAGGTCGTATTGGTTGTTATCGGAGTGCCATTTTTTGTGACCGAGGTAATTCGTGGTTCTCCTAGACCTGAGTCCGTTGTGGTGGAGAAGGCATTTCTAATAGAGGTGATATTGCTATTGGCGCCTCCTACCGTAGTCGTATACTCCCAGATGATTTTTGTGGTATTAGTAGCTGAGTCGACTACTACCTCCTTTTTCTCCAAGACTCCATCTTGGGAATAACTTTGATAGAACCCTGGAATAGAAATTGTGATGGGCTTGAAGATGTACTTGAAGATAGACTCTTCACGTGTATAGGTAGTTGTTGTTCCATCTGGGTTTGTAACAGTTGTTGTAGTCGAATTAGAAGTTGCTTCTGTGACAGCTCTCCTGCTTCGAGAAGAACGGCTAATACCAACATTCTGTCGTTCCGATGCATTCTTTTCAGTATTGGTAACACCAACTGTCTTGGTTGTTTCTGCCTCTGTCAGTTCCACCGTTTCAATCTGTTCAGCGATTGTATAATCTGAATTGGAAGTGAGTTGCTTTATCGTGTAAGACCCCAGTGCAATATTTTCAAAGGTCACATTTCCGTTTAAGTCCGTCGTCCCTTTCATCGTTTGCTCTGGATGAGCGACCGATGAGATCTCAAACTCACTTTCGGTCAAGGGCACCTGGGGGTCAGGGTTATTCTCTTCATAGGCTCTCAGCTGAATGGTAATACTTCCTGGACCTCTCGGAATCTCGGTTGATGCGTTTAGCTCTGTCGTTTCTTGGTTAGTAAATACCGATTGATTTTCTTTGAGGATTGTCAGATAGCGCTCATTGGTCACCGCGACCATTTCCCCAGTTTGAACCTCGGAAACCTTTTTGAAAATAAAGACATGCTCCTCAAATCGCTTACTACTGTCACTTGGGTCTGTAATTAAAGCAACAGAGCGATTGGCATTCGGTTTGATTCTTAAAGAATAGTACCCTTCACCGTAAACAGGCAACTGTTCTAATCCTTTCGCAAGGGAATCTTCAGTTTCTGTAGTAGCTTTTCTGTCATCTTCATTATAAGTCTCATCTCGGTAGAAACCTTCAGGAAGTATGTCCTGCCCTTGGTCATTTTGACCCAAAGCCAGACCGCTTTGCAGAATCAAGGTTAATCCTTGCTCATCTATTACTCCTTCCGCAACTTTAAGTTTAACAGCTAATTGTTCGGAATTCGTTTGTTCCTTATCAATGGTGAGCGATAACTTAGTGGTATCCTCTTGATAGGATTTTAAGTATGTATCGCGTATCATTGCTTCTTCCGAAGTCGTTTCTGATAAGGCGATAGCTGTTGTCGTTATAGAGTCTATGACTAACAAAGCAAGTAGAAACTTGCTTACTACTTTTACCCACGATTTCAACTTATTTCTCTCTCCTCGTAAAAATAGAAAAAAATTACCCCCCCCTTAAATATTTAAGGAGAGGTAATTTCCTTATTTGCTTGTGTAGTATATCATAATTATTTAGGAAGTTCAAGCCAAATTTCTGAAAGTACACGTCATACGCATGAAAAATTTCAGTGCTAAATTCCCAAAGTAAGTTCTAGTCTGTCTTAAAAACTGGAAATTAGACTGAGACAAAGAAATAAGGTAGAACTTACTATGGGACAAGTTGGTAACTGACAATGAAAAACAAACACTTAACTCTCTCTGATCGCAATGATATTCAAATAGGAATTGAACAACTTAAGCCCTTCTCAGCTATCGCTGCTAAGCTAGGAAAAGACCCATCCACAATCTCAAAAGAAGTTCGGAGAAATAGGGTGATAAAAGAGAACTCTAGTACCTCCAATTGTGAGGCCTGCCCTTTACTCAAAAAGGTTCCCTACGTTTGTAATGCCTGTCCGAAAAAGAGAATCAATTGTGGATACCAGAAACAGTTCTACTACGCAAAAAGAGCTCAGCTTGATTATGAAGCTAAGCTCTCAGACTCGAGAAC
>NZ_ASCA01000001.1 GCF_002760245.1 Streptococcus suis YS161 | reverse complement strand
TTAAATAATCGCCTTGCCTTTCGTATTTGCCGCCCATTTCCTCAAAAATTGTCTTTGCCATTGTCTGTTACCTCAAAAGCCCTCTTTAAAGGGCTTTTATGTTTATTTTGAAAAAGAGATAAAATCAATATATCCCTTTTCCCCAATTTTTACAACGGCATTGTAGGGCTTTTTCTCTTTGTTTTTGATTCCTTTTACCAGGGTTTCTTTTCCCTCTAGTAATTCTTTTACATTTGTTTTGGTGAGTTTTTTCTTTCTAAAATGTTCAGCTAAAGTGAAGGTACATTCAGGATAATTTGAACAACCATAAAACGATTTTTTTAATACAATATTGTTGCCACACTTAGGACATTTTCCTACAAGGGGTCCCGAGCGCTTAGTGGGAATTTGTACCCCTTATCGATACAAATTCCCCGTAGGCGCTAGGGACCTCTTTAGCTCCTTGGAAGCTGTCAGTAGTATACCTAATAATTTATCTACATTCCCTTTAGTAACGTGTAACTTTCCAAATTTACAAAAGCGACTCATAGAATTATTTCCTCCCGTTAAATAATAGATAACTATTAAAAATAGACAATACTTGCTCATAAGTAACGGTACTTAAATCGTTTACTTTGGCGTGTTTCATTGCTTGATGAAACTGATTTTTAGTAAACAGTTGACGATATTCTCGATTGACCCATTTTGAAACAAAGTACGTATATAGCTTCCAATATTTATCTGGAACATCTGTGGTATGGCGGGTAAGTTTTATTAAGACACTGTTTACTTTTGGTTTAGGATGAAAGCATTCCGCTGGCAGCTTAAGCAATTGCTGAATCGAGACTTGAGTGTGCAAGAGCAACCCTAGTGTTCGGTGAATATCCAAGGTACGCTTGTAGAATCCTTCTTCAACAATCAGATAGATGTCAGACGCATGGCTTTCAAAAACCACTTTTTTAATAATTTGTGTGCTTAAATGGTAAGGAATACTCCCAACAATTTTATACCTCTGTTTGTTAGGGAATTGAAACTGTAGAATATCTTGGTGAATTAAAGTGACACGAGTATTCAGTTTTAATTTTTCTGACGATAAGTTGAATAGATGACTGTCTAATTCAATAGACGTTACCTGTTTACTTATTTTAGCCAGTTTCGTCGTTAAATGCCCTTTACCTGTTCCAATTTCGTAAACGGTATCGGTTTCTTTTAAATTCAATTGTTTTATTATTTGGTTGAGTACTTTTTCACTCGTTAAAAAGTTTTGAGAATATTTTATATTAAAGTTTTGAGAATATTTTATATTTTTGTTCATGTAATCACTCCTGAAGTGATTACATCTATAAATAAATACAGAAGTTAAACGATTTGTTTGTAATTTTAGTTATCTGTTTAAAAAGTCATAAGATTAGTCACTGGTAGGAATTAATCTAACGTATTTATTTATCTGCGTAATCACTGTTTTTAGTCTGTTTCAAAAAGATGTTTTATCTACATTACGCATTTGGAATACCAACATGACGAATCCCTCCTTCTTAATTACAAATTTTTAGCATCTAATTTAACTTCAATTCCTATTATACAAAATTTTATGATATGGTGCAAGTCAGCACGAACACGAACCGTCTTATCTCCCATTATATCTTTTTTTGCACTGATTGGTGTATCATTTCGTTTTTCTTTTTGTGCGCCTAAATTTCCCACAATCACTCACTTCTTTCTATTTCTTCTTATTCTTATTTTATCATCAACAATCACAAATCACTTGTGATTTGTGATAAGTGATTTGTGATTAATATATCACATTCTTTTTTATTTTGAATGTCCGCAAAATCCGTCCTACATCAGACGGCCTCCAGGGAACGTCTAAATGGTGGACAGCTTTCATGCGAGACTGGACGTTTAATCCTGTTCCCCCTTTTTCCGTAGAAGCCATGAGAATCCGTACTTCTCCACTATTGACCTTGCGTGACAGAGAGTTTTTCTTGTCATCCGTATTAGCGTCATGGACAAAGGCTATTGCTTCTTTGGGAATCCCTCTATCCACTAAAAGGTCTTTCAATTCATTGTAAACATCAAAGCCTTCTTCCTTACTCTTAGGCGTTCCAATATCTGAGAAAATCATCTGGGTAGCTTTCTCATTTTCTCCCTCACGGTAAATGCGTTCCACATTGTCCACTACTTGAAGAATCTTCTGATTGTCAGACAAGGTGTAAGCAGGATCGATGAGACGCATGTCAATGGCTAGTTTTCTGGCTTCTCCAGTTATCTTTAACATGTTATCTCTACTTGGTTCAACACTACCTGACTTGATAGCGTCTGAACGCTTTACCAGCTCTTCCAAATAGTATTTCTGAGCTTGCGTTAACTCGCTTTCCACCGCAATAATCTTAGCTTCAGGTACAGGTAAGTCAAGCATATCTGAGGTCTGAATATCAGCAGTTCCCTTATAGATTCGCATGAGTTCAGGCAAGTTGACAAATTTCTTAAACCGTTTCTTAGGTTGGTATTTATCACCTGTCGGGGCTAGTTCCATGGAGTTTTCGATATTCCCAAAAGCCCCAACCCACGAATCAAAATTGGATACCTGGTATCGCTCTAAAACATCAGGTTGAATGTAATTCATCATGGTGAAAAGTTCACTAATAGAGTTAGAAACTGGTGTTCCTGTCGCAAAAACAACATTTCTATCTCCATGCTCTGCCTGAACCTGTCTCACCTTCATCTCCATGTCTACGTTCTTTTTTGAAGTTGTGTTGGTGATTCCAGCTACATTCCCAAGTCCAGTGATTGGACGGATATTCTTGAAGTGATGAGCTTCATCCACAAAAAGAAAATCAATTCCAAGGTTTTCAAATTCAATAAAGGTATCTCGCTCTAGTTTTTGGAGTTCTTCCAACTGGTGCTCTAGTCCCTTGATTGAACGCTCTGCTTCTTTGACCGTATAATCAGAATCACTTCCTAGCTTGATTTCTCTGAGTTGCTCCAGCTTGTCATTGATATAGGTAACCTGCTTCTCTCGACTCATCGGTATTTTTTCAAA